>JBBDSN010000069.1:731-42493 GCA_040904885.1 Gemmatimonadota bacterium | reverse complement strand
CCCCCCCCCCCCCCACGCCCGTTCTTCCATGACCCGTACTTCCGTCAGATCAGTTCGAGACCTGCGGCACGTTCGGGTTGCGGTCACGCTCTGAGTTGGGAATCCCGAAACAGAGCGGCCCACGCTCGAAGTCCGTGAACAGCGTGGTGAAGCTGCCCGCCGGCATATCGTTTTCCCACTGCGGGAGCTGAAGATCTCCGGGCGTGTCGAGCGCGGTCCAACGGCGCTCGTCCGCGAACCGGCGACCCTCGAGCCAGAGCTCGATACCGCGCTCCTGCATCAGGAAAGTCCACGCTTCCGCGGCGTTGGCGGGAGCTGGATACGCATCCAGAGGCGTCTCATCGATATCGCTGACGTTCCGTGTGCGCACTTCGTTGATGAGCGTCATGGCGTCGCCGATGTCGCCCCCACCCGCGCCGCGCAGGATCGCTTCGGCTTGGATGAGCTTCATCTCCGCCCACGAGGCGATGTTGATATCGTCGTCCCGGCTCAGGAACTTGCCCTGAGGGAGGTAGGGAACCTGACCGTAGCCCGTGAGGCTTCCCACCGCGACATCGAATTCCGGATCGATGTACCACGGCGTGCGCGGATCGCCCGTGTCGGCGTAATAGTCATGGAAGAACGTGAACTGCACCGTATACGAGCGGAAGACACCGCTGCTCGACTCAAAGAGGTGGTTGTACAGAGCGCTCTCGCCCCCACTCTGTTCGATGAGGACCGCAAAGTCCTCGGACGCTTCGTCCGTGACCTGCTGCGCGTCCGCGAACGCCTCGCCCCAGTTACCCAGCCACAGGTGGGCTTGAGCGCGTCCCGCGAGCGCAGCATGGCGCTCGGCGGCGGACGACGCGAACCCGAGCGCCGCCGTGAAGTTGCTCACCGCCCGGTCGAAGTAGGGGTCGGTGGTGCCGGGGATCCACTCGGGCGGTTCCGTGGCCGATGGGTCCGTGCTCGGGAGCACGGTGTCGCACCACCATTCTCCGAGGATCCGGTACGCCCATGCGGTCCACAGGTGCGCTTGGTGCATCCTCAAGTCGCTCGCGCCCGCTTCGGTGAAGCGCGCGATGGCGGTCTCCCCGATGAAGCGGGCTTCGTGCATGTTGTCGAAGCTCCCGTTGTCGTAATCACGCTGGATGTGTCCCGCGTGAATGGGTACGGGAGCACCCCATGCCCCGGTCTGTCCGCCGGGAAACATCTCTCGTCCGACCAGGGAAAAGTCGAACGCGTCACTCGCGTACTGAGTCGCGATGGAGCGTTGTGCTCCGAAGATCAGGCCGATCTGCGCCTCCTCGTCCGCGAGGAACGCGTCTTGAATGGGCCCGGGGTTGGTGACGTCACAACCCGTCGTGAGGGCCGTGAGCACAGCGATCGTGCCCAGAAGGCCGGCTCTTGCGTGTGTCGTGTATTGGTTCATGTCTCTCATGGTCTGGAGTCCCTCCTCAGAACGTTACGCGGAGGGAGATACGCAAGGTGGCGGGCGCCGGTGAGCGCTCGGAGGCGTTGCCGAAGCCCTCCTGACCAATGCCGTTGTCGGGCACCAGCTCGACGTCGTACCACGGGATCTCGCGGTACCAGTCGTACGCGTTGGCGACGACCATCGTGAGCGTCGCGTTCGAGATTCGGTCGGGGAACGCGAAGTCGACCGGAATCGTGGCGCTGACGGAGCGGAGCTTGAAGTAGTCCGCGTCGAACCAGTAGTCGTCGTTGAACGACGTGGAGCAGCGTTCCCGCCAGATGGCCGGAATGTTTTCCCTCAGCGTGATGTCGTTCTGCGGATCCGTGTAGTACGGGAAGCAGAGCGGCGAGCGTACCGAGCGGCCGACCGGGATCGGGCTGATCTCGACCATGTTGCCACCCCGGTACTCACCCCGGGCGGACAGCGTGATGTTGCCCGGAGTCCGAACCGAAAGGGTCGGCGTCACGAAGTGCGTCGGAAAGATCGGTGCGATCACGACGTTTTCGCCGTCGTTGAGATACTCATCGGTCGTGAACCCGTTGCCGATCTCGTCCGGGTTGGCGACCCGGCGGTCAAAGCCCACCGGCACCGAGTGGCCCTCGATGATGCGCCCGCTCAGGGCGTTGAAGGGCTCGTTACCCCCGAGGCTCAGGACCTTGGAATAGTTCGTGGAGATGCCGAGGCCGAGGTCGACGCCCCAATCGGCGCCCTGGACCACGGTGCCGTCGAGTTGCAGCTCGATTCCCTTGTTCTCCAGCTCACCGACGTTCTCGAGCTGGCTGCTGCCGAAGCCGAGAGAGGGAATGGCCGACACGTCCATGAGCGCGTCGGTCGTCTTCTGGCTGAAGTAGGTGAACGTCGCCGACAGGCGGTCGTTCATCCACGAGCCGTCGAAACCCACCTCGAACTCGGACGTCACCTCGGGGCCGAGATTGGGGTTGCCGCGGTTGTCCGGCTGGAACGCCGGACGTCCGATGAAGCCCACCGGATTCCACGTCCGAACGGCGTCGAACGTTCCCGGGGCCCGGCCCGACTGACCGTATGCGGACCGCAGCTTGATGCTGCCGAACGATTCGGGCCAGAACGCTTCGTCGCTGATGACCCACGTCCCGCTCACCTTGGGGTATGTCTGGAGTCCGAAGCCCTCACCGAACGCGCTGTTGCCGTCCACGCGCACGCCGAAGGTGAGGAAATACCGGTCCGAGATGTCGAACACGTTCTGGAAGAAGAAGCCCGCATTCCAGACCTTCTCCCGCGACTCCTCGGAGAGCCGCACGGCTGCCGAGCTGACCGTCGGCTCGACCGCGCCCGGGAAGTTCTGCCCCGAGGCGGTGACCTGACGCAGATCGTCACCGATCGCCTGACCACCCCAGGAAAAGTTCGAGCGGATCGTCTCGGTAATCGGGAAGCGGTACGAGCCGACGTAGTCGAAGGTCAGCAACCGCTTCTGGAACACATCAGCAACGACGGAGCCCTCGGGGAGCTCCCAGAACCCGATGGGCATCAGGTTCCGCACTTCCTGCTGATTGTAGTCGTATCCGACGGTGAAGCGGTTCGTCAGATCCGTCATCGGCGTGTAATTCACCGTCACGCCCGTCGTGACCCGCTCGATCCAGCGCTGGAAGTCGTAATCCAGCAGCTTGGCAAGCTCCCGCGGATCTCCGTTCGAGAGGTAGTTCCGCTCCTGACGCATGACCTGGAGCTCGAGGCCCGACAGGTTGTTGCCGGAGGGCGTGTTCTGGAACCACTGGCGCGTGAGGCCGGTCGACCACTGGATCTGGATGTCGTCCGTGGGTGACATCGTGAAGTTGGCCTGCAGGTTGTACTTCTCGCCTTCGTCCAACGGCAGCATGCCCGTGTCGTCCTGGTACGCGCCGGACAGGAAGTACTGGAGCCCCTGGCCGCCGCCTCGCACAGACATGTTGTACGTCTGGTACCACTGGGCGCCGGGGTAGCGGCAGTTGCCTTCCAGAGAGGAGTTGGCACCCTGCCACACCGAATTGTTCTGCGTCTCGTCGAACGAGGAGTCCGGGTTGTCGGGAGCGTTGTCCACGACGCAGTCCCGCCCGAATTCGCCACCGTCGTATCCGGCGCCCCACCACGGGGCACGGAAGAAGTGCTCCATGTTCATGTAGTTGAGACCGTTCGCTCCGTACTGCTTGGCCCAACCCGTGCCCTGCTGCATCTCCGCCGTCCAGACCGGCGCGCCGGTCGATCCGCGCTTCGTGAAGATCTGGATCACGCCCGCGGAGGCCTCGGTGCCGAACAACGTCGTCGCGGCCGAGCCCTTGATGACCTCGATGCGGTCGATGTCATTCGGGTTGATGTTGTCGAGCGGGCTCGCGGTGAGCCGGGCTCCACGACCCTGCACCATTCCCGGAGTGCCGACGCGGGGGAACCCGCCGTCCATCATGCGGACGCCGTCCACATAGATGATCGGCTGGTTCGACATACCCACGCTGGAGTTGCCGCGCAGACGAATCTGCTTGCCCCCGCCGAGGGAGCTGGTCCCGCCGGTGATCTCGATACCGGGCGCGGAGCCCTGGAGCAGGGTGCTCACATCCGCCGGACGGTCTCGGACTTCGGAGATGTTGAGCTGCGTGATCGAGTTACCGATCTCCCGCCGACGGGCCGAACCCGCGGCGCCGGTCACGACGATCTCGTCGAGGCCGAGCGCGGCCGACTCGAGGCTGAAGTCGATCGTGACCGTGCTGCCGGCCGCGACCGTGATGCTCTCGGTGGCAGACGAGAGACCGATCCGCTCGGCGACGAGCTCGTGCGTGCCGGCGGGAACGTTGAGAATGAGGAAGCGGCCGTCCGCGCGGGACAGCGCTCCGAGCTGAAGCCCGGGAATGTAGACCTGGACTTCGGAGAGAGGGCCGCCCGACTGCGCGTCGAGGACCCTTCCGGTGACTTGGCCGGTTTGTGCTTGGACGGGCACCGTCATGAGAGCCAGCATCGCGAGCGTCATCAAGCTCGTGAGCAGCCCCTTGCGTTGCACGCCATTGGACCGGCGGGTGGGCTCGTTTCGAACATCGAGCGCCATAGGAACCTCCTGGTGTGGGATCGAAAGAACTTCTATCGCAAGCGGACGCAGACAGGCAGAGGACACCCTCGACCCAGACTGGGAAACGGCTCCCCGTCGAGGCTGAGGGTGATCACGGCTTTCCACCACTCCACCACATCGTCATCCGAACAAGCGCTGTTGGGAGTGCGCATGAACGCACGCACCGACTCGCACCTTACGGCTCCTCACCGTGGAAAGTCAAGGAAATGGATGTGCGCGTGTTACGGGCACATGGACTCGCGGGGAAACTCTGGCGGCCCTGCTCCAGTACAATGACGTGATCCACCGAGCACGACTCGCCCCACGGCCCAGGAATGTTTCTACGCCATGGCTACAAACGATGCCACCTCGATTCGGGGTCGACGCGGCCGGGAACGACGCGTATGGCGCGTGGGATTTGCGGTTTCCTTGCTGGCGCACGTCGCGCTCTTTTTGCTGTGGCGTGGCGGCGTCACGCCCGATCCAGCGCTGTCCGCCGTCGGCCCCGAGCGGGGCGATCCCAGGGCCGCCGCGGGCGCGATGCAGGCGCTCAACCTCCGGGAAGCGGAGTCCGTGCCGGTCATTCCTCCGCCGGTGCCCATCGCGGTGGAAGCCACCGTCGAGATCGTCGAGTTCGACGACGCTCCCCGGATCGATCCGGCCGAGCTGCTTGGAGATGCGCCGGGCCTCGCCGAGGCGCCCGGGGTCGAGATCGGCACGGGAGGTGGGAACCGGGGCGCCACGGACACCGGGCTGGACGAGCTGATGCCGCCTTCGCCGCGGGGCATGATCATTCCGAGGACGACGAACGAAAATCTGCGGGGGACCGAGATCCAGGTGTGGGTGTTCGTCGACGCGGCGGGCCGGGTGGTGGCGGATTCCACGCGCCTCGAGCCGCCCACCCGGAATCGTGACTTCAACCGGAGGCTCGTCGAGGAGGCTTCGGAGTGGGTCTTCCGGCCGGCGACGCGGGCCGGAGCGCCTGTGGCGGCGTGGTTCCCCTACCGCATCATCATGTAGACCGGCCGCTCCCGTTCCACGCCTCGCCGAGCCAGTGGCCAAGGGCGAACGCCGCGACGTCGATCACCGCGTTGGAGAGGGACTCGTGGCGGCTGGTCTGGAAGAACTCCTGGCCCCACCCTTGCCGCTCGACATACTGCTCCACCACCTCGTAGGCGACCGCGGTCGAGAGGGAGACGTCCCTGCGGACGCCCACGAGTCCCGCCGCGAGGCCCGCGGCGAGGTGCACGGCCGTCCACGGGTCGACGAGCGCCCGGTTCTGTTCCCGCTTCTCCGTCGCGACCAGCTTCATGGTTCTTCTCGGCTGAAGGATGCCTTTTCTCGAAGATATCCATGGGGGAGCGAGCGGGAAGGCGCCGATCTGGCAATCCTTTCCGGGGTGACGTACTCCTTGCTTGCGCGCACGGCGTCTCATCGGCGTGAATCCTCGGGGAATCGGCATCGCCTTTGGTGTTTGGTGCGCTACCGCGCCGGGCACGGGCCTTGCGCCTAGCCTGGGCGACGGCAGGTGCACCACCGAATGGAGGCTGGGTATGCTGGGGCGAGCGAGCACGTCGAAGCGTCGAGGATTCACGATGGTCGAGGTCATCGTGGTCCTGGTGGTCGCCGGTGTGCTCACATCGATGGCCGCGCCTCTGTTCGCCCCGGGCCGGTGGCGGGCGGATTCCGGTGCCCAGGAGGTCATGGCCGGACTGAACGCCGCGCAAAGGCTCGCGGTGCTGCGTCAGCATGACGTGATCGTGACGTTTCTCCTCGCCGAGCGCGCGTTGGAGGTACACCGCGACGGAGACAACGACGGCGTGGTCGACACGGGCGAGGACGTTCGCCGGATCGAGCTTCCCGAGACGGTCGGATTCGGGCTCGGCTCGACTCCGGGGATGGTGGGAGACCCCTCCACGTCGACCGCCACGTTCGCCGACGCCGGTGCCGGGCCGAGGGTCGCGTTCAGGCGGAACGGAAGCGCCAGTGAGGCGGGCCGCATCTACCTGAGACCCCTCGAGGGCTCGATGTCCGAAGATGCCGTGGCGGCACGCGCGCTCAGACTCGAGCGGTCGACAGGGGAGCTGCGGTGCTTCTCCTACCGGACGGGGGCTTGGGAGGCGTCATGCTGAGCGCACGCGCGGGCTTCACGATTGTGGAGGTCATCGTGGCGCTCCTCATCCTCACCACGGCGGTGCTCGGTCTGGCGGGATCCGCGACGCAGTTGACCACCGCCGCTGCCGGAGCCGAGCGACGGGCACAGGCCCTGTACGCCGCGGACGACCGGATCGGTAGGGTCGAGTTGGACGGCCGATACGCGGATTTGGACAGCCTTTACGCGGGGGTCGAGAACGACGTTCCGATCGCCGGATTCACGAGAACGACGACAGTGGAACACGTCGATATCACCGATCCCGACCCGCTCGACTACAAGGTGGTCACGGTGGTGGTGACGGGCCCGGGTCTGCCCTCCCCGATCGAGCGCAGTCGCGTGGTGGCCGCACCATGAGCGCGCTCGGAGTGGGTCGGGTGTCGCGTCTGCCCAGGGGCCGGGCCGGCATGACGTTGATCGAGCTTCTGGTCGCCTTGACCATCTTCGGAGTCATCATTTCTGTCGCGTTGACGTTCATGGCGCAGCAGAACACGGCCTTCCAGACGGCGCTCGAACGGATGAGCGCGCTGCGGAACGCCCGTTACGCGGTGACGCTGCTGACCCAGGACCTGGAGACCCTCGGCACCAACGTACCGGGCAATCAGCCTTCCTTGGTGTACGCGGATGCCGACGTCGTGACGTTCTCGGCGGACTACGCCACCAACGTGGCGGGCGACCCGTTCGCGGTGTTCCACGATCCGGGCGCGCCCGCGGGGCAGGTCCGGGCTCCGGGCACCTCGTTCACGATTCCGACGACATCGGTCACGGCGGCCGACACCGTCTACGAAGTCGGCCCGGGCATCGTGAGCCCCGCCGAGATGCTCACGTTCTACTTCGCGCCCGACACCACGACGGCCCGAACCGACGACTTCGTGCTGCACAGGCAGATCAACGGCGCCGCCGCGGAGGTGGTCGCGCGCCATCTGCTCCGTGACGTGAATGCTCCGTTCTTTTCCTTCGAACGGGAAGTCCTGGAGCCGGACGGCACGTCCGCACTCGTATCCGTGCCGGACAGCGTCCTGCCGGTGCACCATTCGGAGCCGCTCCATCTGTCTCCTGCCGACACTGCGGCTTCCGCGATGGCGGACAGCCTGCGTGCGGTGCGACTCACGGTGATCGCCACGAACGGGCTGGTCGGAGAGGACGAGCGATCCGTGAGGGTGGAGCGGCGCATCGGGTTCCCGAACGCGGGTCGGTCGGTGCTGAGCACCTGCGGCTCGCCGCCCCTCTTCGGCGATACGCTGATCGCGACGTCCACCACGCTCGCCGGGGGCGAGTCCGCGGTGGAGCTGGTGTGGGGCCGCGCGCTCGACGAAGCCGGTGGCGAGGAGGACGTGGTTCGCTACGTCCTGTGGCGCCGGGACAGCGGCAGCTCCGATTGGGGCGAGCCGTATGTCGCGGTTCCCGCGGGCGCCAGCACGTACACGTATCAGGATGCCACCGTCGAGTCGGGCACCATCTACGAGTTCGCGGTCGCCGCCCAGGACTGCACCCCCACGCTGTCCTCGCTACACTCCTCCGGCCTCGTCGTGGTCCCATGATCAACAGCGCAAGATCGACGAATGCACTCCCGACGGGGTCCTGCTCTTCGGACCGCGGAGGCTTCGCGCTCATCACGGTCCTCCTCGTGGCGGTGATCGTAGCGGTCATGGTCACGGGCGCGGCCTTCATCGGATCGACGCATACCCTGAGTAATCGCTACTACGACCGGCAGAGCGAGCTGGACGGTGTGGCGTTGAGTGGCCTGGAGCTGGCTCGCGCCGTGCTCAACGGAGATCCGTCGGTCTATCCCGACAGCGGGTACGTGATCCTGGAAGACGGGGTTGCGGTCGAGGACGCGAGCGGCACCCCGATTCCCGGGTTGCGGCGTTGGCTCTACGCGGGACCGACCGGCGTGACCTCCGGCCAGTACGGCGTCTTCGGGAGCATCGTGGCGGTCGCCAGGGACGCGGGCGGGGGGGTCGCCATCCGGCGCTCCCAGGTCTTCCAGGAGAGCTTCGCGCGCTACGCGTACTTCACCGACATCGAGCCATCGAGCATCTCGTTCGGTGGTGGCGATCAGATCTTCGGACCGGTCCATACCAACGACGACCTCAAGATCTACTCGTCGGGCGCCACGTTCCACGACGATACGCGGACCGCGGGGTCGGTCGTCGGTGGCTCGTATGGCACCTTCCACAAGGGCTACGAGGAGAATGTCGCACCGATCGCGATGCCCGAGACCGCCGAGCTCACCGCGCTCCAGTCTCGTGCGTCCTCGGCCGGAACCGCGTTCACGACGGCCTCACCGAGCGGCTCGGGGGAGGCATACCTGCGCATCGAGTTCATCGCCATCGATCTGGACGGGGACGGAAGCGTCACCGGCGAGAACGAGGGCTTCTTCCGCGTCTACCGATCCACCGATCACCGATGGCTGTCGGGCGATCCTCCTTCCGGCGGCATGCGGTATGCGGAGCACTGTGGCCACGATCACGGAAGCACGTTCATCTCCGCCGCCGACCATCCCACGAGTGGGCCAGACTCCTACGTCGCCGCGCTGTCCAGCTCCACCCGCCGCTGCTACCTGGGGGGGTCCGACGAGATCTTCGGCGGATTCGTAGCGAACGACGGCGTCGGCCAGTGGGTGCCGTGGTCCGGGACTCCCGACCCGCTCGTGGCGGGCCGTCCCGACGCCCAGTACCTCTTTCCGCTGTCCCGGACCATGAACCCGGGCTTCCAGGGCGTCATCCATGTCGACGGGAAGGTGGTCGTCAGCGGCCGGCTCAGGGGCCGTGTCACGCTGGCGGCGACGAACGAGATCATCATCGGCGACGACCTGGTCTACGCGACGGATCCAGGCGTCGGAACGTGCGAGGACATCCTCGGACTTTTCGGGGCGACGGATGTCGTCGTGGCCGACAACGCGTTGAACACGGCCCAGAACCCCGCTAGCGGCAGCAACGAGTTCACGTACGACGACACGAAGGACGAGTTCATCCACGCGATCGTGCTCGCGCTCGACCAGTTCACCGTCGAGAGCTACGCGGGCGGCCCGACCCGGGCGGAGCGCTGCGAGGGTGCGCTCTGGGGGCGCGGCTGCCTGTACCTGACCGGCGGCATCATCCAGAACACGCGCGGAGCGGTGGGCACGATCTGGTGGGTCGGCGGCACGGGGTACGTGAAGCGCTACGCCTACGACCGGTGCGGGGCCACGGCGCCTCCGCCCTACTTCCCGACCACCGGCCACTTCTCGCGCGGGCAACGGTACTGGGTCGATGCGGCGGGCTTCGACGTCGACGACCACTTCGATCTTCTGACCGCCGGACCCTGACCGCATCCTGGCTGACGGGGGTCTGACGTCGATCCCCGTCGTGTCCCTCCGCGCATCAGCCGTTAGCTTCCTTGGGCCATGCAGACGACGCGCCCCGTGAAACGGATCCTGTGGGTCGACGACGAAGTCGATCTTCTCAAGCCGCACCTGCTCTTTCTGCAGGCGCGGGGCTACCACGTCGATGCGATCCCGAACGGGGACGACGCGCTCGAGCTGCTCCGGGAGCGGCCCTACGACCTCGTGCTGCTCGACGAGCAGATGCCGGGCCGGCGTGGCCTCGAGGTGCTGGAGATCCTCCGTCGCCACGATCCGCACCAGCGCGTGGTCATGGTCACGAAGTCGGAGGAGGACCACACGATGACGGAGGCCATCGGGCGGCGGGTGGACGACTACCTGGTCAAGCCCACCAGCCCTCGCCAGGTGCTGTCGGTCGTCACGCGCATTCTCGAAGGCTCCTCCATTCGGCAGCAGCGCGTCGCCCAGGACTTCGCGGGACGTTTCGGGGAGTTGTCCCGCCGGGCCCAGGACGCACACACGCCGGACGACTTCGTCGCGGTCTACACCGAGATGGTCGACTGGGACCTCCGGCTCACGGATTCGGGTGAGACCGGCCTGCTCGACTCGCTCCGCACCATGATGGTCGATCTCCGCCGCGACTTCGGGGCCTGGGCCCTGCGCGAATATCCCCGTTGGATGCACGGTGCGGGAGAACGACCCACCCTCTCGGTCGATCTGGTGCGCGACTTCCTCGTGCCGCTACTCGGTGAGGACCCCGTGTACTTCGTGGTGCTCGATTGCATGCGCCTCGACCAGTGGCGAGCGATCGTACCCCTCCTCGCGGAAGACTTCGATATCGAGGAGGCGTACCACTACTCCATCCTGCCGACCGCCAGTCCGTACTCACGAAACGCCATCTTCAGCGGACTCTTCCCCGACGAGATCGCGCGCCAGCGGCCCGGGTGGTGGGACTCCTCGGACGACGAGGGAAGCTTGAACGCGTTCGAGGACGAGCTTCTCGAGGAGCAGCTCGAACGGCTGACGGGCCGGCGGGTACCCGTCCACTACGAGAAGATCTTCTCCGACCGACACGGAGAACAGGTACAGGCGCGCGTCAGCTCGGCAGCGAAGACCCCCGGCTCCGTCATCGCGCTCGTGTTCAACTTCGTCGACCTCATGACGCACGGGCGCTCCGAGTCTCCCATCCTCATGGAAGTCGCCCGGGACGAAACCGCGCTCCGCGGCCTGACCCGGTCCTGGTTCGAGCGGTCCACGGCCTACCAGGTGTTGCGGGAAGCGGCCAAGCAGGGCCACAAAGTGGTCTTCACCACGGATCACGGGTCGATCCTCTGTCAGCGCCCGGCCACCGTTTTCGCCAGGAAGGACGCGACGAGCAACCTGCGCTACAAGTTCGGCCAGGATCTGCGCATGGAGGATCCCTCCACGGCTTTGACGACGACGGACGCCCGCGACCTCCGTCTGCCCGGGGGACGACTGGGCATGACCTACCTGATCACGCTCGACGACTACTATCTCGTCTATCCGACGAAGCTCCGAGAGTATCAGGCACGTTACCGGAACTCCTTCCTCCATGGCGGCATCAGCCCCGAGGAGATGATCGTTCCCGTCGCGAGCCTCACGCCCAGGTAAACGCCCTTTGAAGTCCGGCACAGCCAGGCTGCTCCCCTTCCTCGGGCCCCATGCCCCGGTCCTCGCGGCCGCGATCGTGGCTACGGCCCTCTTCGCGGTGCTCGACGCGGCGGCTTATGTGCTGCTGATTCCCTTCGTCGAAGCGCTGTTCGTATCGGGAGGGCGGGCGGTCGACCGAAGTGGTAGCGCGATGGACCGGTTGCTCGACGCGACGGTGTACCGCTGGGCGGACCCCTCGGGCGATCCGCTCACGGCGGTGAACCGGATCATCGTGCTCATCCTCGTGGTCTTCCTGGCCAAGAACGTGGTGCTGTTCGCGCGAACGTATCTCGTGGCTCGCGCGGAGCAGGGGGTGAACCGCGATCTGCGGAACGCGGTTTACGAACACCTGGTGAACCTCGACCTCGTCTTTTTTGGGCGCGTTCGCATGGGCCAGATCGTGAGTCGTCTGACGACCGAGGTCGAACAGGTGCGGACCCTCGTCACGTCCGAGCTCTCCCGTCTCGTGTCCGCGATGTTCGAGTTCGCCGTGGCGGTCACGGCCATGCTCCTCATCTCCTGGAAGCTGACGCTGGCCGCGTTCGTCGTCATCCCGGGCGCGATGGTCATCTGGGGCCCCCTGGTCTCCGTCCTCCGGCGCCGGGACCGCCGGGTGCTCCACCTCGGCGGCGAGGTGAACGCGCACCTCCAGGAGACGTTGGCCGGCATCCGCCTGGTCAAGTCGTCGTCCTCGGAAGACCGCGAGCGAGCGCGGTTCGAGGGCCTCACCGGTGGTTATTTCCGGCAGTTCCTGCGGGCCGAGCTTGCCCGGGCGGCCGCCGCGCCCATGACCGAGATGCTCGCGGCGGCCGGTACCGGCGTGCTGCTCTGGTACGGGGCTCGCCTCGTCCTGACGGGCGACCTCGCCGGCGCCGAGTTCGTCGGATTCCTCGGGTTGTCGCTCAAGCTCTACGCACCGGTGAAGAACGTCGCCAAGTTCCCGGCCACCGCGCAGCCGGGGCTCATCGCGGTCGAGCGGGTCTTCGAGTTCCTGGATGCGCCCGTGGAGATCCGGGACGTCCCTGACCCGCGCCCGCTCGTCGACTTCGAGCAGGAGATCGCGTTCGAAGACGTCTCGTTCGCGTACCGGGCCGACGAGCCGGTGTTGGAGGGGGTCAGCTTTCGCGTGCCGAAGGGTGCGGTCGTCGCGATCGTGGGACCGAGCGGCGCGGGAAAGAGCACCGTCGTGGATCTGGTCGGGCGCTTCTTCGACGTCACGTCCGGGCGGGTCCTCGTGGACGGGCACGATGTTCGTGAGGTGCGACTGCGTGACCTGCGCGGTTTGCTGGGGATCGTCTCCCAGGAGACGGTCCTCTTCCACGACACCGTACGGGCGAACATCGCCTACGCGGCGCCGGATGCCTCGGACGAGCAGATCGAGGCGGCGGCGCGCGCGGCGCACGCGCACGCGTTTATCCAGGAGATGTCCGACGGGTACGACACGGTGGTCGGGGAGCGGGGGGTCGAGCTGTCGGGGGGGCAGCGTCAACGGATCGCGATCGCGCGAGCGCTCCTCAAGGACCCCCCGGTCCTGATCTTCGACGAGGCCACCAGCTCGCTCGACACCGAGTCCGAGCGTCTCATCCAAGACGCTATCGAGCGGCTGCTCGAGGGGCGCACGGTCTTCGTGATCGCCCACCGGCTCTCGACTGTGCAACGGGCCGACGAGATCCTGGTCATGGAGCGTGGGCGCATCGTGGAGCGTGGAACGCATGCCGCGCTGATGGAGCGTGGCGGCGCCTACCGGAGGCTCTACGAGATGCAGTTCCGTGATCCGGAGTCGCCGGACACGTGAGCACGCCCGGGCCGGATGAAGGGACGCGGGAGCCTCTGAAGCACCGTTTCGAGTTCCTGTTGTTCCGGGTCGTGCGAGGGGGCATGTCGCTGCTTCCGGAGCCCATCGCCGTCCGCTTGGGCGCGTGGATGGGCGGGTTTGCGGGATCCGTCCTTCGGATCCGCAGGAAGGAGGTGGACCAGCACCTGGAATGGGCGTTTCCCGAGATGAGCGCCTCGGAGCGTGCCCGCCTGGCCCGTCGGAGCTACCGGCACCTGGGCCGGGAAGCCACGGTGCTCTTCCGGTTCGACCGGTGGTCTCGGGAGGACATCCTGGAGCGCATCGAGATCGTGGGGCTCGACGCGCTCGTCAAGGCGCTGAACCCCGGGCAGGGTGCGCTGCTCCTTTCGGGCCATCTGGGGAACTGGGAAGTCGGTGGAGCCGCGCTCGCGGTGCGCGGCATCCCGGTCGTGGCCGTCGCGAAGGGGATGGCCAACCGGCGATTCGAACGCGACCTGTTCGCTGCCCGGGAGCGCCTCGGCCTGGGCGTCATGGAGATGGGGGACGCGTCCAGGCAGGTGTTGCGCTCGCTACGCGGGGGCTGGGTGGTCGCGATCGCCGGCGATCAGAACGCCCACAGGAACGGCGTCTTCGTGCCGTTCTTCGGGCGGCCGGCTGCGACCGCACGAGGAGCGGCGATGTTCGCCGTGCGCACCGGCGCCCCGGTGTTCGTGGGGTTTTCCACGCGAGAGCCGGGATGGGGCCAGCGATACACGTTCCGGATCGAGCCGCTCGTGTTCGAGCCGACCGGCGATCTCGAAGCCGACGTCGTCGCATTCACGGCCGCGTACATCGCACATGTCGAAGCGGCCGTCCTCGCGCACCCGGACCAGTATTTCTGGCAGCACAAACGCTGGAAGACCCGGCCTCCGCAGGAACTGCCACCGAGCGTCTAGGTACAACCTCTTCAGGTACCGATGGGCGCACGACCGCCCATCCACTTCGCTCGCGAGGGACATCCTACCTTGATCTACGTCTGCATCCCTGTCCACGACGAAGCCTCGACCGTCGGCGTCCTCCTCTGGAAGATCCGAAAGGTCATGGGCGAGTTCGGCCGTGACTACAAGATCGTCGTTCACGATGACGCTTCGGGCGATGACACCGTCCAGGTGCTCGAGCGTTACCGGCGGGCCCTGCCCCTGACCGTGCTCCGCTCCAAGGAGCGCCTGGGCTACGGGCGCTCCGTCGAGCGGTTGCTCCGGCACGTCGCGGAGGTCGCGCCGTACCCCAAGCGGGACTGCGCGGTCGTCATCCAGGGGGACTTCACCGAGGACCCCGACGACATGGTCGCGCTCATCAAGGTGCTCGAGGGTGGAGCTGATATCGTCGCGGGCCACGAAGACGGCTCGCTGCAGGCCGCGCCCGACGGTGCCCGGTGGACCCGTCGGTTCGCCGGGGTGTTCCTGCGGGGCCTGCTCCGGAAGTCGCCGGTGTCCGACCCGTTCGCGGGCATGCGGGCGTACCGGGTCATCGTGCTACGGAAGGCCTACCGGGACCTGGCGGATGACGAGTTCCTGATCCGCTCGGATGGCTGGGCAGCCAACGTCGAGCTCCTGGGGCACCTCTTGCCTCACGCGAGGCGGGTCGCCGAGGCGCCGTTGAACTTCCGCTACGACCTTCGCCAGCGCCCGTCCCGGTTCAAGGCGTTCCAGACCTGTGTGTCGCTTGCCCGTCTGCGTCGGTCCGTATGGCCCGAGATTCCGTCCGAGGCCGCATGACGACGCGCGCCGCTGCCCGGCCCGTCCGGGAGGCCCTGGTCGCGGGCGCGCTCGTCGCGCTCGCTTGGCTGCTCGCTGCCGCCGCGGCGGCCGGGGGTCAGGAGGTACCGGAGATGCAAGAGCACGTCCCGCCCACGGTGCCCGATTCCCTCGCGGAGGAGCCTTGGGTGGCGGAAGCGCCCTTCGGGCCCGGCGAGCACTTGGTCTACCACGTGAAGGTCGGCATCTTCGGGGTTGGCGACGGCCACATGAGCGTGCATCCGGTCGATACCGTGCGGGGCAATCCGACGTACCGCGCCGTCATGGGCATCGAGGGATCGCTCATGGGCCTGCGGGTCGATGATCAATACACGACCTGGTTCGACCTCTATACGCTCCAGAGCTGGCGCTACATCCGGAATGTGCACCAGGTCAACTACAAGAGCTTCCGTCACTTCGAGTTCTATCCGGACCGGGGCACGTGGGAGCGCGAAGACAACGACGAGTTCGGACCGTTGGCGTCACGCATCCCGCTCGACGATATCGCCTTCATCTACTACATCCGGACGCTGCCTCTCGAGGTCGGCGAGACCTACACCCTCGACCGCTATTTCAAGGACGAGGGGAATCCGGTGGTCATCAAGGTCATCCGCAAGGACCGCCGCGAGACCGAGGCGGGGACGTTCAACACGATCGTAGTGAAGCCCATCATCAAGACGGACGGTCTGTTCGGCGAGGGAGGGGACGCGGAGCTCCACTTCACGGACGACGACCGGCGGATCCTCGTCTACCTCAAGTCGAACATTCCCAAGTTCCCGGGCTCGCTCACCTTGCACCTCCGCTCGATCCAGGATGGCGTGCCGCTGCACCCCGATTCCAGGGCGCGCGTGATGGAAGCCAGGGCGGCGGATACCACCAGCCGGCGCGTTTCTCGTTAGACGTCCGCTCGCAGCCGCGATCCACTCATCCTTCCCGTGCTCGTGAATCTCAATCGGCTCCGACTCAAGGCCGTCTGGCTGCTCGTCCTCCCGTTTCTCGTCTTCGCCCGCCCGACCCTGGAGCTCCTGGCCATCGGAGCCGTGGTCGCGGGACTGGGTCTGCTGATCCGCGGTTGGGCCGCCGGGACGATCCACAAGGAAAGTCAGCTCACCACGTCCGGCCCCTACGCGTTCACGCGCAATCCCCTCTACGTCGGCTCGTTCTTCGTCGGGCTGGGGGTCACGCTCGCGGGCGGGCACTGGGTCTGGCCCACGCTGTTCGTGGTGTTCTACGTGGGCGTCTACGCCAGGACGATGGCGGTCGAGTCGGCGCGTCTCACCGAGTTGTTCGGAGATCGTTACCTGGCCTACGCCAGGAGCGTCCCGGCTTTTCTTCCCCGCGTGACGCCCTACCGCCCGGAGGGAAGAGAGCGCACCGCGGGCTTCCGCTTCGAGCAGTATGTCCGGAACCGCGAGTGGGAGGCCCTGCTCGGAGGTGTGGGCGCCTTCGCGTTCCTCGCCGCCAAGGCGTGGTGGCTCGGCTGAACGCTCAGCCGCGCACGTAGCGCTCCACCGCGAGCTCGACCTTCTCGAGGACCGCGTCGACGGTCACGCGCTTCATGCCGTCGCGGTAGTGGTGCGTGAGGGGGTACTCCTCTCCGGGATATTCGGCGTACCCGTCCACGACCAGGTCCTGGTAGGCTCCGTAGGGTCCCGAGCGCTTGGGGTTCGTGTAGCCGAAGAGCCCCACCACGGGTGTCTCCAACGCCCGTGCGACGTGGAGCGGCCCCGTATCCGGCGAGATGAGGAGCGCGCTCCCGTCCAGGATCCACGCGAGCCGACGGAGGTCGTCGCCTAGCGCGTCGACGATGGATGCACCCGTCTTGGTCGCGATCTCGTCGGCCATGGCCCGCTCGATCCGGGAGGGCCCCCCGATGAGCACCGGCTGCATCCCATGGTCCCGTTCGACGGCCTCGAGCAGCCGTGCGTACCCTTCCGCGTGCCAGTTCTTCTCGGGCTTGCTGGTGCCGACCACCACGGCGCAGGCGGGTCGGTCGAGCCGGGCGAAGAAGGCGTTCCGGGCCTCCCGCTCCTGTTCGGTGAACTCCAGATTCCAGCGCACGGGACGCTCATCGATACCGAGCGCGTGCAGGAACTCGAAGTACTGGTCCTGCACGTGCTGTGGCGCGTGCGGAGGGATCCGGCGGTTCGTGAAGAGCCACTGGGCGTCCCGGGCCCGGGCACGGTCGAAGCCCATCTTCACGCGTGCCGGCGCCAGCGCGGTGATCAGCCCCGCCTTGAAGTAGACCTGGAGGCCGAGGAGCAAGTCGAACGAGCGTCCGGCGAGCGCCTTTCTGAGCTCCTGGTACGACCGCCACGCGCCACGGCCGGAGCGGCGGCGGAACACCACGAAGTCGTCGATCGCCGGGTGCCCTTCGACCAGCTTGTGCGGCACGGGCTGGATGACCCACGTGATTCGCGTGTCCGGCCAATGGCGCTTCAGGGCGTTGGCCACCGGCAGGACGTGCACCGCGTCGCCGATGGCCGAGAGCATCACGATGCAGATCTCCTCCGCGGGAGGCCCTTTCCAACCGCCCTGCACGAGCCGCTCGTCCGCTCCGTCCATCGCCGTCACGGGGTCTTTCCGGGTGCGTCGGAGGGCGGCCGTGCGGACCCGCCTTCCCGGATGCCCTGCTCGAGCGCGCGCAGCTGCGCTTCCGTGAGTGGAACACCTGTCCGCGTCGCGTGCTTCTGCAGGGAACGCTCGAGGCGTGCGCGCATGGCCTGTTCGTCCGAGCTGCGGGGCCGGCGTCGCACCCGGCAGCGATCGAGATCGATGAGGTGCGCCGTCAGCCGTGGGCTTCCGGTCCGAAGCACGATGTTCTTCGCGTTGAGGTCCGGATGGTAGATGCCGGCCGCCGCCGTGCGGGCCAGGAGCGCACCCGAGGCACGGAGCGCCTTCGTCGGGTCGCCCAAGGGGTCGCCGCCGGGGCCTCCCCATAGCGCCGCCGCGAGGTCGACGGACGACGGCACGAGCTCCGTGATCAGATCGGCGCGGTAGTGGAACGGATGGGCCCGGTACACGGCGCCTGCCACCACGGCGGGCGTCGGCACGCCCCGGTCGCGAATCGCGCAGGACGCGCGGAGCTCATGCTCTGGGCGGGACGTGCCCACTCTCAGGTAGCGATCTCCGAGCCACGCGGCCATGGCGCCCCCACGCAGGTAGCTGCGCACGGCCCAACGGGGGTGGCCGTCCGGACCCGGTGCCGGGGCGTCGACGGCGAGCACGGTGCCCCGGCCTTCCAGAGGCTCGGCGTCGGCGAGTGAGCCAGCCCACGCACGCAGGCTACCGTGTTCCCGGAGCGCCCGCGCGAGCAGCGCCGACACGCCGGACCAGCCGAACGCCGACACGTCCGGCGTGCCGCCGATACGCTCGTATCCTTCGGGCAGCGTCACGACCCGGTTGCGGCCTCCTCCGGGACTTCCATCAGGAAGAGCCCGGGTCCTTCGAGAGTCTCGCCCTTCACCTTGACCCGAAACACGTACTGTCCAGGGTGCGGAAAGACCACACCCTCCATGGGCATCAGGAGCTGACTCCTCGAAGGGGGATTGCCCTCCGCGGGCGTGGGCACCTCGGTCTCGCCCTCCACGGTGAGCGATGCGGTGCCCTCTTCGTCCTCGAGGTCGGCACGAAAGCGGAAGCGCCCATGATCCCTTCGGCCCCACTCCAGCACCAGCACGAGCATCATTCGGTCCTGCTTGGCTGGGAAGCCGGGCGCGGCGAGGTCGTGGTAGACGCCGTGGAGCTCGAGCTTTCCCTCGGGCGTGGCGTGGGCTTCGTCGCAGACTGCGGCAAATCGGAGGTGCATGTCGTATCGGGCTCGCGGGATGGCTCGGGGACGGTCAGTCGACCTGCTGCGGCGGAGCGCCCCACCCCCCGCCTCCCGGCGAGCGTATGCTCAGCACGTCGCCCGCCTCGACCGAGAATGTAGCCTTTCCGGGCAGCGACTTCTCCTCCCCGTCGCGGATCAGCACGTTCGCGCCGGGTGCACCCGGCGCTCCGCCCCGTGCGCCCGCGGGGCCAGCTTTCCGGCGCTCGGAGAGCAGCGCCACCCTGGCCGGACCCAAGAGCATGATGTCCCGCCGGAGTCCGTCTCCTCCCCGGTAGCGTCCCGCCCCGCCCGTACCGCGCCGGATGCCGTAGCGCGTCACGCGGAACGGATAGGCATGCTCGAGCGCCTCCACCGGTGTGTTGAGCGAGTTCGACATATGCGTATGGACACCGCTCAAGCCTTCGGCCGAGGGACCCGCGCCCATGCCACCCCCCACGGTCTCGTAGTAAGCGAACCGCGCTCCCGAGCGTGGGTCCACGCCCCCGATGGTCGTGTTGTTCATGGTCCCCTGGGAGAGGGCCGGAATGAGCTCCGGGAGTGCCTGGCCGAACGCCTGGAGGAGGACGTCGGTGATGCGCTGGCTGGTTTCGACGTTCCCCGCGGCCACCGACGCCGGCATGCGGGCGTTCACGACGGATCCCTCGGGGAGCCGGAGCGTGACCGACGCCATGGATCCGCCGCCGGCGGGCAGGGGCTCTCCGAGCAGCGCCTCCACCACGCAGCGGACCGTGTACCTGGTGGCCGAAGACGTGATCGCCGCCACCGCGTTCACTCCCCCGGGCACCTGATCCGCCGTTCCCTCGAAATCGAGTGTCATGCGGTGTCCGTCCACCGTGAGGACGACCCGGATCGGGATTGGCCCGGTGCCGAAGCCGTCGTCCTCGAGATGGTCCTCCGCTTCGTAGCGCCCGTCGGGGATCCGCTCGGCGCCGGCTTCCACCAGGCGGTCCGCGTAGGTGATGAGTCCGTCCATGGCGCGTCGGGTCTCCGACGTTCCGCGCCGTACGGCGATCTCGCGGAGGCGGCGGGCGCCGGTCGTGAGCGCCGCCAGCTGGGCGTCGAGGTCTCCGGACCGCTCGGCGGGGGTCCGCACGTTCGCGAGAATCGTCTGCCAGAGAGCTTCGTTCCGCAGACCGCCCGCGTAAAGGAGCACGGGCGGGATCCGCAGCCCCTCCTCGAAGATCTCACGGGCGAGCGGCATGGAGCCCGGTGTGGAGCCGCCGACGTCGCTGTGGTGTGCGCGCGACGCTACGTATCCGAGTAGGTGGTCCCGCGCGTCGTGCACGGCGGCGATGAGGGTGATGTCGGGCAGGTGCGTGCCTCCATGGAACGGATCGTTCAGGCACGCCACGTCTCCCTCGCGGAGCGGTCCGAGCGTTTCGAGGGCAGCCGTCACGCTCATGGGCATGGCTCCGAGATGGACCGGCATGTGGTCTCCCAGCGCGACCGCCCGGGCGTCCGGATCGAAAAGAGCGCAGGAGTAGTCCCTGCGCTCCTTGATGTTCGGCGAAAACGAGGCGCGCCGCAGAGCCGCCCCCATTTCTTCGGCCAGCGCCGTGAAGAGGTGACGGTAGACTTCGAGCGTGACCGCGTTGGGGCCGTGAGCTTCGTTCATGAGGGTGCGTTTGGTCAAAGTTTGATTAACGATTAGGTTATATGGCTGAGGCCCATACCGACACCCATGGCATCGGCCGAAGTGACAGAGACATGACGGAGGAAGACTTGTCCAAAGAAAAACTTCTGGATCGCGCGCGGGACGAGCTGTTCAGCCACATCAACCGGTGTGGCGTTCTGCAGGCGGCTGAGGACGATCAGCGCCACTGGATGGATGAGACCATCGAGTATATCGGTGAGCGGTACCCCGATCTGAGCGACAGCGACCTTCGGGGTCTGCACGAAATCGGAACCCGGTTCTGCCGGCCGGCCATTGCGCACGGCGCGAAGAACTCGGCGAAGAACATGGAGGACGCGGGCGTCGCCTGACCTTTCGGTCACGTAGACCTCCGACGGTCCCGCGGAGCGGAGAGCCCATTTCGTGGCTTTTCGCTCCGCGTTTTTTGTATCGGCCCGGGACGGGTAGCGCCGAATCCCTGGTCCCGGTATACTCCCGGCCAATTTTCGTCGGCAAAGGGGGCACTTTGAGTCAGGTCTTGCAGCTGGACAACCAGAAACAGCTGCTCAAGCAGTACTACCAGGGTCAGCAGATGGAGTCCCCGAACGGAGGCTTCCTCATGCTCCTGGGTGTTCGCCCGGTCGAGGAGGGCGGGGCCATCGCGATTTTCGAGTGCAGCGCCTCATCACTGCGCTACGAGCTTCCCATTCCGAAAGCGACGCGGACGGAGCGGCGCAAGGTCAAGGACGCCCTCGATGCCGGAAAGGATCCCGACTGCCCGAGGCACGGAGAGGGCCACAGGTTGGTACGGGCCGGCAAGGATCTGGTCTGCACGGCGTGCGGCGTCGCCTACGGTAAGATCTGACACGTTTTTGGCCGGGAGGAGACAACCCGCGGCGCATCTCCGATGCGACTCGACGCGCCGAAGGGTGGTTCCCCCCGTCGGAGCACATTAATTTCCGGACGGTTCTCCCCTTACCGTCGTCGGCCGTCATGGTTCGACAAGGAGCTCCCCTACATGCCCGACCGGTTCCTCAGCTCGGAGGAATACGACGAACAGGCGCACAAGCTCTACAACGACGGTGATTACGACGGGGCCCTCGAGATGCTCAAGGAGGGTCTATCGCTCTACCCCAACGCGGTAGAGCTCTACGTGGGACTCGGGTATGCACGTCTCGCCCGCGAGGAGTACGCGTGGGCGCGCCGAGCGTTCGAGCGTGCGGCGCTGCTCGATCCCGGACACGAGGACGCGCTCGTGGGGCTCGGCGAGGCGTTGCTCCGCTTCGGACAGCGGGCCGAGGCGCTGGACTTGTTCCGCCAAGTCGCCGAAGCGGGATACGACGACGATATCGAGTTGATGCTCACGATCGGCCGTGCCCTGTATCGCGCCGCGATGTACGCGGAGTGCCGGGACGTCTTCGCCGAGGCGGCCGCGGCGCGCCCGGACAACGCCGAGGCCGCGGCTTCGTTGGGATATGCGCTCCACAGGCTCGGAGACGACGTGGGCGCGGGACGGCAGATCCGCCGGGCGCTCCGGCTGGATCCGGACCTCCACGAAGCCCGGATCTACCTGGGACACCTCCTCTACGACCGCGGGGACTGGGAAGCCGCGCTGCGTGAGCTCGAGCGGGTGCCGCCGCTCGAACACTGGGACCCGCTGGCGGTTTGGCGACTGATCGAGCTGAAGCGGAGTCTCTGGCACCTGGACCCTGGCGACGCGCATCTGGTACCCTGGGAACAGAGGTTGGCTGAGCTGGAGGAGCTGGAAGATCCGGTCGACCGCTTGCTGGCCGAAATCGAATCGAGCGTCGGGGGCGGCGTCCCGGACCCGTATGATCCGAGCCAGCTCGAGTTGTTCGAGCGGGCACAGGCCCAGGGCGCCGATGCCGTATACGTCGTCCGCCTGGGTGACGGTCGCCGGCTCCGGGGCACCTGCCTCGAGATCGTCCGGCAGATGCGGGACCACTCGGGTTTCAGGCACGAAACGTTGGCGCAATACATGCGAAGGCTTGCCGAGGGTTGGCACGAACAGAGCGGTCTGGAGGTCTCGTCGACGGACCCCGAGACATTTTTGCGCGGCGCGATCGCGGCGGGACTCATGAGACTGGAAACGGAGCGCGACCAAGAATGACCGTAGCGGACGAGGTGTTGGCGTCATTCCACCGAGTGCTGGTGGAAGAGATCCGGGCAAAGCGCCCCGAGTACCTGAAAGGGCCCTTCACGGTCGCGGAGATCTATCAGGATCTGGTGCCCTATCCCACGCACCGGGATCGCATCGGCGTGGAGATGAACGGGGACTACGAGGATGCGCTCATCCGTCTTCTCGCCGGGGAAGGCGGATATCTCGCGCTCGACTCCGAGCACGCGTTGCGCGAGCTCCGCACCGAACTCCAGACGCCCAATCCCAACACCGGGGTCTACCGGGAGTACGCCGCGGTGGATGTTCGCCTGAACCCGGAGCGGATCGGCGGCAACGGAAGCGGACCAGGACGCGGGGCGCCCGAGAGCTCCGCTCCGGCGGAGGCACCGACCGGCTCTGCCGCATCGGACCGGCCGGCCGGACCCGACACCGCTGCTGCGACCCTTTCCGCCAAGGACGGTGAGGATGCCGAAGGGGCTGCGTGTCGGTGGTGCAGGGCGCCTCTTCCGGCGAGGGAGAATCTGAACTTCTGTCCTTATTGCGGGACCGACGTGCATTCCGTTCCGTGCGCGGGATGCGGTGAGGAGTTGGAGCCCGAGTGGCGCTTCTGCATCTCGTGCGGGACCGAGCGGGTCTCCTGAAGGGGTCGAGTCAGGTCCGCCGGTGGATCGCATCCGCCGCACTCGCCGTGGGTCTGTTGGCGGTTGCCGCGTGCCAGCCTGGCGACTCGGAGCTGTCCCCTGATCGGCGCCTCCAGTCGGAGTTGGGCCTCGACCTGCGGGACCGCGTGCATGAGGTCCTGTTGTCCGCTGGGCCGGCGCGTGCCGCGGAGCCCGAGGAAACGCTGGTCAGGCCAGGTGACTACCTGCAGTTCGTGACCACCGACTCGTGGATCCACGAATTGATCTTCGAGGCCGACAGCCTCGCTCCCGGTGCTCTCGCCTTCATGGAGGAGCTCGATCAGCTGGCTTCTCCGCCGATGGTATCCCGGGGCAGCCGGTTTGTCGTGTCCTTCGTGGAAGCTCCGGAGGGCCGCTACCCGTACCGCGTGGAAGGGAACCGGGCGCCCGTGCGTGGCGTGATCGTGGTGGCCACTCCGCCGGATCGGTGAGCCTTCGCGCACGGTTGGCGTTCGCTCTACGCTTGGCTTACTCTCCGGCGCTCCACCGTTTGGCCGCGACGGCTTGGACCATCGCGGCCTCGCTCCTCGCCTTTCCCTTTACGAATTCGGATCGAGATGCCCAGAATCGCCCTCATTCCCGGTGACGGGATCGGCACCGAAGTCCTCGCCGAGGCCCGCCGTGTGCTCGAGGCCTGTGCCCGTGCGTCCGGTACCTCATACGAGCTCGTCGACTGGGACCTCGGCGCCGACCGCTATCTGCGGGACGGGGTCACGATCACGGACGAAGAGTTCAGGTCCCTCGCCGAGGACCACGACGCCGTGCTCCTCGGGGCGCTGGGCGACCCAAGGGTGCCTGGCAACGAGCATGCTAAGGACATCCTTCTCGGTATGCGCTTCAGGCTCGACCTCTATGTCAATTTCCGCCCATGCACGCTGCTCTCGCCCGAGCTCTGTCCGCTCGAGTCGGTGGACCCGGATCTCAGCCTCGAGATCTTCCGCGAGAACACCGAGGGCGAGTATACGGGCATGGGTGGCAGCTTCAAGACCGGCACGCCCGACGAGTTGGCCATCGAGGAGAACATCGCCACTCGCAAGGGGGTCGAGCGGCTGATCCGAGCCGGGTTCGAGCACGCACGCGACCGGGGGCGTCCCCGCGTGACCCTCGTCGACAAGGCCAACGCGATGCGCCACGTGGGGGGACTCTGGCGCCGGGTCTTCCAGGAGGTGGGTGAGGGGTTTCCGGGGATCGAGCAGGACGCGATGTACGTGGATGCCATGGCGATGGACCTGGTGCGACGTCCGGAGCGGTACAGCGTGATCGTGGCTCCCAACCTATTCGGCGACATCGTGAGCGACCTCGCCGCGGAGATCACCGGTGGGCTGGGGTTGGCGCCGTCGGCCAACATCCATCCGGGACGACACGCCCTGTTCGAGCCGGTCCACGGATCGGCGCCCGATATCGCCGGCCAGGGTATCGCGAACCCGGTCGGGGCGATCCGCTGCGTCGGGCTGCTTCTCGAGCATTTCGGAGACGTGAGCGGCGCCGAGCGTGTGCACGAAGCGGTGGTCGCGTCCATCCGAGAGGGACGGACCACCCCTGATCTCGGCGGTTCCCTCGGCACGGCGGGCGTGGGCGACTGGATCGTGGAGCGGCTCGAAGGCTGACCGTCCGGTGAACCGTCGGGGCGTCCGGGGGTAGCTGACCCCTCACGACCAGACGAACGCCAACGATCACCTACGGATCAGGTTATTCATGAGCACCCAGGGACACTCTCGCGACGTCGTCATCCTCTCGGGGAAGCGCACCGGCTTCGGCACCTTCGGCGGAAGCCTCAAGAACCTCACCGCGACCGACCTCGGAATCGTCAGCAGCACGGCGGCCATCGAAGCGGCGGGCGTCCCGGCCGACCAGGTCGATCACACCTTCTTCGGCAACGCTCTGCAGACCTCGGCGGACGCCATCTATCTGGCGCGGCACGTCGCGCTCAAGTCGGGCATCCCGCAGGAGAAGCCGGCGCTGACCCTGAACCGGCTGTGCGGGTCGGGCTTCGAGGCCATCGTCCAGGGCGCCAAGGAGATCGTGCTCGGCGAAGCGGACGTGTGTCTGACGGGCGGCACGGAGTCGATGAGCCAGGCGCCCCACGTCGTGCGGGGCGCGCGCTTCGGGAGTCTTCGTCTCGGACCGGCCGGCCAGCAGTTCGAGGACCTCCTCTGGCAGTCGCTCCTCGACACCAACTGCGATCTCACGATGGCGCAGACCGCAGAGGAGCTCGCGGATCGCTACAAGGTCACCCGAGCCGAAGCGGACGAGGTGGCCTATCTCTCGCAGCAGCGAGCCAAGGCGGCGTGGGATGCCGGGTACTTCGACGCCGAGATCGCGCCGGTCACGGTGAAGAGCCGGAAAGGCGAGACCCAGTACGCCGCCGACGAGCACATGCGTCCCGAGGCGACGCTGGAGGCCCTCGGAGGGCTGCGCCCCTACTTCCGTAAGGACGGGCTGGTCACCGCCGGAAACGCCAGCGGCATCGGGGACGGCGCGGCGAGCGCGGTGCTGGCGGGCGCGGACTGGGCCCAGGCGAACGGTGTGAAGCCGATCGGTCGCATCGTGTCGTGGGGCTTCGTCGGCGTCGAGCCGAAAATCATGGGCATCGGTCCGGCCCCGGCCGCGCGCCTGGCCCTGGAGAAGGCGAACATGTCGCTCGAGGACATGGACCTGGTCGAGGTGAACGAGGCGTTCGCTCCCCAGTACAAGTCGGTCGAGAAGGAGCTCGGGCTCGATCCCGAGAAGACGAACGTGAACGGCGGAGCGATCGCCCTCACGCACCCTCTGGCCGCGTCCGGCGCGCGCATCACCATCCACCTGGTGCACGAGCTTCGTCGTCGGGGAGGCCGGTTCGGCCTGGGTTCCGCCTGCATCGGCGGGGGTCAGGGTGGAGCTGTGATCGTGGAAGCCTTCTGAGCGTCTCGCCCATCGCTGGGCGTCTGGTTGTCATCATCTCATCGCAGATCGGTCGTAACGAACGGAGAATGAAATCTTGAGCATCGAAAAAGTCGGAGTCGTCGGTTGTGGGCTCATGGGAAGCGGCATCGCGGAAGTCGCCGCGACGCATGGCTTCTCGGTCATCGTGCGGGAGATCGACAAGACCTCCCTCGAGGCCGGGCAGGCCCGGATTCAGAAATCTCTCGACCGAGCGGTTTCCAAGGAGAAGCTGTCGGCGGAGGACCGGGACGCCGCGCTCGCGCGCTTCACGTTCACCACCAAGGTGGCCGACCTCGCTCCGTGCGACATCGTCATCGAGGCGATCGTCGAGGACCTCGAAGTGAAGAACGCGCTCTTCGGTGAGCTGGACGGGTTGTGCGGAGAGGGGACGATCTTCGCGTCGAACACCAGCTCGCTCACCATCACGGACATGGCTGCGGCCACGGACCGCCCCGACCGGGTCGTGGGGCTTCATTTCTTCAATCCGGTTCCGGTGATGAAGCTGGTCGAGGTCGTGCGCACCATCGCCACGAGCGAGGAGACCTTCGACCGGACCTTCGCGTTCGCGAAGAAGCTCGGGAAGGTCCCCATCGCGGCGAAGGACAACTCGGGCTTCGTGGTGAACCTGCTGCTCGTGCCTTATATGCTGGACGCGATCCGGCAGCTCGAGCGGGGTGTGGCGAGCATCGAGGACATCGACACGGGGATGGTGCTCGGGTGCGGATATCCCATGGGACCATTCACCTTGTGCGACTTCGTCGGCATCGACACGCTCCATAAGATCAGCGAGATCATGTTCGACGAGTACAGGGAAGAGCGCTACGCGCCACCACCGCTCCTCAAGCGCATCGTCGCCATGGGGCGGTACGGTAGAAAGAGCGGCAAGGGGTTCTACGACTGGTCGGGCGAGAAGCCGGTCGCGCTTCCGATCTGACGAGCACATTCGTAGAGACCGCGGTGGCTGGCGGTCCCTACGGGTTCGCGCCCCGGGGGTCACGCTGCGTTTGCGCGTCGCGGACCCCTGGGGCAGCTTCATCATAGCGCGAGAACCGCAGGATGGAGTGTGAAGCGAGGTGATACTTCTCAGTGTGAGCGACCCGACGGTACGGCTCGCCATCAGCCGATGCGCGCGTCCGGATGAGGCCGTCGTGGGTGAAGTCCGGTGGGTGCAGGCCGCGCTCGATCACGGGTATCCTCGCGTCCACGTGCGCGACGATCAGCCGCGGCGCTCCATTGCGGACCGGAGCGAACGGGTTCCGGAGCTCCACGTATCTCGGGAGATGCTCGCCGGCTGGGACCAGGATCGGCGGAAGGTGGAGGTTCCCCAGCCGAGGATCGAATACCTCGCCCGGCGTTTGGGCTCCGTGGTGTCGGAGGTGGCGTTGGAGGGGACCTGGGTCGACCGGTCGCTCGCCGACCTCACGCGGGCCGCTGGAGGCCCGCTACCCCTGTCGTTTCGTGCGTTCACGCGGCACACGCTCGAGCTTCCTTGTCGCTATACCGACCTGAGCGCGATCGCGGAGGCCGCGGGCCTCAGCCGAGGTGCGCTGAAGGCGCGGTTCCGGAGGAAGGGGCTCGACTCCCCGTTCACCTACCTGCGGTGGCTGCGGAGCTTCGCCGTCGCAGAGCGGCTCGTGGACCCGGACGTCACGGTCGCGATGGCGGCGCGGGAGCTGGGGTTCACTTCGGACACGAACATGTGCCGGATGGTGAAAATCCTGACGGGAGCGACGCCGGGGAGCCTCAGGGACCCGGGCGTACGTCGGCGGCTGCGCTTGGCGTTCGTCCGTGAGCACCTGACCCGGGGCGCCTTGGAAGGGTGGTCCCGGCTCGAGCGGATCTTCCGGGATCGACGGGCCGCTTAGACCGGGCCGTCGCGGTGGCGACCCGCAACAGGTGCAACAAAGAAACGGTCCCCCTTCGATGGGAGACCGCCTTTTCTTTCGTTTTCGAACCGAACCGCGTCTACGCTAGCGGCGACCGCGACGCTGACGGCGACGCTCTCTACGGATGGCCGCTTCCTTCTTGCGCTTGCGCTGGGCACTCGGCTTCTCGTAGTACCGTCGCTTGCGGAGCTCGGAATAGAGCCCGGACCGCTGCACCTTTCGCTTGAACCGGCGTAGCGCGCGGTCGAGGCTCTCATTGTCCTGAACGACGACTTCCAAAAGGATCACCTTCCTACGGGTTGAAACCAGATCGACGAGCTAGAAAAGCTAAATCGGTCGGCCCTAAAGGGCAACGCCACGGCAGCATTGCGATCGGTGGAAACAAATGGTTATCGTGCTCGTTCCTCTGATTGGACTCGAAGGAGCCACGATGGACTCTAGTGTGCGGAGCTACGCCCGGCCCGAGGCTATGGGTGATGTCCCTGGAGTGTGCGCGCTGCCCCTCACCCGGGCGGTCGTTCAGTATCGAGATGTGCACGAGACCGACGACCCCGGCGGGCGCATCGAGGACATCGGGTTGGCGCTGGTCGTCGACGGCCGCTACGCGGCCACCGCCGAAGCGCTCGATCTGGGTAGTGGCCGCCTGAAGGTGCTCGATTTGAGCACCGAACTGGTGGTGCTCGATTGGGTTTACGAGCCGACCCATGAGCACCTGACCGGTCTGCTCGCCCGGGCCGCGGAGGCCGGCGACGCCACGGAAGTCGAGCGCTACGGCTTCCAACTCGGAATTCGTGTGCTCGAACGGCTGGGCTTCGGTCCGCTCACCCGTCCGGTCCTGCTCAGAATCGGCTACCGGGATGTTTGCCGGGACTTCGATCTTCACGAGGGGACGTCCATACGCGTGGTGCTCGGCGCGGGTCGCGTCGTCCGCGCCCACCTCGACTACGACGGGTCCGCGCTCGTGTTCAGGACCGCGCTCCACGAGCCCGACGCGGCGTTCGAGCGCGCCCTGTACGAGGGCTTTCCCGACGCCCGCTTGAGACGTCTCGAGGCGGCGGCGGAGGCGAGCCTGGAGTACCGTGCTCAGTTCCCCTTGCCGACTTCCTTCGGCGAGGTCCAGGACGTGATCGCAGCGATGCGTCGTGGGCTTGCCCGACTGACGGCGCGCTTCGAGCCGGATCGCTTCGCTGCGCTCTCGGGGCTGGTCGAGACATTCGGAGCCCGGGAGACGCTGGCGGGGCTGCACCTCACGCACGCCGCGCGCGTTTCCGTACCGATGGAGTCGGCCTTCGTGCCGAGCACGGTGCACTGAACGTCGACATGACCCAGCGGCCGGAGGCGCAGTCCGGCGAGATCGCCGTCGACCGGGAAGCGCTCCGGCCGATGTACGAGGCGTATCGGCGCCGCCAGGCTCGGCGTCTCGTGTCCATGCTCCCCCGGGAGTCGATCCGCCCACTCTATCGAGCGGTGCTGGACGCACGGTCGGTGGATGACGGTGCGCCCGGCGATCCCCTCGAGGCGCTCGTGGCTCACTGTGCGACGCTCCTGCCTCTCCCGCCGTTTCCGGTCTGGGCGGCCGACCTGGCGCGCTTCCCCGACGCCCATCTGCGCGACCTCGACGATTCGGCCGAAGGCCCCAGCCCGGCGGAGCCGCTCGCACTCGCGGCGCGCATGGTGGACTGCGGTGGCGTGACCTGGACCGCACGATTGCATGTTTTCCGCGCAGACGGTGCTTGGCGCGGGTTCATCGCCTTCGAGGGTCCTTCGCTCGGCGACACCTGCCGCACCGCGGTCGTCTTCCGCGAGTCCACGCCCGAGGAGCTTCGCGCCCGCTTCCTCGCCTTCGAGGCGGTCGCCTTGGGGGCCTTTCTGAGGTCCTCCCTCCCATAGTCGATTATTTGTAAAAATTCTGCGACGCACTTGCTGTATTCTAGCGATGCGGGCCTCATTGAAACCCCGTGCGCCGCTTGCACTTCCGGGTTGCGGCCCAGATGCGATTCCACCCGGGGCCGCGACTGGGAACACGTGAATTCGCTCTGCGGGCCAAAATCTTAAGTCATTGTCGTTAGGCGACATACAAGCCTTCGGGCTTCGTGCGGTGTCCGGTTTTGAGGGGTTGCGCGCCCCGGAGAGGCCGCTTACCGTTCGTCGCATCTCGAGGCTCGCGAGCACCTCTCGCCTGCACGTGCCGCTGACGAGATTCGTCGGCTTGCTGAAATTTCGAATTGCAGATTTTTTCTTCCCGTTCATAGGGTGAGGTGTGTCGATGTGGGAAACCCGATCCGTGCAGTTGAATGTCCGGCTTCCGAGGGACATCGCGACCCAGGCTGAAGAGGTCCAGGAATCGGACCCGGAGTTCCTGAGTCGGGTCGTGTTGTACGGTCTCACGCGGCGTTCCATCTATCGGCATCTCCGGGACGGGGACGGTCCCACGCTCGGTGAATCCGCCGAGGGCGCGACCTCCCCATTGAGCTGAAACCCTTGCGCTGAACCGCCCTACGGCGCATACCTTGGCGCGACGGGAGCCTGCGGGCTCCGTACTTCGCGCCCGGTGTGAGCCGGGGGCTTTTTCACGTCCGGCGGGAGGGGGTCCCAAGTGGACGCAGGCGAGCGAGGCCTGGACGAGCCTCTCGAGGTCCTGCGCGCCAAGTACCTCGACTACTGTTCGGCGCAGATCGCGGATCTGCTCGTGTATCTGAGCGCCGACGAGATCTACCTGATCGCGCACCGGGCCCAGGCCGAGGGAGGTGGCGAGACGAGCCTTGGATACGCCGAAATGGTGCGGGTCGCGACCGGCTGGTTGGCTCGGCGCGTCGCTCTGCCCCCGTTCGAAGTCTGGGTCGAGGACTACGAAGCGCATCCGAGAAGGTACGAAGAGTACCTGATGGGTCTCTGGAAGTCCGAGGCGGATCCCGTATCCGACGGTTGATGGGTCTGGGCGCCGCGACCCGCTCTGCGGGTGTCGGCCCCGGGTCCCTCAGAACGGCAGGTCGTCGTCCGGTTCGGTCATGGAGGGGCCGGAGTCGTCTCCGCCACCGTTGCCGCCTCCGCTATAACCGCCGCCGCCACCACCCGAGCTCCCCCCCGGTGCGGACGAGCCCAACATGACCATGTCCGAGACCACGATGTCGGTGAAGTAGCGCGTGCCCCCCTCGCCTTCCACCTGCGAGTATTCGATCCGGCCTTCGACATAGAGACGGTCACCCTTCTTCACCCACTGCTCGACCACGTCCACGACCTTGCCGAAGAACGTGAGTCGGTGCCACTCGGTTCGCTCCTGCTGCTGACCGGTCCGGTCCGACCACGTCCGGTTGGTCGCCAGCGACACCTTCGCGACGCGGGCGCCGGAGCTCGTCGCCCGGATCTCCGGCTCGTTCCCGACGTTTCCGATCAACATGACCTTGTTGAGCGAGCGACTCATGACGTGGAACTCCTCGTTGTGTGACGTTCAGGGGGCGCGAGCGCGTGAAGTTAAGGCCTGCCGCAGGCTTTATCCATGTCCGTCCGGGTCGCTATCTTGCGAGTCTCCGATGCCCTCACACATAGACATCACCCGAGAGGATGCCGCAGAATGACCGAACTTGCCTACGTGCGGGTCGAGCGGGACGCCGAGCTCGCTATCGTGACCGTCGATCGTCAGGAAAAGCTCAACGCGCTCAACCCCGATGTGATCTCGGAGATCGGCCAGGCGTTCGCCGGGTTGCACGACGACGATGCCGTTCGGGGGGTCATCCTCACCGGGGCCGGGGAGAAGGCCTTCGTGGCGGGCGCCGATATCGCGGAGCTCGCGAAGATGGACTCGGTCGCGGGCGTGCGGGTGAGTCGCGACGGTCAGGAAGTGTTCCGGGCCATCGAGCGGTTCCCGAAGCCCGTGCTCGCCGCGATCGGGGGCTTCTCGTTGGGTGGCGGGTTCGAGCTGGCGCTCGCGTGCCACCTCAGGATCGCTTCCGCGAACGCGAAGTTCGGGTTGCCCGAGGTGGGCCTCGGCATCATCCCGGGATACGGTGGAACCATCCGGCTCGCCCGCCTCACTGGACTGGGCCGTGCCATAGAGCTGACGCTCACCGGCGAGATGTTCGACGCCGAGCGGGCGCGCGACCTCGGTGTCGTGTCCGCCGTGGTGCCCCGCGAGACGCTCCTCGACGATGCGAAGACGTTCCTGCGCAAGGTCACGAAGAACGGCCCGATCGCGGTGCGCTTGGCCCTCGAGTCCATGTATCGGGCGGTGGACACCGCGACGAACGAGGCGCTCGACTATGAGTCGTCCCTGTTCGGGCTGCTCGCGTCCACCGAAGACATGAAGGAAGGGATGGCGGCTTTCCTGGAAAAGCGGAAGCCCGACTTCAAGGGGCGGTAGCGGGGGGCGCGTGCGGGGTTAACTTTCATCATGCATCGAAGGATTCTCCGAAGCCGGTTTCCGTGCGTCTGACCGGCCTCAGCCTGCGCCATTTCCGGAACCTCGGCGCCCAGGATCTGGAGATTCCGCGGGAGGGATTGGCCCTCGTGGGGGACAACGCTCACGGGAAGTCGAGCTTTCTCGAGGCGATCTATTATTTGGAGACGTTCCGGTCCTTCCGTGGCGCGCGCGACGATCAACTCGTCGCCTTCGACCAGGGGGTGTTCCGGGTTGCAGGCACGGTACGAACGGGAGACGAGACAGGGGATGATGTCAGCGAGATCACGGCGGCCTTCGCGCGTGAGGGCAAAAGAAAGAAGGTCACTGTCGACGGTGTCGAGCCCGACCGGCTGGGCGATGCGCTCGGCTCCCTCGCAGCCGTGATCTTTTCTCCCGCGGATATCGAGTTGGTCGGAGGCGGACCCGCCGAACGGCGTCGGTTCCTCGACATCGTACTTTCGTTGAACGAGCCCGGATATGTCGCGGCACTGCAGGAGTACCGACAGGTGCTCTCCCGCAGGAATGCATCCCTGAAGGCGAACCAACCGGGGGCGGTCGTATTCGCATGGAACGAGGGACTGGTGCGCAGCGGCGCCCGGGTCATCGCGGCCAGAATGGCCTGGGTCGAAGGGAGCGACGACCCGTTCGGACAATGCTACGCGACGATTTCCGGGGAAGCCGGAGCGAGTATGGTGTACCGGTCGAGCGTGCCCCTCGATGGGGCCCGTGCCGTATCCGAAGTGGAAGAAGCGTTTCGGGACGCCCTGGTGGAGTCGGCGGAGCGGGAGCGACGCAACGCCGTCACCGTGGTGGGCCCGCACCGGGACGACGTCCGGCTTCGGCTCGACGGAGAAGGCAAGGGATTGGATATCAGGACCTATGGGTCGGGGGGACAACGCCGGACCGCCGCGCTCGCGCTCCGCTTGGTGGAGGCCCGGACCATCCGGGAGCGCCGGGGCACCGAGCCGCTCATGCTCCTCGACGACGTGTTCGCCGAGCTCGACGCGGGCCGGAGCGAGCGTGTGCTGGCCCTGATGGACTCTTCCGACGTGGGTCAGGTGCTCGTCACCGCGCCCAAGGAGTCCGACGTGCGGATTCGCAAGGATGTGCTCCCGCGCTGGAGCATTCGCAACGGGAAGGTCGAAGGTTGAACACCGGTCGTGGACCCGCGAAGGTCGGGGCCGTGCTCGCCACCGTGCTGGACAAGCACGGCGTCCGCGAGCAGGTGCGACGCATGGAGGTTCTCGAGCTGTGGCCGGAGATCGTGGGTGAGGATCTCGCGAAGGTCACGCGGGCCCGGGCCGTCGAGGATACCGCCCTGTTCGTGGAGGTGCGCAGCAGTGCGTGGTTGATGGAGCTGAACATGATGAAGCGGGACTTCCTCGAGCGCGTCAACGAGCGCATCGAGGACGCACCGTTCGAACGGGTCGTCTTCGCTCTAGCGGAGACGGAGTAGCGCGGCACGTTCCGCGCACACGAGTCAGGGGTGGACATGGCGAACAACAACGAGAATCCGAAGGGCAACTACACTTCAGGCCAGATCCAGGTGCTCAAGGGCCTGGAGGCGGTCCGCAAGCGTCCGGGCATGTACATCGGCTCGACATCGGCTCGCGGCCTGCACCACCTGGTGTACGAAGTCGTGGACAACTCGATCGACGAGGCCATGGGGGGATACTGCACCGAGGTGCACGTGACCATCCATGAGGACAACTCCATCACCGTGGTCGACGACGGTCGAGGAATTCCGGTCGACCCCCATCCCGTGGAGAAGCTCCCGGGCGTCGAGCTCGCCATGACCGTGCTCCATGCCGGCGGCAAGTTCGACAAGGACAGCTACAAGGTTTCGGGTGGTCTGCACGGCGTCGGCGTCAGCGTGGTCAACGCGCTCTCCAAGTGGCTCGAGGTCGAGGTCCGCAGGGACGGCCGCAAGTACCATCAGCGCTACGAGCGTGGGATCAAGACGAAGGAGCTCGAGGACCTCGGTCCTGTGAAGGGCAGCAGCGGTACGACGGTCGCCTTCAAGCCGGACGACGAGATCTTCACGGAGCTCGAGTATTCACACGAGACACTCTCGAACCGCTTGCGGGAGCTGGCGTTCCTGAACAAGGGACTCCTCATCGTCCTCGTGGACGAGCGCGACGACGGGTCACGGGAGGAGTACCGCTACGACGGCGGGCTGGCCGAGTACGTGGCCTACCTCCGTGGTAGCCGCCAGCCGGTGCACGAGAAGGTCTGCTACTTCGAGGTGGAGAAGCCCGAAGCGGAGATCGAGCTGGCCCTCCAGTACGACCAGGGCTTCAGCGAGAACACGCACACCTTCGTCAACAACATCAATACCCACGAAGGCGGCGCGCACCTGACCGGTTTGAAGGCCGCGCTCACACGTACCATCAACGACTACGCACGCCGCAACAAACTGTTCAAGAAGGACGAGACCCTTTCCGGCGACGATGTCCGCGAAGGACTCACCTGCGTGCTGAGCGTCCGGGTCATGGAGCCCCAGTTCGAGGGGCAGACCAAGACGAAGCTCGGCAACAGCGAGGTGCGTGGCGCGGTCGAGGCGGCGGTCAACGAGCACCTCTCCATCTACCTCGACGAGAACCCGAAGGCGGCCAAGGCGATCATCGAGAAGTCGCTTCAGGCTTCACGCGCTCGCGAAGCCGCGCGCCGGGCCAGGGATCTCGCGCGCAAGAAGAGCGCCCTCGAGGGAGGGGTGCTTCCTGGAAAGCTCGCGGACTGCTCCATCAACGATCCTTCGATGACCGAGATCTACCTTGTCGAGGGTGACTCTGCCGGCGGCAGCGCGAAGCAGGGGCGCGACCGGGCGTACCAGGCCATTCTCCCCCTCAAGGGGAAGATCCTGAACGTCGAGCGGGCCCGCATCGACAAGATCCTCGGGAACGAGGAGATCCGGGCGATCATCACGGCGATCGGAGCCGGGATCCGTGAGGAGTTCGACCTCGCGAACGCGCGTTATCACAAGGTCGTCATCATGACCGACGCCGACGTCGACGGCGCACACATCCGGACGCTCCTCCTCACCTTCTTCTTCCGCCAGATGCCGGAGCTCATCGAGGCCGGCTACGTCTACATCGCGCAGCCACCGCTCTACCGCGTGCAGAAGGGGAAGCAGGAGTTCTACGCGTACAACGAGGCCGAGCGGGTCGAGTACATCAAGCGCCTCGGCGGGACGCCGGACGACCCGAAGGGCATCCGCCTTCAGCGCTACAAGGGTCTCGGTGAGATGAACCCCGACCAGCTCTGGAAGACGACGATGGACCCCGATTCGCGGACCGTCATGCAGGTACAGATCGAGGATGCCGCCATAGCATCCAGCCTCTTCGACCGGCTCATGGGAGACGAAGTCGAGCCCCGCCGGCAGTTTATCGAGAAAAACGCGAAGTACGTCAAGAACCTCGACGTGTAGAGCACGGCGGGCTTCGGGACGTATCGCCCCGGGGCCCGCCGCCTTCAGGCGCTTGCGGTCGTGGCCGGGTGCTCCATCGCCGATTCGGCCAGTGCCAGGCCGACTGAGAGATCCGCCCAGAGCGCGTCGGCGGACTCGAGTCCGACCGAGAGCCGGAGGAGCCCGTCTCCGATACCCATCTGGGCGCGTGCGCTCGGCTCCACGACCCGGTGGGTGAGACCGGCCGGGTGCTGGATCAAGCTGTCGGTGGAACCCAGGCTCACCGCGGGCGTGATCAGCGAGACCCCCCGCATGAGTGCCTTGGCGGCGTTCCCGGATGGCAGCTCGAAGGAGAGGATGCTTCCGGGGCCTCGCATCTGTCGACCCACGAGGCCCATCGGGTCGGCGCCTGCCCTGCCGGGGTAGAGCACGCGTGCCACCAGGGAGTGGTCGGCCAGTCGGTCTGCCAGAACCGAAGCGGTGGCCTGGGCGCGCTCGACCCGCAGCGGAAGTGTGGGCAGCCCGCGGAGCAGTAGGAATGCGGCGAGGGGGTGGAGCAACGCTCCGGTGAGCACTCGAACCTGCCGCAATTTACGTGCTCTTTCCTCGCTCGTCGCGATCGCTCCGGCGATGACGTCCCCGTGCCCCCCGAGAAATTTGGTCGCGCTGTGCAGGACCATCGCCGCCCCGAAGTCGAGGGGGCGCTGCAGGACCGGTGTCGCGAACGTGGAGTCCACGAGCACCGGCACGCCCTCCGCGGCGTCCACCACCGCTGAGATGTCGGCCAGGTCGAGCGTCGGGTTGGCCGGCGTCTCGACGATCACCAGGGAGGTATCCTCTCTCAGCGCGCTGGCGACTTCGGCCGCCGTCGTGAAGGTCACGTCGAGCGACAGCAACCGGCACGCAAGAAGGTGGTCCGTACTGCCGTAGAGCGGGCGCACCGCGACGACGTGTCCGCCCTCCTGTGCGGCGACGAACAGCGCGGCCGTCATCGCGGCCATCCCCGACGCGTAGGCCACCGAGGCCTCGGCAGCTTCGAGTGTTGCGAGGGCATCTTCGAACCTGGCCACGGTCGGGTTGTGGAGACGCGCGTAGATCGAGTTTCCTGCGGGACGCCCGCCGGCGACCATCAGGTCGAGGCCGGCCATTGCCGCATCGGGGTCAGGTACCGGGTAGGTCGACGAGAGGTCCAGCGGGGGCGCGTGCACGCCTAATTCGACGAAGTCCTGGCGGCCCGCATGGGCGGCTAGTGTGGCGAGATCGTGTTCCGTCACGGGACCCTCTGGGTGGCAGATTATGCGTTACAATGTTATAAGATAAGAATGCGATACGTTGTACATCATATAGGCCGAAGATAATGCGACAGGATGCCGATAGTCCGAGCCTGGACCGAATCGATCGCGCCATCATGGTCGCGCTGCAGCAGGATGCGAGGATCACCAACAAGGACCTCGCCGCCCGAGTCGGCTTGGCGGAGTCGAGTTGTCTCGAGCGAGTGCGGCGTTTGACCAGGACCGGTGTGCTCCGAGGCTTTCATGCCGAAGTCGATCTGCGGGCGATCGGCGTGGGGCTTCAGGCGTTGGTCTCCGTGCGCTTGGCGCGCCATACGCGGAAGGCGTTCGGGGCGTTCCGGAAGAGCATGCTGGGCCTGGAGCATGCGATAGCGGTCTTCCATGTCGCGGGCTCCAACGACTTTCTCGTGCACGTCGCTGTGCGGGACTCCGATGCACTCCGGGAGCTGATCTTGGACCGCTTTACGTCGCGACCCGAAGTCGCGCATGTGGAGACGTCGCTCATCTACGAACACGCACGGAATGTGCGCTTCGGGGAGCGAGGCGGAGGGTCGGATTCGGGCTGAGCCACTCTTGGCTGAATGGCCAGTCGCGCTGGTGTCGATCCTACCTCGGAGTCGGCCTATCGTCTCCAACCAGCGCGCTGGGTCCCATGAGCAGGCACTGGTCCTGTCGGACCGCGGCGCGCTCAAGCCACCGGGGTGGTTCGATGCTCATGAAGTGGAGCCGCAGCCTGTGTTCCCGCCCGAACCCATAGCGAGTTCCACGGGCCGACGCGTCGAGCGTACCCAGTGGGTCTTCTCCGCGGACGGGTGGCCGCCATGAGCACGTGCCGTAGAACGCGGCGCCAGAAGTGAGGATCCCGGCGACGGGCAACTCGTACTCTGCGCCCCATAGACTGCCGAGCTCACGGGCGTTCGCACCCAGGGTTTCGATGGCGTCGTGCGCCATGTGTTGCCTACACACGAGCGGAAAGATGGTCGCCAGGTGATCGTCCAGGTCGTCGCGCATGTCCCCCAGCTTGATATCCGGACTCCACTGGCCTGTGGGCGAGCCCGGGAGAACGAAACGGTACCAGAACGCGAGCAGGGGGTCGGTCAGCGAGTAGCGTCGCGAGCGCGATCCAGGGTCGGCGTCGAGAGACCGGCGGACCGACACGAGGCCGAGCTCTTCCAGCCGTCTCACGTATGGGGCCAGCTGGCCGCTCGAGGTGAGATCGGGCACGCTCGCGTGGATCCCGCCCCAATCGCACTCACCGAAGGCCAGCTGGGCGAGGACGGCGTTGTAACGGCTCGGAGTCTGTAGATCCCGCTCGAGCCAGATCGATGGTATGTCCGCGAACGGACCTTCCGGGTCGAGGATGAGTCTTCGGATGTTCGTTCCGAGGGTCACCTCGGGATCCACTGCCGCAAGTACGCGAGGGATGCCGCCCAGGAGCCCGTAGGCGCGGAGGATGTCACGCGGGTCGGCTCCCGGAAGGAGCTCACTGGCGGGACGCAGCGGGAGCGGGCCGATCGTGACCCGCTCGGCGACCCAGCCGTCGCTTCCATCCGCCGGAGGGTCTCCGTAGGGCGCTCCTACGAGCACGACGTGAAGAGCCCTCCGGTTGGATCTTGCCGTCCGAAGGGCGCCGAGCAGTGGCTCCATGTATCGCGACCGGGCTTCGCCCAAGCGATGAACGTCGTCGAGCACGAGGACAAAGGGGCCCTCTCCGACCCGGGCACGACGGACGGCCGCCGCGAACAGCTCGTCCCACGACGGGGGTGAGCCCACCTCCCCGAGGAGCGCCATGGCGAGTGCTCGCCGCTGAAGTGGAGCTGGGAGCGCCGGGACACGGAAGATGAGGTGCTGGAAGTTTTCGAGCGCTCGTGCCACGAGCGCGGACTTTCCGATACCGCGCATCCCCTCGATGCGCACGATGGACGCATCGGGGCCGTCGAAGGCCGATCGTACGAGCCCCAACTCGCGACTGCGTCCTACAAACACCTTTGTAGAATGTGCCATGCTGTGGACATAATCACAATTAGCGTAATGACTACTAGCTAATATAGGCTTGAGTGCGGGGGTCGGCCACCCCAGATTCTCTGTTCAGTGATACCCCAAATGCGTGAGTGAGGTAACCGACATGCCCAGAACCACACCCCGTTTCGACACGTTGGCCGCGGCCCAGTACGTGTCGACGCCGAGCGACGGTAACGCTCGGAAGCACGTCGATCTCGAGGAGGTGTTCGGCGAGAACCTCTTCGGGCTCCACCAGATGAAATCGCGGCTTCCGAAGCCCCAGTATAAGGCGCTCCTCGCGACCATCCAGAATGGTACCGAGCTTGATCTTTCGGTCGCCGATGCGGTCGCGATCGCGATGAAAGACTGGGCGTTGGAAAAGGGCGCCACGCACTTCACGCACTGGTTCCAGCCGCTCACCGGGCTCACTGCTGAAAAGCACGACTCGTTCCTGAAGCCGACGGGTGACGGGCGCGCGATCACGGAGTTCACGGGTACCGCCCTGGTGCAGGGAGAGCCCGACGCCTCGTCGTTCCCGTCGGGCGGCCTCCGTCCGACGTTCGAGGCGCGCGGCTACACCGCGTGGGACCCGACCTCTCCCGCCTTCCTCGTGGAAGGCCCGGGTGGAGCCTATCTGTGCATTCCGACGGCGTTCGCCTCGTGGACCGGGGACGCCCTCGACAAGAAGACGCCCCTGCTCCGCTCGATGCACGCGATCGATCAGCAGGCGCGCCGCGCGCTCGAGTTGTTCGGCTCTCCGCCGATGCAGGTGAGCCCGACGTGCGGCCCGGAGCAGGAGTTCTTTCTGATCGACGAGGAGTTCTTCTACCGTCGTCCCGACCTCGTCACGTCGGGCCGGACGTTGTTCGGCACGCGGCCGCCGAAGGGCCAGGAGATGGACGACCACTACTTCGGCTCCATCCCGTCGCGCGTGCTCGAGTACATGAACGAGGTGGAGCTCGAACTCTACAAGATCGGGATCCCGGTGACGACCCGGCACAACGAGGTCGCCCCGGGGCAGTACGAAATGGCCCCGATCTTCGAGGACGCGAACCAGGCGGCGGATCATCAGCAGCTCATGATGTCGACCCTGCGCCGCGTGGCTCGGAAGTATGGACTGGTATGCCTGCTGCACGAGAAGCCGTTCCAGGGTGTGAACGGGAGCGGCAAGCACCTCAACTGGTCGATCGGCACCGCAGAGCAGAACCTGCTCGAGCCCGGCGCGACGCCACACGAGAACATGCAGTTCCTGTTCTTCACGTCGGCTGTCCTCAAGGCCGTCGCGAAGCATCAGGACCTGCTCCGAGCCAGCATTGCCCACGCCGGAAACGACCATCGTCTGGGCGCCAACGAGGCGCCGCCGGCGATCATCTCGGCGTTCTGTGGTGATCAGCTCCAGGACATCTTCGAGCAGATCGCCAAGGCGGGGGAGGCCAAGACCAGCAAGAAGACGGGACTGCTGGGGCTGGGCGTCAACGTCCTGCCGACGCTTCCGAAGCATGCGGGGGACCGGAACCGGACGTCTCCGTTCGCGTTCACCGGGAACAAGTGGGAGTTCCGGGCCGTCGGCTCGTCGCAGAGCGTCTCTGGGCCTGCGACCGTGCTCAACACGATCGTGGCCGAGGCCATCGACGACCTGTGCGTCAAGCTGGACGCGGCCCTCGAGAAGGGGAAGAGCTTCGACGATGCGCTTCGTGAGCTGCTGGCCGAGGAGATCCATGAGTTCAAGCACATCATCTTCAACGGCGACAACTACTCTCAGGAGTGGGCGGAGGAAGCCGAGCGACGCGGGCTGCTGAACCTGAAGACGACCATGGACGCGCTCCCGAACCTGGTCTCCGAGAAGAACTCCAAGCTGTTCGAGAAGTACGGTGTGCTCTCGCCGCGCGAGCTCGAATCGCGCTACGAGATCTTCACGGAACAGTACTTCATGACCATCAACATCGAGGGCGAGACCGGACAGCATATGGCGCAGACCATGTTTCTGCCGGCCGCGCAGCGGTACCTGAACGATCTTCTCGAGACCGCCGGCCGCGCCGACGACCTCGGCTTGGTCGCGGAGGGTGTTCTCGCCACCGCCCGGCGCGTGAACGAGCTCATCGACCGGCTCACCGAGAAAGTCGGCGTGCTCGCGGAGCAGAACCAGGAGCTGGGCGGCGACGACATCGTGTCCAAGGCCGAGCACATGCGGAACAACATCATTCCGGCGCTCACCGAGGTGCGGGACGTCGTGGACCGGCTCGAACGTGTGGTTCCGGATGACTTCTGGCCGGTCCCCACGTACCGGGACATGCTCTTCGTGAAGTAGCGAACGGTTCGATCGGGCGGTGATCCCGCTTCCGATTCGATCCTTCCGGGAAAGAGGGGGGGGGGGGGGG
>JBBDSN010000069.1:0-721 GCA_040904885.1 Gemmatimonadota bacterium | reverse complement strand
CCCGCCCCCCCCCCCCCCCCCCCCTCTATTATCTTGGTCCGTCGTCCCCCTCCGCGGACCTCCGACCCGGCCGCATGACCCGTCTGGACCCCGCCGACTCGTCCCATTTTGATCTCCGAGTGGAAGGGTGTGCCCGGGCGTGGCGCCACCATGACGTCGACGATGTCGAGGCCTGCCGCGCGCGCCTCGGCGCGGGCTGTCCCGTGAGCCGCGACGCCGACGCCGATGTAGACCGCCACGGCGAGTAGCGTGATGCACCCGGCCGCAATGCGTGCCGGCTCGCGCGGGATCCCCGGGATGCCCGCTGCCGCAATCGCGGCGACGCCCACGAACCATACCGTCTTCACCGCCGCGGAGACCGGCGCGGTGAACACGATCGTCGCGCCCACGAGCGTGTGGGTCGTGTGGGTAAGGTTGTCCATGTTCCGGTCTTCCCCCGCAGCGGACCGCAGGACAGATCGCCCCCGTGACTGGTTCCGTGACTTTTCCGCCCCGATTCCGCGACAGCTCCGCCCGGCGGCGTATCGCCGTCGACCTGGAGACCAACGTCGAGGCTGGTGTAGGCTCCGGGAAGCCGACCGAGCTCGTCAACCGCATGGTCGCTCTGCTCGCGTCGGGCACGGCACAGGTGGGTCAGATCGCGGCGGTGACGTTTACGCGCAAGGTCGAGGCCCTGACGGGGCTGTTCTTCGGCATGGAGTACGAGCTGCTTCTCGCGCAC
>JBBDSN010000068.1:0-7852 GCA_040904885.1 Gemmatimonadota bacterium | reverse complement strand
CATTCAGGCTCCAGTCGTAGTCGGTGAACTCCACGTCGAAGTCGCCGCTTTCCAGGACGGTTCGGCCGGGGCCGTCCGGGAAGAATGGCGCGAGGTAACGCCCGAAGGCTTCCCGTCCCTCCGGGAAATCCTCTCGGTACCAGTCGAAGATGCGGCTCAAGTACACGGTGCGCTCCGCGACGTCGATGCGGTTCTTGTCGGTGTACTCACGGAGGAAGGCACGGGCCTGGTCGTCGAGCTGCTCGTCCAGATCGCGCCCGTTGTAAGCTTCCGGCCGCAGGGGCGGGCAACTCATGGCCGCGCACACGAGCGCGAAGTGGATGCGGGGCTCACCGAACCGTGGCCGAATGACCTCGTGCTCGATCTCGTCGAGCGTGTAGGTGTAGCCACCCACTTCTGCGAATCGCTCCTTCCAGGGTCCCTGCGCCTTCAGAAAGCCCAGCGTCTTGTTGATGTTGCGAATCGACTCTCGCTCGTCATTGTGATTGATGAGCTCGATCGTGTAGGCGTTGTAAGCGTTGATCCAGAGCGCCAGACGCTCGGATCGCGGAAGGGGGGCAATGTCGACATTCGCCAGCGACGAGAGGTAGGCCCCGAAGTCCTCCGAGGCCTCGAACGCTTCGTAATCGACGAGACCCGCCGGGGTCACGTGTTCGGCCAGGAGCCGATCGAAACGTCCGTGATCGAAGACCGACCCCGACTGTTGGGCCGAACTCGGCACCGCCAGGATGAGTGTCAGGGCCAGCAGCGTACCCGCGCAGAATCGAACCCGTCTCATCATTTCCGGACCTCCGTGTCGGGCCGGAATGCGGCCCATGCGAACCACAGGTAATCACCGTGCGGAATGGGATCGAGTCGAGCGCCGGCCAGCGGACCGCCGACGGCCTGCCCGGTGACGTCCCACGTGCTGCCGGTCTCACGGTCGTTGAAGCGGTCGCCGTCCCCGGGCTCGAAGGTGAGCCGACGGTCCCCGAGCGTGGCCCGGAACACACCGCTCGACCCGACGTCCCTCCCCTCGGCGATCTCCGAGCGGTCGAGCGCGCTCGCAGTTCCCGGGGCCCAGAACACCACGACAGCTTCGCCTTCGATCTCGTCGTTGACGACGCGGCGGTCATCGAGCTCGGAGAATGGGTACGCAACCGAACGATCGCCGAGCGTCACGGCGGCCACCCGTTCCATGGGTGGAAGCCGGTTGTCCGCGTCGCCTTTGAAAAAGGAGCGTATGGGGCCGTCGCCCGTATCGTAGCCTTCGTATGGGTTGCGGCCGTACGGACGGTCATGACCCGTGTCCCGCGAGAGCACGCGCCCACTCGGGTACGTCTCCTTGAACTGGGCCCAACTCGTGCTCTGAGCGGGATGCAACGTGAGGCGCTCGCCCGCGAGCTCCCCGACGATGGCCTCGCCGCTGGCCTGCTGCCACCAGCTCTCGGTCTGCCTGTCGTACATGACCAGGTCGGACATGCGCAGCCGGCCCGTGGTGCCGAAATCGAACAGGTGGTCCCCATGCTCCCGCTCGAACACCAGGGCGGTGTTGCACAGCGGGCAATACGTCACGGACAGCGGCTTGCCACCGACCACGTCGTTCACGATCTCGTGGTAGATCATGATCTGATAGGGATAGGCCCGCACATCGTCGTCGTGCCGCACGACGATGACCGGCTCCCGGTCCCGGAGCCACCCGTCGGCTGCGCGCACCGTCACGAACTCGGGGTCGTCGATCGGGGGGATGCCGTCTTTGGGTGGGCCCCCGCGGACGATCTCCTCGAGTGGCACCGTGTGCTTCGTGAAGTCCGTGTCCCATTGCTCTTGAGCCCCGGTATCGACAGGCATCGAAGCCAACCAAAAGAAGACTGCGATGATGCAGCTGCTCCAGACCGTGGTCCGCGCCAGCCACGCCTTCTGCCGTTCCAATCCCGTTTCGATGTTCATCCTGCCTCTCCCGCTCGGTCCAATTCGAGAATCTTCAAGAAAAGCTCCTTGCGGAGCGCTGGTGGCGCGTGCTCGCGGGTGGCGAGTTGCCTCGTGTATTCGAGATACGCCCGCTGGAAATCGTACACCGGAAAGCATCGGCCACAGACCTCGAGATGCCGCTCGAGCGCCCGTCGGTCTTCCGCGGACATCTCGCCGTCCAGGAACTCCCATAGCCGCGCCATCACGTCTTCGCAGCTCATCGTGTTCATCATGCCCTTCATGTGGCGGTCTCCTCGAGATAGCCGGAGCGAGCGGCGAAGTCGCGCAGCTTCTCCTGCAGGATGTTTCTCGCCCGGAACAGACGGCTCTTCACTGTCCCGATCGGTATGTCCAGAACCTGCGCGATTTCCGCATAGCGGAGGTCTCCGAGGTCACTCAAAACCAGCACCTCCTTGAAGTCGTGGGGCAACGCGTCGATCGCGGCGATCACCTCGTCGTCGATCAACCCCTGGAAGAAGCTCCGCTCCGGGTCTTCCGAGCGGACGTGAAAGAGGGGCGCGGTCGGGATCCGATCGAGCTCCGTGTCCATCTGTGAGGCAGGCTGCTCGCGCCGATTGCGCGCGAGATCCTTCCTGTGTAGGAACGTGTTCCGGCAGATCGTGAACAACCACGACTTCACGTTCGTCCCTCGCTCGTACTGTCCCCAGAAGCGGTGGGCTCTCAGGAAGGTCTCCTGCACGAGGTCGGCGGCGTCGTCGCCGTCGCCCTGCGTGAGCCGCATCGCGAAGCTGTAGACGGCGTCGAGCCATGGGAGAGCCTCTTCACTGAAACCGTCTTGTCGGGTTTTCGGCTCGTCACCGCGAGGCTCCGGACGAGCCTCCCTTTGGCGTGCCCCTTCGACATCGTGCCGCTTGCCACCGGAGAGCATGGCCCACGCCATCTCCACTCGGTCCCACAGAGTACGCTGACTCATGCCACCACCGCCTCGTCGAGGAGGGAAGGGGATGCGGATTCGGCCTGACGGATCGGGATCCTCAGCTCGAACGCGGCGCCGGACCCGCTCCGGTTGTGCGCCGTCAGCGTGCCCCCCATCGCGCTCGCGAGGCGCCTGCAGATGGCGAGGCCGAGCCCGGTGCCTTCGCCGGCCTTCTTGGAGGAGACGAACGGATCAAAAATGCGGTCGCCCAGCGCGGGATCGATCCCGCCGCCGTTGTCTCCCACCAGGATCACCGCATCGCTCCCTTCGCGCCGTAGCTCGATATCGACGCGCCCCCGACCTTTTGGCGCGGCGTCCACGGCGTTCGAGATCAGATTCGCGAGGATCTGCTCGACGCGCACGGCGCTCGCGACCAGTGTGCCGTTCCACAGGACCCGCTCCTGGAATTTCACGGAACGTCCATGGCTCACTCGGTGAAGACCGACGATACGTTTGATGGTCTCTGCGAGTCGGATCTCATCCGGCTCGGCGTCCGGCCTCGAGAAGCCGAGGAGCTCCTGGACCAACCCGCTCAACCTCTGGGCCTGTTCCTGGACGACCTCGAGCGATTCTCGAGCTTCGGAGTCGGGGGCCGCCGGATCGAGTGCCAGCTCCGCGTGGCCGAGGATCACCTGCAGTGGGTTCTTCATCTCGTGCGCGACGCCGGCCAGCGTGGAGCCGAGCACCGCCAAGCGACCCTGCCGTTGGAGCTCACGATCTCGCACGACTTCCTCACTCCGATCGATCAAGAGGACCTGGTATCCCAGGGAGTCCTGTCCGTCGAGTGCGACGGCGCTGACGTGGGAGATTTTTTCGGAGCCTTCGGGCCCGACCGCGAGCGTGCCCGACCATTCGTGTCCGACCAGGGTCTCCGGCGCTGGCACCTCGACAAGCCAAGGGATCTCTTCGAAGCTCCGTCCGCGGAGGTCCCGCCAGCGGCATTCGAAGAGTTGGATCGCGGCGGGATTCGCAGCGATGATGCGGCCCTTCTCGTCCGTCCGGAGGATCGCCGACACGGCGTTGTCGAACAGCATCTGATATCGTCTCGCGGTGGCCCGGGCGTACAAGGCGAATCCAGCGACGAGGGAGTGGGTCGCGAAGATCGCGATCGTGAGGGCCCAGGAAGTCTCCGGTGGCGCCGGGACTCCGTATCCCGCTCCGAAGACCCGTTCACCCACGAGGACGGAGACCAACGAGACGGCCATGACGGAGGCTGCCCCGACGCTCCCAAATCGGAACGCCACGAGCGCCACCGGCAGCACATGCACCCACCACATCAGGTGGGACGGCACGCCGACCCACGGGATGAGCAGAGGGTGGAGCGCCGGAGCCAGAAGCAGGAGCGCGATGGGTAGCCAGAATTTCACGGAAGGCCGCCGCCGGTCGAGTGCGAGGATGGGGGCTGTGCCATCCGAACAGGCTCGAGTCGCCGGTGGTTCCCATAAGGCCCCCGGTCGGCCAAGCCTCTGCCGACCGGGGGCTCACGCTCAGAAGCGCACGCTCATCCGGGCGAAGAAGACCCTTCCAGGTTCGGCCACGGCCCGGCCCGTGAAGGGGCTGCGGGAATTCAGGTGATTAGCGTATGCGCGGTCGAAGACGTTGTTCACTCCTCCGCGCAGCACGATGCCCCTGACCAACGGCACGCCGCCCTGGACGTCGAACGTCTCGTATCCCGGTGTGGTCTGTTCTCCTCGGGTCGTCGAGATCCGCTCCTGAGCCGAGACGACCCGGCCGGTCACCTCTATGAACCGACCCTCGGCACGAGGCTCCCACCTCAGGCCGAGATCACCTCGCCACGGCGAGACTCCGAGCGCGGGCTCGTCCAGCGTGACGTCCTCTCCCCAAAGGTACGCTGTCGAGGCCGAGGCCGAGAAGGCACCTGTCAGGGCGACCCGAGCCGAGGCTTCTGCCCCGCGGTACCGGGCGTCTCCGTTCACGTACCGGTAGACCGTTGGTGCGCTCATCGGGCTCCGACGGGGGAGGTCCGTCTCTTCGATCGTGATGTTGTCGTCGATCCGCTGAGCGAAGACGTTCAGCGATCCCGCCCACCGTGAGTACTGCGCTTCGAGCCACAGGTCGACCTGTGTACTCCGCTCAGGCCTGAGTCCCGGATCACCCAGGAACTCGGCTCCGATCTGTGCGCGCTTCGAGGGAGAGCGGTCGGAGAAGCGCTCGTTCGCGTCCGCGGACCTCACGACCGAGCCGACGCCGGCTGACACGGACCACGCGGACGTCACGGGAAGCGACAATGTCAGGGCGCCGCTCACGTTCGTTTCCGTCGACGCCAACTCCGACGATGCGTTGTCCAGGAAGAACGTGCTCGCGGAATCCGCATCCGCGGCGACCCGGTCGAGGCGGACCGTGCCGGAGGCCGAAACCCGCCCGATCGGTCGATCCGCCTTCGCGAACACCCCGACGTTGGTGAGTCGGGCGCCGCCCCAGATCACGCGCTCCATCATGAGCATGTCCGTGTCGCGGTTCTCGACCGTGCTCGCAGCGTCATGCATGGCGGTGTATCCGTCGCCGCCGACCTCGAAGGTCCATCCGTTGCCCGCGGACAACTCGGTGGAGAGGCGGCCTCCGAGCATCTCGACGTTGGCTGCCGTCACGATATCCATCGGGAACGGCGGCATCCTGTCCGGGTTCGCCAGCGCAGTAGGTTTCTCGTCGTTGTTCATCGCATGGTCCACGGTGTAGTAGTAGGCCATGGCGTCGAACGAGCGCATCGCACCCGATGCGGGTGCATGGTTCCACCGCAGCGAAGCGTTGTACGCGTCGAAGAACTCTGCGTCGAGAGGGCGCCCGGGGTAGTCGATGTCACGCTGGGCCTGATACCACCCCGAAAGGGTCAGCGTCGACGCCGGAGCCGCGAACAGCCCCAGCCGGCCGCGCACCTCGCTGCTCGTGAACTCGGAAGGTGTCTCGAGTCCGTCACCCGACACGTAGTTGCCGGACTCCCGCCAGGCACCTGAAGCGTTGTAGGCCAAGCGTTCTCCTGCGCCGGCGAGCTCGAGTCCCGACTCCGTGGCGGAGAGGTTGGTGTCGTGGCCGACGCGGAAACGGCCGGACACCGGCGCGGCCCCTCGCGCCGGTAGCTGCTGTGTCTCGACCCGGATGGCGCTCATGTTCCCGGCTCCCCAGGTGAGGGCATAGGGGCCCTTCATGACTTCCATTCCCTTGATGGCCGACGGGTCCACGTGGGAGAGCGGTGTGTCCATCCCGCCCGGGCCACCTGAGAGCGTGCGCATTCCGTCTACGTACGCGCCGACCTGGGTGTCTCTGAGGCCGCGAACCACGGGGTCGAGCCCCAACCCACCCCGCCGGATCGCGTCGAGCCCGGGGAGCGTGCGCATGACCGCCCCGATGTCGTGGGGATTCGCTTCCTGGAGCTGCGCGTCGTCGACACGCACGTCCGGGCTCAAATTCGGGCGCAGCACCGAGACCTGGATGCCGCTGACCTCGAGGGGGGAGCTGACGAGCGCGATGCGGACGTCCGCCATGCTTCCGGATGTCACGGTGACCGTGGCCCGCTGTTCCCGGTACCCCAGCAGGGAAGCCGTGACGGATCGCTCGCCCAGGGGGACGCCCGAGATCGTCGCGACCCCGTTGGTGTTGGTGAAGGCGCCCAGCGTCGTGCCATCGACACGCACCGTGGCGGACGCCAGCGGCCGCCCCTGGGTGTCCTCGACGGACGCCCGGATCGTGCCGGTCTGGGCGGATAGCGCGTGGCCTCCGACCAGGAAGAGGAAGCCGGCGACCAGGGCGAATATGAAGACCGGACGCACGCCCGAAGGCGAGGTCCGTGAAAGGCACGGATTCATGATAGACTCCCGTCCACGAAAGAAGATTGTGCTTCCGGATCACGAGATCCGGAGGCCTGAACTGCCTGGGCGAGTAGCCGGAGAACCGACTGCTCGGAGGTTCAGGCGCTCGTGGGCGGAGCCTGGGAGAAGGGAAGGAAGTGGGGACGAGCGGTGATGCGAACGAGGTTCGTGGGCTCTGCCGGTCGCGGAGCCGAAGTCAGTGCCGACGAGCGAAGATCGGGCGCACGCTCCGAGACGTCCGCCGTCGGGTTGGGATTGGCGCTACACACCAGGGCGCACAGCATCCGGCACGCCTGGCTCGCCGGGTCCGCGCCCTCGTCCGGCTCGCTCCCGTGTTCGGCGGTGTGCGCCGATGGCGAAACATGGGCGGCGCCGTGGGCCTCGGGGTGCTGCCCTCCACGATGTTCGCAAAAGCACGCCCCGAGGACTTCTCCCGCTCCGGTGAGGAGGAGAAGTCCCGCGACCAGGGTGGCTTGGGCCCGGCGGACGAACATCGAATTCTTCTCTGGCTGAAGCGGTTCACGAAGACGGGACACCCCGCTCAGGGACGCCCTTACTTCATGAAGAAACCATGAAGAAGTTTACGACAGACACCTCACGGGTGGAAGCTCTGCCCAGTGGCTACGGCCGCCACACGACCGACGCCACGGCGTAGTGCAGCCAGGCGAACGCATAGACCTGGTCGACGTCCGCTCCACCCTCGACCATCCTGTAGCCGGCCTGCACCGTCCACCCGTCGCCGACTTCGTACCCGAGCTTCAAAGCCGCGTCCTCCGCCCGGCCCGGCCCGCCCGCCAGCGCATCGATATCGAGGCTGGCCGTGGGGCCCTGCTCCAGCGCGGTTACCGCGTCGCGGATCTTAGCCGTGAATCCGACCCATCCGGTGGTACGTGCGCCGGAGTGGACGCGGTAGCGGTACGAGAGCCGGTAGGAGTTGAACGTGTACGTGGCTTCGGTCGGCTCACCGGCCACGTAGTCGGCGCCAGCGAAGCGCACGGGCCTTGGTCGACAGCGTGGCCAGCAGAACCGCGAGCGCGGTCGTCGCGTAGCGGGGCAGGCGGCCGACGGGCGATCCGGTGCCTCGCCGCGGTTTTGCGGACATGGGGTCGATGTGCGAGCAGGTCATGCAGGGTTCCCTTGT
>JBBDSN010000067.1:0-7939 GCA_040904885.1 Gemmatimonadota bacterium | reverse complement strand
TGGGCCGAGGGAGGGGAGACGAAGCTGTCTAACATGTTGTCGTTGTGCCGCTTCCGCCACCGAGCGGTCCACGAGGGCGGACGTGCTCCGGCGGTAGGGGGGAGCATCGCACGGCGCGGCCCGTGGAACGCCTCGTGATCCAGATTCCGGCGGGCGAAGAGATCGTGAGGATCAGGGGCCCCGCGGCCCGACGCGTTCGTTAGCGGGGCTTCGATGGACGCGTCCCGCCGGGGCGTGCTACGTTGCGGGCATGAGGCCGATTCGGATGTTGGGATTGGATGGTTCCGGAGGGGGGCGTGCGCTGATGCTGTTTCCCCTCCTCGCCGTGCTGGCGTGGACCTCGGCGTGCGCCCCTTCGCGCGTGATCGAGATGGGTCCCTCATCGGGGTACCGGGCGGCCTTTCCGACGATGGACATGTCCGGCCAGCTGTCGTCCGCGTTCCGGGCCGTGAAACAGCTTCAGGTGTCCGTCGACTACCGCGTCTATTCCTTCGCGGAAGACGACGCGCCCTCAGGGCTCGATCTCGAGCGCGAGGACGTGGTGGCGCGCGCGGCTGCGACCACGACCGTTTCGGAGACACGCCGGGCCACGGCCGTGATCGTCTCCCGCTCGAGCCGCGGCATCCTGCTGCTCACCGCGGCCCACGCGGTGTTTCGACCCGACACCATCATCGAGTACTTCGGCCCTCCGACGCGGGTAGCCGTCGATCCGCGGCGGAGGATCAGGAGCATCTCCATCAAGGATGTGCAGACGAACTGGGTCCTTGGACTTCCGGGAACCCGGCCGTTCGCCGTGCTCGCGTGGGATGCGGCCGAAGACGTCGCCCTGATCGGCTTCCGACATGCCGGCGCAGACGACCTGAGTCGTGCCTGGCCCCTCGAGGTGCCGGCCGGCGACCCCGACGATCTCGTGCCGGGCTCGTTCGTCTACGTCTTGGGATATCCGGGTGGGTACCGCATGGTGAGCCGGGGGGTTGCGACACCCAAGGACGACGGGCGGGACGGGTTCGTGATCGACGGAAACTGGAACCAGGGCGTGAGCGGCGGAGCCGTTCTGGCGATGCGTGGCACGGACGAGGCCCTCGAATGGGTGGGGATGGCCCGGGCGGCCGCGGCCGTGAGCGAGCAACGGTTCGTACCCGCGGAAGTCGATGCGGAGCAGTACGATCCGGCGGTTCCGTACGAGGGCCCCATCTTCCTGGAGGACATGCTGCGCATCCAGTACGGCGTCACACTCTCGGTTTCGATGACGACGATCCGCGCCTTCATCGACGGCCATCGGGCGGAGCTCGTGCGGCTCGGGTACGACGTGCCGCGGCTTTAGGGTCGAGCGTCCCGCGGGCTCCGGGCTCTGCATCGGGGTCCGACCGCAGGAGGATTTTGCCGGCTCCGGAAGCGACGACGTACCGTGAAAAGGGCCCGGTTCCTGGTTCCCGCGGGATGGCATGATCGTTGCTTCTCGCGGTCGTGATCACGGAACTCGCGAACCGGGGGCAGCATGAAGATCAGAGTCTGGCTGGTGACGAGGGAACGGGACACGTGGATCCTCGGCGCGGAGGTCCTCGCCTTGGCGCTCCTGCTCTTCGCCGCACCCGCTCCCCTGATTCGTCTCTGGGTGGGGTTCCCCGTCCTCGCCCATCTCGGGTACCGGGCGATGACCAGCCTGCCGCTGGGGCAGGTTCCGGGGCGTCCCTCCGGGTTGGCACGACAGCGTCGCAACCAGCACCTCCGTTCCCGGGTGGTGGCGTTCCTCAATGAAGTTCGGCGGGCCGAGAACTACTCCCTGCAGGCGACGAGCGCAGGCCAGATCCCGGGCGAGGTCGAGGCGAACCTGCGTTCGGCCGAACGCAGGATGATGGCCGCCGCGGCCGAAGTCGCCAAAGTGACCGGTCGACTCGGACTCGAAATCGACACCAGAGCGGAGCGGACGCGGGCCGCGCGCCGCCCTACGCGCAGAACCGCATCACCGTAACGGCCAACGACCGCGCCATCGCCACGAGATCGTCGATCGCGACCGACTCGTCGGGACGGTGGGCGCCCCGGATATCGCCGGCACCGAACAGCACGGTGGGTGTGCTCCCCTCGTGGACGAACAGGGCCATGTCCGCCCCGTAGGTCATGCCCTCGAGCGGGACCGGCCGGTCGAGCACGCTGCTGGCCGCGCCTTGGAGCACGGTGACCAGGGGATGGTCCGTGGCTGTGCGGGCCGGCAGGAAGCGCCCGCCCCACCAGGTGAGCTCGGGTGCATGGTTTCGTAACCAGGGATGGGCCGCGGCGGCCTCTTGGACGGCTCGCTCGAGCTCCCGCCGCGCCTGTTCGGGCGCCTCGCCGGGCGCGACGCCCAACCGCCCCTCGACCGTGACGTGATCGGGGACCGACGACGCCCAGTCGCCGCCGTGGACCGTGCCGACGCAGAGCGCGAACGGACGCTGGTAGCGGGCGAAGAGCGGATCGCCTCCGAGCCTGTGGTTGCGGTCCTCTTCGAGCGCCTCCAGCGCGCGGTAGAGTGGGAACAGGTTCTCGAGCGCGCTCACGCCCTCCTCGCGGAGCGCCCCATGCGCCGCCTGGCCCGGGACCCGGAGCCGGAAGTTCAGCGCGCCGGCCTGGGCGGGCGCCACCGCCAATTCCGTCGGCTCCATGACGACGGCGCCGTCGGCCCGGTATCCCCGGAGGATGGTGGCCAGGGTCCCGAGCCCCCCGTCTTCTTCTCCGACGACGCTGGTGAGGTGCACCGTGCCCTTCAGCTCGGCCCCGGCCTCTCGCACGGCCCTGAGCGCGTATGCGGCGGCCACGACCGCGCCTTTCATGTCGAGGGCGCCCCGGCCGTAGATTCGGCCGTCTTCGAGCACCGCGTCGAACGGCGGATGGCGCCACAGGGCCGCGTCGCCCGGTGGCACGACGTCGACGTGTCCGTTCAAGATCAGGCTTCGGCCGCCGCCCTTGCCGGACAGCGTGCCGACCACCCCGAGCGCATGCTCACGCACGATCTCGGCGCTGAAGGCGGGGTGCCGGGCGAGCTCGTTCAGGTCGATCTCCCAGCGATCGACTTCGAGTCCGCTGTCGGCGAGCAACCGGGCCATGAACTCCTGGGCGGCTGTCTCCTGGCCGCCCCAGCTGGGGATGCGGACCAGCGCGCGCACACCCTCGGCCATGGCCTCGACGTCGATGGCCTCCACGACCTGGCGTTCGCGCTCGGTCAGGGCGCCGCTCAACCGCCTGCCCCACCGGCCACCAGCAGCGCGCGCTCGAGGTCCCGTATGAGATCGTCCGCGTCTTCGATGCCCACCGAGTACCGGATGAGCCCCTCCGGGATCCCGAGCGCGGCGCGTTCCTCGGCCGTGCACTCGACATGGCTCGTGGTCGCCGGCGTCCCCGCGACGGTCTCGACCGCGCCGAGGTTCGCCGCCAGGTGGGCGAGGCGGAGCGCGCCGAGGCAGCGGCCCACGGCGTCCATCCCACCCTCGAGCTCGAAGCTCAGCACCCCGCCGAATCCCCGCATCTGCCGTCGGGCCACCTCGTGCCCCGGGTTCGATTCCAGTCCGGGGTAGTGCACGGCCCTCACGCCCGGCGCGCTCTCGAGCCAGCGGGCGATCCGGAGCGCGCTCTCGTTCTGGCGCGCGATGCGTAGATGCAGCGTCTTCATGCCCCGAAGCAGGAGATACGCCGCCTCGGGGTGGAGGCTCGCGCCCGTGATCTCCCGAAAACGGAAGAGGGTCTCGATCCTCTCCGGATCTCCGCACGCCACGCCTCCCAGCGCGTCGGCATGCCCGCCCAGGAACTTGGTCGCGGAGTGCAGGACGAGGTGCGCGCCGAAGTCGAGCGGGCGCTGGTTGAGCGGCGTGGCGAACGTGTTGTCCACGACGACGGTGGCGCCCGCCGTACGCCCAGCCCTGCTCAGGCGCTCGAGGTCGAGCACCCGCAGCGTAGGGTTGGTCGGGGTCTCGAGGTAGAGCAGGTCGCAGCCCGCCGCGACCTCCGCCTCGATCGCCTCGGCATCGTCCGTCGGACAGAGCACGACGTCGACGCCGTACCGGGGGAGGTAGTCGGTGAAGATGACGCTCGTGCCCCCGTACGTGTCGCGCACCGAGACCACCCGCTTTCCGGGAGACAGGAGGGCCCAGAGCGTCCCGCTGATCGCCGCCATGCCGGTGGCGAACGCGGTCGCCTTCGAGGGACCCGGTCCCGCCTCGAGCGTTCGCACCTTCTCTTCGAAGACAGCGACCGTGGGGTTCGTGTTGCGCCCGTAGATGTGCCCCGGACGCTCGCCTCGGGCGACCTCGAGCCAGTCCTCCATGTCGCGGTATCCGAACGATACCGACGACACGGTGGGGGTCTGGGTCGGGTCTCCTGGCCGTCGCGCCTCTTCGCCGGCCCACACGGCCGTCGTTCCGGGACCGAGTGGCGGGAGGGGGGAGTGGTCGTGGCTCAACGGGGCTCCTGGTCGGGGTGGGAGGCTTCAGCTGCGAATGTACGGATGCCGGGCGGCTCGCCACAGTCCCGCGGACGCCCAGGGTGGATTCTTTTGGGCGTGCCGGGGTATGGCTTGGGTTCGGTGGGGAATGTGTGCGCCTCCCCGTCCGACATCACGAAGCGACGCCGCGTGGCTCGACGCGGCGCATCACCAGATCCAGCGGACGTAATCAGACCATGAGAAAGACCCTGATAGAGGATACGCCGGAGTTGAACGAAGCCGGGCGAATCGTGGCTCGACTGGCCCTCGACAAGCTCAAGCAGGACGGCACTCTGGGTGTGCGCCAGCGCGAACAGCTGCGGAGAGCGTTCTCCACCGCTGCGGAGGCCCTCGCATGGGACGCGATTCCTGGCGACAAGGACGATCGCGTGGCGGCGGCCACGAGCGACGTGGCCGTGTTGGCCGCTCAGGGCGCGCAGGCTCTGGAACGTGATCTCAGGGAGTTGCTGGACGAGAAGAAGGCCGAGATGGAGCAGCTCGCAGAGGTCCACGCGAGCGTCCAGGCGTTGGCGGCCGACGCGAAGACGACGTATCCGACCGAGTTGGAGTACACCCACACGGCGCGCGACGGCTTGAGGCGTCTGGTCACCAAGACCGAGACGCTCACGCTTGCCGATGCGGACGAGGCCCTGAGCGCCGCCGCGACCCTCGAGAAGCGGCTCGAGGGATACGCGAAGCTTCGCGACCAGATGCTCGAGGAACTCGAAACCAAGCAACGCCAGATCGACGAGATGCGAGAGGGCTTGTCCGGCTTCGTCGCGTCGTCGAATCGTCTGGTGGTCGAGGTGCTCGCCACCCTGGCCTGAGCGATTCGGATCGCCAGGGAGCACGGAAGGGATGACCTGAAGGGATGACCTGGGAGATCGCGTGGGTCTTCGGGATCCTCGTCGTGACCGTGGCGATGTTCGTGGCGGATGTCTTCCGCCTGGACGTCGTGGCGCTGATGTCCCTGCTGGCCCTCGCGCTCACCGGGTTGCTCACCCCGGACGAGGCATTGGCGGGGTTCGCCGATCCCGTGGTGCTCATGATCGCCGGCCTCTTCGTCGTGGGGGACGGGCTGTTCCAGACGGGCGTCGCTCGCGCGATCGGACGCTGGCCGGCGCGACTGGCAGGCGACAGCGACGTCCGGCTCCTCGTGGTCATCATGGTGCTGGTCGCGGTGCTCTCCGGATTCATGAGCTCCACCGGAACCGTTGCCGTCATGCTCCCGGTCGTCATGGGATTGGCCGCGGACCGCGGGATCTCACCCTCGCGCCTCCTCATCCCGATCTCCATCGCGTCGCTCCTGGGCGGCATGCTGACCCTCATCGGGACCGCACCCAACATCGTGGTGGCGAACCATCTCGCGAGTCTCGGAAGGGAACCGTTCCGCATGTTCACCTTCACCCCGGTCGGGGCGGTCATGGTGGTGCTCGGCGTGGCGTTCATGGCGCTCGTGGGACGCTTTCTTTTGCCCGACCGGCGTTCGCCGTCCGTGGGAGAGGGGCAGTCCGACACCACGGTCTCGGAGTTGGCGGAGAATTACGAGATCGATGCCGAGTTGGCGGTGCTGCGGCTCACGCCGGCGACGACGCTCTCGGGACGGCGACTGAAGGAGATCGACCTCCCGGGCCGTTACGGCGTGACGGTGGTTTCGGTACGGCGGCGGCGCTCCGCGCGGCACGGGACCGAGCGAAGACGTGAAGTGGACTCGGAGGGCCGCGCGGCGGGGCCGGAGACTGTCCTTGCCGAGGGTGACGTCCTATACGTCACGGGTCCGTTGGCCGGAGTGGACAAGCTCGTCGAAGAGGCGGGTCTGGAAGCGGTGCGTGGCCCCGGCGAGGGAGCGGAGCTTCCCGAGGATGTGGGTCTCGTGGAAGTCATTCTCACGCCTCGCTCGCGCCTCATCGGCAGCTCACTCAAGGCTTCGTCGTTCCGCAAGAAGTTCGGTGTCGTGGTCCTGTCCGTACGCCGGATGGGGGAGGCGCTGGAGGGCGACTACCGCAACGCCAGTCTCCGGTTCGGGGACACCCTGCTCGTGATGGGACCATGGTCGCAGATCCGGCTCCTGCAGCGCGAGTCCAGAGACTTCGTGGTGGCGGGCCGCCCCTACGAGATGGAGGAGGCCTTCCGGCCCTACAGCCGGGCTCCCTGGGCCGTGATCGTCACCGTGGGCATGATGGTGCTTCTCACCACCGGGCTCGTCCCCGCGGTCCACGCGGTGCTGTTGGCCGCGGTCGCCATGATTGTGGGTGGTGCGGTCGGCGTGGAGGACGCATACCGGTCCATCAATTGGGAGAGCGTGATCCTGATCGCGGCGATCCTCCCCATGGCCACCGCCCTCGAGAAGACCGGCGCGATGGCCCTCGTGGTGGACGTCATGACCGGCGGTATGGCCGACGCCGGCCCGCTCCTTCTCCTGGCCGTTCTCTTCCTCCTGACCTCTGGGATGAGCCAGGTGATCTCCAACACGGCCACGGCAGTGTTGCTGGCTCCCTTGGCCGTCGGGGTTGCCGCGGGGTTGGGCTTGGCGCCCGAGCCCTTCCTGATGGGGATCGCCGTGGCCGCGTCGACCGCGTTCGCCACGCCCATCGCCTCTCCTGTGAACACGCTCGTTCTCGGGCCCGGCGGCTACAAGTTCGGCGACTTCTTCAAGGTCGGCGTGGCCCTCCAGTTGGTCATCCTGGTGGCCACCCTTCTGGTGGTGCCGGCGCTGTTTCCGTTCGAGTCCCTGTAGCGGGAAGGCGCGGTGCGCTCAGCTCCCCTGGTGCATGGTCACGTCACTCTGCACCAGGATCTCTTCGAACGGCGTCCCTTCGGCCGCGAGCACCATGACGACCGTCGGAAGGTGCTCGATCCAACCCTCGAGTCGCCCGTAATACTCCGCGAAGCTATCGGGGTCGGTGGGCTCGGCCATGCCCATCAAGACCAGGTCCGCGTCGGACGAGGACTCCGTCAGGATCTCGCCGAAGGGCCGGCCCGCGGCGACCAGGACCTCCGGTACGGCGTTGGTCCGGATCCGCTGGATGATGGTGACCAGGTTGCGGCGGGCCTGCACGGCGGCGGCTTCGTCCGGCACCACCATCTTCAGCCGGACCTCGGCCTGGCGCCACTGGATGCTCGTGCCGAGGAGGTAGGCCAGGATCATCATCAGGCCGCCGTTCCCCTTCAGGCCGCCCCACCAGACATCGATCCGCTTTCGGTCCCCGAACGGTTTCTCCTCGCGCTCGTGCATGATCAATACGTTGCGCTCACCACGATAGAAGGCGCCGATCATTTCGCAGTACTGCCTGCGCGTCTTCTCCTTCGAGCTGTGCCCGAGCAAGACCGTATTCGGAACCAGGGATCCCAGTCCGTACATCTTCACGAGATCCCGGGAGCCCGAATACGGATCCTCTGCCCCGACGACCCGGACGAACGACTGCACGCCTCGATGCGCGAGGTAGCGCCGGATGCGGGTCTCGAGGCCTCCTTGGCGCTCGGCGCTCA
>JBBDSN010000066.1:0-7994 GCA_040904885.1 Gemmatimonadota bacterium | reverse complement strand
CCTAAGGTGAAGGCGCGCCAGCAGGCTCCTTTACGTGGGCGTTCTGCCGGATCACCGCACTCTCGGACGACTTTGGCGAGGGGCTTCGTCTCGTCGTCCCGGGGCCTTGACACTCGCCCCCGGCCTTGGGTAGCCTCCGCGCCTCACGAAAGCGGTGTCTCGGCACCGTATCGCTCAAGAAAGATCGAAATGACCGCGTTTCAGACCATGATGATGTGCTGCTGTCGGTGCGGCTCTCCTCCCGGAGGGCTGGACAGGCGCGTGCACCCATGGTGAACGCCTAGATCAGCGGACCACCGCCGATCACCTGCCCAGGCTCTCCCTTTCGGGAGGGCCTTTTTTGTTGCCCCTCATCCACGTGACCGAACCACAGCCACGAAGTGAATTCAGGAGACAATTCGAGATGATACACGCAGCACGACATGAAAGACGCGCGCACGGCCTCGGGGTGGGGCTTGCGGTGGCCGGCGCGGTCCTCGCGGCGGCGCTCCCGGCATGGACGAGCCCAGCGAGCGCGACGGAGATCGATCCGGCCCCGGTGGGTTGGACACAGGAGGCCGGCCGCGTGGTCGGCCAGGTGGTGAACGGCCGCACGGGCCAACCGCTGGCCGGAGCCCACGTGACCGTGCAGGACGGGGACGCGGGTGCGCTGACCGATAGCGGCGGACGCTATACGCTCACCGGAGTCCCGCTCGGCGACGTGACGCTGCATGCCAGCTACATCGGCTACGCCGCGGGGACACGAACCATCACCGTGAGCGCGGGCGGAGGTGCCGTCGCCGACTTCACCCTGACCGAAGAAGCTCTGGCGCTCGACGGGATCCTGATCACGGGCACCGCGGGTCAGGCGCGCCGACGCGAAGTGGGCAACTCCATCGCGCAGCTCGACGTGACCGGCTTCGACGAGCCGGCGGCGAGCGTCGACCAGCTCCTCCAGAGCAGGAGTCCGTCGGTCACGGTGAACCCCGGCTCGTCGTCGTTCGGCGCGGGCGCGGCCATCCGCCTTCGGGGCAACGTGAGCCTCTCCATGAGCAATCAGCCGCTGATCTTCGTCGACGGCGTGCGGCAGGCGGCCGAGGCCTATCCGCTCAACGCCAGCAACGCCAACTTCCCGCACTACGGGCCGAGCAGCCGAATGAGCCCGCTCAACGACCTCAATCCCTCGGACATCGAGCGGATCGAGATCGTGAAGGGAGCCGCGGCCGCGACCCTCTACGGCTCCGAGGCGTCCGCGGGCGTCATCCAGATCTTCACCAAGAAGGGATCTCAGGGGAGTGCGAGGTGGACGCTCCGGAGCGACCACGGCCTGGATTGGGTGCGCCCCTTCGGCTCAGACCAGCGGCCGTTCATCAACCTCGATCCGTGGCTGAAAACGGCATACGGCGCGAAGACCAGCCTCTCGGTATCCGGGGGTGTGGACGAGGTCCGGTACTTCCTCTCGACCGGATTCGACGCGGGTGACGGCGTGCTCCCGAACGACCACGAGAAGCGGCTGGCGCTCCGGGCGAACATCGACCTCACGGTGCGGCCCGACCTGACGCTCCAGCTCAACACGGCGTTCACCCAGCACGAGCTCGACATCACGCACACGGGCAACAGCGGCATGGCGCTGCCGTTCAACGCCTTCCGGCAACCGAACAACTCGTTCGGCTCCGCTGATCCTGCGGTGCTGAGTGAGTTGCTCGACGCCGAAATCCATCAGGACAACACACGCTTCACGGCTGGCTTCACGGCGAACTGGACACCGCTCGAGCGGCTCACCCAGCGTCTGACGGTCGGGCTGGATCGGGTGAGCACGAGGGGCACGCAGCTTCGGCCGCTCGGCTTCGCCTTGGAGCCGCTCGGCGCGCTGAGCGACATCCGGTGGCAGAGCGAGGCGATCACACTGGACTACGTGGGGAGCTTCGACGTGCTCCGGGGCGGACGTCTCGGCACCACCCTGTCGTGGGGCGCCCAGAGCGTCTCGACGGAGGAGAGCACGGTCGACACGTACGGGACGGGGTTCCCCGGCCCCGGAAAGCAGACGTTGAGCACGGTCGCCGAGCGCACGGTCCACGGAAGCGGATCGCGCATCATCAGCGCGGGCGTGTTCGGTCAGGGCCTGCTGTCGTGGCAGGACCGTGTGTTCCTCACCGCGGGAGCCCGGGTGGACGGCACCAGCACGTTCGGGCAAGACCTCGGGCTGCAGGTCTATCCGAAGGCGAGCCTCTCGTGGGTCGTCTCCGAGGAAGGATTCTGGCCCGCGTCCGGCGGCTCGGTGAAGCTCCGTGCCGCGTACGGGTGGGCCGGCCGTGCGCCGGGCGCCTTCGACGCCGTGCGCACCTGGTTGGCGGGCTCGTTCGGGGGGGAGTCGTCGTTCCTGCCGGAGAACGTGGGGAACCCGAATCTGGGCGCGGAGAAGACGAGGGAGATCGAGGTCGGCTTCGACGGCGCCTGGCTCGACAGCCGGCTGACCGCCGAGGTGACCTACTACGACCAGCACACGACCGACGCCCTGCTCAGCGTCAGCCAGATGCCGTCCATGGGCTTCACCGGCAGCCAGCTCGAGAACGTCGGCAGCCTCACCAACAAGGGGCTCGAGTTGGCCTTGAGCGGGACGGTTCTGCGCAGCGACGCGCTGGCCCTCACCCTGGGCGCGAACCTCTCCGAGAGCCGGAGCGAGGTGCTCGACGCGGGCGGCACGACATCGGCGAGCATCCAGGTGGGCCAGCCCGCGCCGGTCGTGCGCGGCACGCGGGTCGTGAACGCCGATGCGTACGCCGACCCGGTGCTGGAGCGCGACGACAACTTTGGCCCGTCCGCGCCCACCCGGATCGTCGGGCTGAATGCGACCGTCGAGTTCTGGGACGGCTTCAGGCTGTCCGCACGGGGTGAGTATCAGGGCGGGCACTTCATTCCCGACGGCGCATCACATGCGATGATCGACCGTGGAAACGGAGCGCCGGGATGCGACGACGCCTACGAGCTCGTCCCGTTCAACGCGTATCCCACCGGCGACCTGAGCCAGGTAACGGCGCTGGAGCGTGCACGCTGCTACCGCGGCAACATCACGTCCGGCGTTTGGGTCTATCCGGCCGACTTCTTCAAGATCCGTGAGATCACGTTGCTCGCGCCGATCACGTCGTTCGTGCCGGGAGCCGACAACGCGACCGTAACCCTCTCGCTGCAGAACGCGCTGCGCTGGACCCATGAGGACTTCTGGGCGTTCGATCCCGAGATGATCTCGTCCCGGTCCACGACGTCGGCGCTCGCCCCCCGCATCACCGAGCACGCCCCCGCCCCCGCGCGGTTCGTAGCGTCCTTCCGGATATCCTTCTGATGGAGACTCAGAGCGTGATTTCGCCCTCGAGCGATCGTAACCATCTCCGCAGCCCTCGCGCGGCATTCTTCGTGGCGCTGGCCCTCCTCGTCACGGGCCTCGGCGCATGTGACTTCGACGTCGTCAACCCCGGTCCCACGCAGGACGCGGCACTCGACGATCCGGCCGCGCACGGTCCGTTGGTGACCGGCATGTCCCAGGCGCTCTCGGGCGCGCTCTGGCGCGTCGGGCTGGTGGGCGCGGAAGTGGCCCGCGAGTACGTGCAGGGTGGCCGCATCTTCACCACCAAGCTCCCCACGACGCCGGGCCAGCTCACCCGGGACGACGTCGCGAGCGCACACTGGAACACCGCGCAGGAGGCCCGCTGGGTCGCCGAGGACGGCATCCGGCGCTTCCGCGAGAGCGAGTCGCTCGACTTCGGCTCGTCGGCCCTGGCGGCCCAGGCGCTCGTCCACGCCGGATACGCGAACCGGCTGCTCGGCGAGAACTTCTGCGAGGCCGTGTTCGACGGCGGCCCGGCGCTCCCGGGCCGTACCTGGTTCGAGCGGGCCGAGGCGCACCTGACCGAGGCCGTCGCGGTGGCGGAGTCCGCGGGTGATGCCCGGCTCGCGCTGGCCGCCCGGGTCGGGCGCGCGACCGTGCGGGTTCATTTGGGCGATTGGGACGGCGCGGAGGCCGACGCGTCGGGCGTTCCGGAGGGCTTCGTCTACCAGGCGCGCTTCACGAACAGCGAGTTGAACCAGTACAACATCATCTACTGGTCGAACGCCAACTCGCCGTTCCGCACCCACAGCGTGATCGGGACGTTCTACGAGGACTACTACCGGAGCACGGGAGATCCGCGGGTGGCGTGGGGGAGCGACCCCGAGGTGCCGACCGCGGAGATCGCCACGGTCCCGTGGCTCTTCCAGCTCAAGTACCAGAGCCGGGAGGACCCCATCAACCTGACGACCGGTCGCGAGGCCCGGCTCATCCTGGCGGAGGCGGCGCTCCGGCGGGACGATGCGGAGACGGCGCTCGACATCCTGAACGCGTTGCGCACGTCGGTCACGAGCGACCTCGACGGCCAACCCCTCGAGCCGTGGCCGGATACGAGCGACCCCGCCGAGGTGTGGGCGCGGCTCAAGACCGAGCGCGGCATCGAGTTGTGGCTCGAAGGCAGACGGCTCGGGGACCTGCGCCGATGGGTCGCCGACGGATCACCGGCCGAAGCGGCGGACGTCTCGGACCGGGTGCGGCTGTGCTTCCCCATCGCGCAGACCGAGCTCGAGGCGAACCCCAACCTGAACCTGCAGCACCCGGATCCGGTGAATCCGGCGTACGTGAGCGGGTAGGGTCGGAACCATCCGGCGCCATGCAGGCGTAGGTTACGCCGTGCGGTACCGGGTGGCATCCGGGGTCGCCCACCCGGTTCCCGCACCTTATCGTGTGTGACGCCCCGCTCATCCCGAGGATCCACCCATGCCCACGACCGGCATCCGCTTCATGAGCGTCACGATCATGGCGGCGTCGGCCGCCGTGCTTCTGATGGCTTGCGAGAACGCGCCGCCCGCTCCCTCCCGTATGACCGTCGCGGACAGCGCGAGGGTGCGCATCGTGACCTATGACGGCACGCCCGAGCCGACGATGCGCTTCTCTTTGGCCGAGGAGCCATCGATGCGGCACGGGGACGGCGACTACCTGTTCCAGATGGTGTCACAGGGCGCGTTGGACACGGAGGGACGGGCGGTCGTCTCGGACATGCGCAACCAGGAGCTCGTGCGCATCGCCGCGGATGGATCGTTCGACACCTTGCTCGCGCGGGGTGGGCGCGGGCCGGGGGAGGTCGCGCAGGTCATCTCGGTGGACGTTCGGGCCGATGGTTCGGTGCTGGTGGGCGACCGGGCCAACGGCAAGCTGATGGTGTTCGAGGACGACGCGCCACCACAATCTGTCAGCACGGCGACGCAGCCGCAGGTGAGCCGCTGGATGAGGGTCGCCGGCGTCGATGAGACGGGCGCGCCACTCCTGGTGACGAGCGCCTACACCCCCGACTTCGAGGAGCCCTGGCTCCAGGGACACATGGCCCGCCTGGACATGAGCACGGTTTCCGCCGATACGGTCGCGAGGTACGACATGGCTGCCCGGCGCCCCTCAGGCGGCAGCATGAATCCGTTCGGTCACTTCGGGCGGGTCACCGTGAGCGGTCATTCGTTCGTCTCGGGCCGCTCGGACGTTCCGGAGCTGGTCTGGAGAAGGCCCGACGGGACCGTGCACCAGATCCTCCGGTGGGAGCCGGAACCGATATACCCGACCGAAGCCGACTGGGACGAGTTCGTGACGAATCTCTGGGATGACATGCGGCGGGCCAACCCGGGCGCCTCGAGCGCCGACATCGAGCGTATCATCGCGCAGCAGCTCGAACGCTTCGAGCTCCGTACCGACGAGCCCTATCCGTTGTTCGCCGACGTCAGAGGCGACGACGAGGATCGCGTGTGGGTGGGCGTCTTCGACCATCGGACCATGCGGGGCGTCCCGGCCTACGACGTGATCGCCCCCGACGGCACCTGGCTCGGCCGGGTCGATCTGCCCGCCGGCTTCCACGTGCTCGACGTTCGAGACGGACGCGTGCTCGGCGTGCTGCGGGACGAGATGGAGGTCGAGAGCGTCGCCACGTACGAGCTGCGGACAGAGGAGCTGGGCGGTTGAGTCACGCGTCTCTGATCGCGGGGGAGTTGGGGGTGCGGGTACCTCAGGTGCGGGCCGCCGCCGAGCTGCTCGCGGGCGGCGCCACCGTGCCGTTCATCGCGCGCTACCGGAAGGAGGCCACCGGATCGCTCGACGAGGTGGCGATCGCGGCCGTCCGCGACCGCATGTCGCAGCTCGCCGAGCTCGACAAGCGTCGCGACGCGATCGTCGCATCCCTCTCGGAACGCGGCCTTCTGGACGACGACCTCCGCGCCGAAGTGGCGGCGGCCGCGGACCTGACCACGCTCGAGGACATCTACCGGCCCCACCGGCCGAAGCGGCGCACGCGCGCGATGGCCGCGCGCGAGGCGGGCCTCGAGCCGCTCGCCGAAGAGCTCCTGGCGCAGACCGGAGCCCGGATCGACGTCACGCCCCACGGGGACCGGGACGAGGCTCTCGCGGGCGCCCGGGACATCATCGCGGAGGACGTCAGCGAGAACCCGGAGGTGCGCCGCGAGCTGCGTACCCTGTTCGCCGAGCGGGCCCAGCTGTCATCGACGGTGGTGAAGAAGAAACAGGCGGACGCCACGAAATTCAGGAATTACTTCGCGTGGTCGGAGCCCCTCGCCAAGGTGCCTTCCCACCGCATTCTCGCTGTCCTCCGGGGGAGCAACGAAGGCTTTCTTCGGGTTCAGGCGAGGCCCGACGAGGCCGACGCGCTCGTGCGACTGAGGCGGCGCTACCTGCGTGGCCGGGGCTTCGCGACCGAACAGGTCGACCTCGCGCTCGAAGACGCATACCGGCGCCTCCTTCTACCCAGCCTCGAGCGGGAAGCGCTGAACGACGCCAAGGCCCGAGCGGACAAGGACGCCATCCAGATCTTCGTCACGAACCTGCGCGAGCTCCTCATGGCCGCCCCCTTCCGCGGCAAACGGCTCATCGCCATCGACCCGGGCTTCCGGACCGGCTGCAAGGTGGTCGCGCTCGACGCCCAGGGCGCGCTCCTGCACAACACCACCCTCTTTCCGACCCTCGGCGCGAGCGGACGCAAGGAAGCCGAGCGGGTCGTCCGGGACCTCGTCGGCAGGTTCTCTCCCGAGGCGTTCGCCGTCGGCAACGGAACGGCGGGGCGGGAGACCGAGGCGTTCCTCCAGGATCTGGGGCTCGGCATCCCCGTGATCATGGTCGACGAAGCCGGCGCGTCCATCTACAGCGCCAGCGAAGTGGCCCGTGAAGAGCTCCCCGAGCACGACCTGACGGTCCGCGGGGCCGTCTCGATCGGACGCCGCCTCCAGGACCCGCTCGCCGAGTTGGTGAAGATCGACCCCAAATCCATCGGCGTCGGACAGTACCAGCACGACGTCGACCCGTCCGAGTTGAAGTCGGCGCTGGACGACACCGTGGTGAGCTGCGTGAACGCGGTGGGCGTGGAGCTCAACTCCGCCAGCCCCTCCCTGCTCACCTACGTGGCCGGCCTGGGACCCGCCCTGGCGAAGAACATCGTGCAGTGGCGAGACGAGAACCGGGCCTTCCGGACCCGCAAGGACCTGCTGAAGGTGCCCCGCCTCGGAGCGAAGGCGTTCGAGCAGGCGGCGGGTTTCCTACGGATCTCCGACGGGGCCCATCCGCTGGACGGGAGCGCCGTCCATCCGGAGCGCTACGGTCTGGTCGAAGCCATGGCGAAGGATCAGGGATGCTCGGTCCAGGACCTGCTCACCGACGGGGCGCGCCGCAGCCGCGTGGACCCCGAGCGCTACGTCGGAGACGACGTGGGCCGCCCCACCCTGGACGACATCCTCGCGGAGCTCGCGCGCCCGGGCCGCGACCCCCGCCCCGAGTTCGAGGCGTTCTCCTTCGCCGACGTCCACTCGATGGACGACCTGTCCGTCGGCATGGTGCTGCCCGGTATCGTCACCAACGTCACGGCCTTCGGCGCATTCGTGGATATCGGGGTGCACCAGGACGGCCTCGTGCATGTGAGCGAGCTGGCCGACCGCTACGTGAAGGA
>JBBDSN010000065.1:0-1341 GCA_040904885.1 Gemmatimonadota bacterium | reverse complement strand
CCCACCCTCGCTCGTTCAGGTGGGTGGGAACACGTTGCGCGCTCATGCGGGACTGCGACATGGCCGTACGGGACACTCCTGTTGCGGGAAGATCGGACGAGTACCGACGAACCCGAACATAAACCGAAGATACGGGTCGTGCAAACGATCCCCGCACGACGAGCGCGCCGCCGCATTTCTTCCTACTTTGACCCTCATGCACAGGTCTGATGTGATTCGAGACGAGGAGATGTTCATGGTGTTCGCGCGCTCCGGACGATCCCTACTGATTGCTGGAACAGCGGCTCTCGCAGTGCTTTGCGTGCTCATGATCCCGGGACGGGATCCCCTCCCTGGTCCCATGCCGGCCGCGGCCGAGCCCATGCCCGCCAAGAGCATCGCCTTCTACGTGGGCCGGAACCTCACCGAAGACGGCTCGGTATTGTTGGGCGGCTTCGGGCACGAGCCCTCGAGCCACTGGTACGAGATCACCCCCGCCCGGACCTTCCCGCCCGGCACGACCATGGAGGTGGGCATCACGGAGGAGGCGCGCATTCCCGGCCGGCGCTTCCGGATTCCCCAGGTGAGGGGGACGCTCCGGTTCATCACCACGAACTACTCGGAGTTCGCCGGCTTTCCGCCGCCGCTCACCAACGGGGGGCTGAACGAGCGTCATGTGGCCGCGCGGGACGTGTGGTCCCCCTCACGCCAGGAGCTGGTGGACGCGACGCCCACGCCGCAGACGGGTCTCAACTACAGCGACCTATCCCGCATCGCCATGGAGCGGGCTGGCACGGCCCGGGAAGCCGCCGAGATCGTGGGGCGCCTCATCGACGAGCACGGATACGCCACCTACGGGGGCAACTCGCATCTCTTCGCCGACGCCGAAGAAGGCTGGGTGCTCATCGACTACGCCGGTGGCCAGGGACTCTGGGCCGCCGAACGCCTGGGGCCGGACGATGTGCGTGTATCCTACCCGGGATACATCGGTGACTTCCCCGTGGACTTCGAGGACTCGCCCGACTTCATGGGCTCGGCGAATCTGGTGCGTTACGCCGTGGAGCAGGGGTGGTGGGATCCCGCCGGCGACGAGCCCTTCAACCTCCACCGGGTCTACGGGCGGCCATTCCCCAGCGATCCCTCGCAGGACGATCCCCACAACCTCTTCCGCTACCCGCCGTTGCTCGAAGACGAGATCCGGAGGATGGCGCCGGTGTCGTTGCCGGACATGTTGGCGCTGGTGCGCGACCCCCGTTGGTCGAACGACGGTTCGGGCTACGGGCAGGTGGCCCACCTCCGGTCCGGTGTGCACCCGGAGCTGGGCACGCTCTGGATGTCCATCACCGGGGCCGTGGCGAGCCC
>JBBDSN010000064.1:0-1348 GCA_040904885.1 Gemmatimonadota bacterium | reverse complement strand
CGAGAACGCGGCCATCTCGCTCCGCGACCAGTCCACGCTGGACCGGGTGGCGGACGATGACCTCGTGCTGCGAAACCTCTTCGTGACGGACAACACGGTCACCTTCCTGCCGCAGACCGGAACGACGGTTCAGGGCTCGGTCGACCTCGCGGCCAACGACATCGAGGAAGGCACCGAGGTGGCGGCGGATCTGTTCACGCTCCTCCCGTTCGCGCCGACGCTGGAGAGCCAGCTCGACTGGTCGCCGGCAACGGGTTCACCCATCGCGACCGGCGGCCTGGAGACCTTCACCGGCGACCTGGCCACCAAGGCCGGAACCTTCGTGACCGGCACCGCGTACCGCGGGGCTGCGGACCCGGACGGTCCGAAGTGGTGGGAGCTCTGGACGAACCTGGCGTTGAACTGAGCCCGGTAACCCACCGGTAGAAGATCACTGGACAGGGAGGCCGGTGCCCCAACGGGTGCCGGCCTCCTCTTTTATCTTTCTGCGAACTCGCATCAAGGAGCGGAGCTCGGACGATGTTACGACTGACGTTGCTCATCCTCACCATCGGTCTGATCCCTTTGGCCGCGTGCCATGCGGGCGACGAGTCGCTGGAGGATGCCGTGGCCGAGTCGGGAAAGGTCGTGGACAGCATCTTTCCCATCGAGGAACAGATCCGTCGGTTCCAGAGCATGGTCGCGGATACGCCGACGACGTTCAGTGGCGGGGCTTCGAGCCGAGACGGGCTCGTGGAAGCGTTCCTGTCCGCGGTACGGGCTCGGGACGCGGAGGCGCTGGCCGACCTCACCCTAGACCAGGCCGAATATGCGTTCCTCTACTATCCGTATTCGACCTTCGCGAAGCCCCCGTATGAGCTCCCACCCGAGATCCTCTGGATCCAGATACAGAACACGCAAAGCCGGAGCCTCACACGTCTGTTCCGGCAACTCGAGGAGCGCACCCTCGACCCCAGGGGCTACCGGTGCGAAGGCGAGCCTCTGCAGTCGGGTCCGATCCGGATCTGGGAGGATTGCTTCGTGCGCGTGCCCGGAGAGACCGAAGATGTCGTGGATTTGCGGCTGTTCGGTTCCGTGCTCGAGCACCAGGGCCGCTTCAAATTCGTGTCGTTGAGCAACGAGCTTTAGCGAGCCAACAATCGAGCCGGGTTCGGCCCTTTACGCCCCCAGGCCCACCGATTACCTTCCAAAGCTCGTTCAGAAAGGCCGCCCCAGGCTCGCTGGAGGCGGTTGTTTTCCGCACTCAGGCTTCGGGCCCGGTGGCGGACATGGGCGGGTGCCCCGGCACGATCGGTTCGGGAGCACGTGAAGGTGGGGTACCGAAGCGGTCAAACGGGGCAGACTGTAA
>JBBDSN010000063.1:0-8102 GCA_040904885.1 Gemmatimonadota bacterium | reverse complement strand
TTCTTCGAGCTCACCCTGGTCCCGATGTACTTCATCGTGGGCATCTGGGGGGGCGAGCGCAGGATCTACGCGGCGATCAAGTTCTTCCTGTACACCGCGTTCGGCTCGCTGCTGATGCTGGTCGGGATCCTGTACCTGTTCTTCAAGGCGAAGCTCTTCCTCGGCGTGCCGACGTTCGCGTACGCCGACCTGCTTCAGGTGCCGCTCACCGGGACCGAGCAACTCTGGCTGTTCGCGGCGTTCGCGCTCGCGTTCAGCGTGAAGGTGCCGGTCTTCCCCCTGCATACCTGGCTCCCCGACGCGCACGTCGAGGCGCCCACCCCCGGCTCGGTCATCCTGGCCGCCGTGCTGCTGAAAATGGGCACGTACGGCTTCCTCCGGTTCCTGCTGCCGATGTTCCCGGTCGCGGCTCAGCACCCCACCGTCGTAACGATCATGCTGGTGCTCGGAACCATCGGTATCCTGTATACCGCATGGGTCGCGGCGGTCCAACCCGACGCGAAGAAGCTGGTCGCCTATACGTCCGTGGCGCACATGGGATTCGTGGTGCTCGGCGTCTTCGCGCTCACGGTCAACGGCATCCAGGGTGGGCTGGTCGTCATGATCTCCCACGGCATCAGCACGGGCGCGCTGTTCCTGTTGCTCGGCATGCTCTACGAGCGTCGGCACACCCGGGTCATCGAAGACTTCGGCGGTCTCGGACGGGTCGCGCCGTGGCTCGCGACCGCGTTCGTGATCACCGCGCTGACGTCCATCGGGCTCCCAGGCACGAGCGGCTTCGTGGGTGAGTTCCTGGCGCTGCTCGGAACGTTCGAGACGCACCCCATCATCGCGATCGTCGCGACCCTCGGTGTGATCTTCGCGGCGTACTACATGCTTCCGATGGTGCAGAAGATCTTCTTCAACGCCCTCGACAAGCCGGAGAACAGGGAAGTGAAGGACCTCTCCGGCCGGGAGATCGCCGTGCTCTCCCCGCTGGTGGCGCTCATGATCCTGATCGGGTGGCATCCGACCCCCATCCTCGAGCGCATGGAACCGAGCGTTCGTGCGGTGATCGAGCGGGTCGAGCAGGCCAAGCCCGCGCTCTCACAAGACTCCGACGACGAAGTCGTCGTCACCGGCGAATAGCGAAAGCAACGATGACTCTCGACTTCAGCAGATCGCTCCACTACTGGTGGGCACTCCTTCCCGAGATCGTGCTCTGCATCGCGGGAATGGTGGTGCTCATAGCCGGAGTCTCCGGTAGGCACGGCCGTGCCGCGAGAGCCGAAGGGGGCGACGCCTCCTTCGCTCCGAGCAACGACCTGGGGTGGATCGCCCTGATGGGCCTCCTCGCCGCGGCCGCCGTGAACGGTTGGCTCTACGGCGTCACCGAGGTCGGCGTCGACTCGATGATCGCCATCGACGGCTTCCGGCTGTTCGCCAACTGGATCTTCCTGTTGGGCGCGGCGCTCTCGATCCTCATCTCGCTGGGCTACGTATACCGGCAGAAGCTGCAGGCGGGTGAGTTCTACGCGCTTATCCTCTTCGCCACGGCCGGCATGATGTTCATGGCCGCCGCGCGAGACCTGATCGTGGTGTTCCTCGGCCTCGAGGTCATGTCGATCGCCGTCTACGCACTCACGGCGTTCAATCGCCGGGACCGGAAGTCCGCGGAAGCGGGGCTCAAGTACTTCCTCCTCGGCGCGTTCTCCACGGGCTTCTTCCTCTACGGGATCGCACTCGTGTACGGGGCCACGGGAAGCACGAACATCGCGGTGGTGTCGACGGCCATCGCCGAGGGAAGCTACTCGGCCGGCTTGCTCACGATCGGCATCGCGATGCTCGTGATCGGATTCGGCTTCAAGGTGTCGGCCGTCCCGTTCCACATGTGGACGCCCGATGTCTACGAGGGAGCCCCCGCGCCGGTGACCGCGTTCATGGCCGCCGCCGTGAAGGCCGCCGCGTTCGTCGCGTTCCTCCGGATTTTCGTGGTCGCGTTCGAGGGGGTCTACGACTCGTGGGCCAGCATCGTGTGGTGGCTCGCCGCGATCACCATGGTCGTCGCCAACCTGATCGCGCTCGTGCAGTCGAACGTGAAGCGCATGTTGGCGTACTCGAGCATCGCGCACGCCGGCTATCTGCTCGTGGCCATCACCGCGGCCAACGAGACCGCGGCCGCGGGGCTCCTGTTCTATCTGTTGGTCTACACCCTGATGAACATCGGCGCGTTCGCCATCGTCATCGGCGTCTCGCACCATTCGGAGGAGCGTCTCCACGTCGAGGACTACGGCGGCTTCGGTTGGGCACAGCCCGTGCTGGGCGTGTTCCTGACGATCTTCCTGCTGTCGCTGGCCGGATTTCCCGGCACGGGCGGCTTCATGGGGAAGATCTACCTGTTGCAGGGAGCGGCCGACGCCGAGCTCTGGACCCTCGCCGTCATCCTGGTGCTCACGACCATCGCGTCGTACTGGTATTACCTACGCGTCGCATGGTTCATGTGGATGAAGCCCGCGGCACCGGACAACGATCACGCCGGGATCAACATCCCGCTCCCCATGTACGCTGCGCTCGTCACCTGCGTCGCGCTCATCGTCTACACCGGAATCTTTCCCGGGGCGGCGCTCGACTTCGCTCGTGCGAGCGTCGTGGGGCTCGGCAACTTCGGGGGCACGGCCCTCGGCTTTGGGCTATAGCAAAGACCCCATCTTCCCGTCACGTAGAAGGCCAATGTTCAGTCACATCTTCAGACAGTACGACATCCGGGGCATCGTCGGGAAAGACCTCGACACGGACGTGGCGGAATCCGTCGGACGGGCGTTCGGCTCTCATGTGCGGTCGGAGACCGGGCTGGACAAGCCCAGCGTGGCAGTCGGATACGACAACCGCGACTCGTCGCCGGATCTCACGGCCGCCCTCGTCCGGGGTCTACGGGCCGCCGGATCGAACGTCACGGACCTGGGGACGGCGCCCACGCCGCTCGTATACTGGGCGGAGAAGATGCTGGGCACGGACGCCTCGGTCGTCATCACCGGATCGCACAACCCGCCCGAATGGAACGGGATCAAGATGACCGTGCGCGGCGCCTCGCTCTACGGCGACGCCATCACCGGGCTGCGTGACCGGATCGAAGAGAACGACCTCGCCAGCGGGGCGGGGGAGTACGAGCGCGTCGATGTCCTCGAGCGCTACATCGAAGACATCATCGGCCGCTTCGACCTCGCCCGGCCGGTCCGGGTCGCGGTGGACTGCGGGAACGGTACGGGCTCGCTCGTCGCGGAACGGCTGCTCACCGCGCTCGGCGCGGAGGTCACGCCCCTCTTCTGCGACTCGGATCCGACCTTTCCGAACCACCACCCCGATCCCACGGTCGACGAGAACCTCGAAGAGCTCATCCGCGTCGTGCGCGAACAGAAGCTCGAGCTCGGTGTCGCGTTCGACGGAGACGCCGATCGCATCGGCGTCGTGGACGGCGACGGCAATATCGTGCGCGGAGACATCCTGTTGCTGATCTACGGTCTGGATATTCTGAAGCGCCGTGGTCCGGGCGAGAAGCTCGTCTTCGACGTGAAGTGCTCTCAGGCGCTCCCGGAGGTCTACGCCGCCGCCGGAGGCGAGCCCATCATGTGGCAGACCGGGCACTCGCTCATCAAGCGCAAGATGAAGGAGACCGGCGCGCGCATCGCCGGAGAGCTCTCCGGCCACATCATGATCGCGGACGACTACCTGGGTTTCGACGACGCGCTGTATGACGCCTGCCGCCTGGTCGACCTCGTGGCACGCTCCGATCGCACGATCGCAGAGCAGGTCGCGGCGTTCCCGCAGTACGTCTCCACGCCCGAGATCCGGATCGAGGTCACTGAAGAGGACAAGTGGCGCATTGTCGAGGAAGCCGTGGCACACTTCAAGACATCCCATGACGTCATCGATGTCGACGGTGCCCGGGTGCTGTTCGGCGACGGCTGGGCGCTCCTGCGAACATCCAACACGCAGCCCGTGATCGTCGCCCGCTTCGAGGCTCGTTCGCAGGAACGGCTCGACGAGATCCGCGCCGAGGTCGGAGGCTGGCTCGAGACCCGAGGGGTCTCGTTACCGTAGCGTGAGCACGCTACGGCACTTCCTGAGATCACTCGAGGGCGGTCGGCTCGCCGTCGCCCTTCTGCTGGCCTTGGGCGTCGTCCTGCTTCTCGGGCAAGCCGCGACCGCGGTGTACGCCGAGATCCTGTGGCAACAGAGCGCGGGGTACGCATCCGTGTTCTGGCGCCGAATCGCTTGGAGCTGGGGCCTCCGCGCTGCCGCATGCCTGGCCGTGATGGCGTTGGTGTTCCTGAACCTGAAGATCGCGGCCGTCAGCCTGGGCGGTATCCAGATCCGCCGTCGTTTCGGGAACATCGAGATCTCGGAGAAACTCCCCGCCGCCTACGTCGCGGGCGGAATCTTCGTCGCGTCGCTCCTGCTCGGCCTCTGGTTCGGCGCTGCGGTTCCCGCCAATCTCGGCATCCAGGTGGCGGCGATGCTGGGCGCCGGACCCTGGGACCTCGTGGAGCCCGTGCTGGGCCGCGACGTCGGTTTCTACGTGTTCCAGCTCCCGGTCCTGGCCAGCGCCATCACGTTCGGCCTGGTCGTGACGTTCCTCATCTTCACGCTCGTCACCGCCGCGTACGCGACCACCGGGGCCGTGCGTTGGGCTCGTGGAAACATCGTCGTCCAGGACCTGCCCCGGGTCCACCTCGGCGTCCTGGTGGCCATCTTCCTGCTGCTGGTGGCCGGTCGCATCTGGCTCGGCCGAGCGCTGCTCCTGCTCGACGGCAACTCTGAAGTCCAGGGCATCTTCGGGTTCGCCGACGCCGAGGCGCGCTTGCCGGCCCTTCAGACCCTGGTGGTCATCGCCGTCGCTTCGGCGGGGGGGGTGTTCTGGGGCGCATGGAAGAACCGCGCGCTCCCGATCGTGGTGGCCCTGGCCTCGGTATTCGTCGGGGGTATCGTGATCACGCAGGTGTATCCGGCGATCGTGCAGCGATTCCAGGTCGAGCCGAACGAGCTCGCCCGCGAGACGCCCCACATCGAGGACAATCTCCGATTCACCCGCATCGGCTTCGGACTGGACGCGCTCGAACGCACGCGCTTCGCCTACGAGCCCTCCAACCCTGTGCGCGTCGGACCCGCCACGGAGGGATTCGCCGGGCTGCCCGTGTGGAACCGCAGCACCTTGATGCAGACGTATCGTTCGCTCGAGGCGCGCTTTCCCTACTACGATTTCTCCGAAGTCACCTTCGATCGATACCCCAGCGCCGACGGCCCACAGGTGGTCGCCGTCTCCGTCCGAGAGCTCGATCCGTCCGGAATCCAGGATCCGAACTGGCAGAACCGGCACCTTCGGGACATCTACATCCGGGGGTTGGGCGCCGCCGTGAGCCGGGCAGCCTCGATGTCACCCCAGGGACGTCCCGACATGCTCATCTCCGGGATCCCTCCGGAGCGCACGGCGAGCGCCGAAGACTTCCCGGATCTCCGTCTCGACCGACCGGAGGTCTATTTCGGATCCCGACCCCAGCTCTACGCGTTGCTCGACCCGGACTCCGTTCCCCCGGACGGCCCCGCCGCGGCCGATCTCCCGGCCGGCATCGTCTTGAGCTCCCGGGTGCGGACCGCGTTGCTCGCCTGGCAGTTCAGGGACGCGAACCTTTTCTTCGCCTCGGATCTCTCCGATCGCACCCGCCTCATCTACCGCCGCCAGGTCCACGAGCGCGTCCAGGCCGTTGCGCCGTTCCTGAGGTTCCCGGAGATGCCGCACGCGGTGGTCGCGGACGGCCGGCTCGTGTGGGTCCTCGAGGGCTTCACCGGTACGAGGGCGTTCCCCCTGTCGTCGGTGCACGAATTCGGCACGTTCCGGTCGCAGGTGACCTATACCCGCAACTCGGTCAAGGTGACCGTCGATGCGCTCACCGGAGCCATGGCGTTCTACCGCGTGCCGATCGAGGATCCCCTCGCTGATGCGTACACGGTAGCGTTTCCGGGGCTCTTCCGTCCGATCGAAGAGATGCCCGAATCCGTCCGCCATCACGTGCGGTACGCGAGCGCGCTGCTCGACGTCCAGGCGCGCGTGCTCCTCCAGTACCACCAGGAGACCGCCGCCGACTTCCACGGCCAGCAGGATGTCTGGTCCGAGGCCCAGGAGCAGGCGCAGAGCACCTCACCCGGACGGTATGTACCCGAGTACGGCTACTATCGCTTTCCCGGAGACGCGACGCCCCGCTTCAATCTGACCGCTGTCTTCGTGCCCCGCGGCCGTCCCAACCTGACCGGCATCCTGGCCGGCCGAACCGACCCCCTCGGGGTCCCCGAGCTCGATCTGCTCGACGTGCCGGTCGAAGACCAGGTGCCGGGCCCGCGGCAGATCGAAGCGCTCGCGGAACAGGACCCCACCATCTCCCAGCAGTTCGCCCTGTGGCGGAGCGGGGGCAGCGAGGTCTGGACGGGGCACCTCCACCTGCTGCCCGTCGACGGGCGTATGCTCTACATGGAGCCGGTCTTCCTCGCGGCCGAGTCGGACGCCATCCCCGAGCTCAGGAGGTTCCTGGTGAGCGACGGCCAGCGGATCGTCATGACCGAGCAGCTCGGCGACGCGATCTCCTTCCTCGCGGGCCAGTGGCCCGCACCGGGGCTCGACACTCCCGAAGACCAGACGGCGCTGCCGCCCGCGAGCCCGACGGAGGTCTGGCCCGAGGAGGCGCTGCGCCTCCTCGAGCGAGCGGACACGAGCTTGCGCGAGGGCGACTGGGAAGGCTTCGGAGAGGCTCTCGCCGAGCTGCGGTCGTTCCTCGAGGGCCTGCGTGGCCCCGGCGCGTGACCGTGCGCCGTTGATCGACCTGGGAGCCCCTGGTAGCTTCTAGCGACTTTTCCCCGGTGCTGCGGCTCCCCAGGAGTCTCCGGCCACCCCCTCTTCGATCCAAGTATCCGAGAGCGCATGGACATCCACGAGTATCAGGCGAAGCAACTCTTCAGGGCGGCCGGCGTGCCGGTTCCCCCCGACGAAGTCGCCACGTCTCCGGCAGACGCCGAAGCCATCGCCGAGAAGTTCGGCGGCATGGTCGTCGTGAAGGCCCAGGTCCACTCCGGCGGCCGCGGTAAGGCCGGCGGCGTGAAGTTGGCCAAGACGCCGGCCGAAGCCCGCAAGTACGCCGAGGACATCCTCGGCATGGAGATCAACGGGCTCACGGTCCACAAGGTCATCGTGACGCCGGCCGAAGACATCGAGACCGAGGCCTATCTCGGGGTCCTCGTCGACCGCAAGACGCAGTCGGCCATGTTCATGCTTTCGGCCGAGGGCGGTGTGGACATCGAGGACGTGGCGCACAACAATCCGGACGCGATTCGCACCTTCCCCGTCGATCCTCGATACGGAGTCCTGCCGCACCAGGCGCTTTGGCTCGCCAACACGCTCTACGACGATCCGGCGCTGATCAAGCAGACCAGCAAGATCGTGAGCCAGCTCTACGACGCCTTCGTGAACTCGGGTGCCTCCATGGCGGAGATCAACCCGCTCATCACGACGCCGTCGGGTGAGGTCAAGGCGATCGACGCGAAGGTGAGCATCGACGAGAACGAGCTGTTCCGTCGGCCGAACGTGGCGGAGATGCGCGACACGTCCTCCGAGCCACCCTCCGAGACGAAGGCGCGTGAAGCCGGCCTCTCGTACGTCAAGCTCGATGGCAACGTCGGCTGCTGCGTGAACGGAGCGGGCCTCGCCATGGCCACGATGGATCTGGTGAAATACTACGGTGGGGAGCCGGCCAACTTCCTGGACATCGGAGGTTCCTCGAACCCGGACAAGGTCGTGTCCGCGCTCGAGATCATCACCTCCGATCCGAACGTGAAGGTGATCCTCTTCAATATCTTCGGCGGCATCACCCGCTGCGACGATGTCGCGAACGGCATCGTCGCAGCCATGAAGCGCATCGACATCAAAATCCCGATCGTGATCCGTCTGACCGGCACGAACGAAGAACTCGCACTCAAGATCCTCGCCGACCAAGGCTTCTCCGCGTACACGTCCATGGACGACGTCGTCGAGAAGGCGGTCGAGCTGGCAGGGAAGGCGTAACCGATGGCCATCTTCATCG
>JBBDSN010000062.1:0-8103 GCA_040904885.1 Gemmatimonadota bacterium | reverse complement strand
CAGGCCGCCCGGTCCGGGACGACAGCGGGGAGATCATCGGTGCGTCCGTCGTGTTTCGAGACGTGACCCGCCTCCGCACCGTCGAATCGGAGCTACGTAAGGCGATGATCGCCCTGGAGAAGGCGATCTAGCGCCCCGGGTCATGGGCTTGTGGTTGAGCAGATCGACCTCGACCGTGATCGCCCGCAGTCCATTGACGCTGCTCGCCTCGACGCGGGTGACTCCAGCTTCCACATCCACAAAATGCGAAGCCTTAGCCTCCGGTCCCCCAGAGCTCCTGGAGACGAGCGTCCCGGCCGCAGCTCCAGCGATAGAACTCGTACCTGAGCGGATCATGACGGCCGCCCGGTGTCCGGTCCTTCCGGAGGTCACTTCTTCGTAGCTGGGATCCTCGACATGTCCGCCGGCATAGCCGGAAATGGTCGCGCGCGGTCCCTTATGGCGACAATACCACGCTGGTCACTGCCGGCAACTCCCGGAGTCGATGCACGGGAAGGAAGCCTCCGACCCGTATCTCCGCATCGTAGAGCCCGTCGCTCGCGAACGAATCGATGTCCTCCGGCTCGAGGAGCGCGAACGCGAGGCCGGCCATGGGCTGACTGGCCCGGACGAGATAGCCGCCGCGGGGCAGCGTCACGTCCCGTAGATCGAGCGACGTCCACACGGACCGCTGGTAGTATCCCTCGGCGGGCGAGGAAGCCACCTCCACGGAATCGACCCGGAAGCTCTCGACGGGCAGACTGAGGGGACCGTCGACCCGTTCCACCTGGAGGCCGTGCTGAACGAGCTTTTCCGCCAGGTCTCCACGATGGGCCTCGATGATGTAGCCCACGGGACGCGGCCGGGTCACCACGCCGACGATCCGGTTCTGGAACGGCACCTCGAGCTCGAGAACGCGGCCGGTCGGCTCATAGCCCTGGCCGTCGGGGCGGCGGCGCATCTCGGGGGAGCGGTAGGCGACCGGCTCCCCTGCCTGGAGTTCCGCCCGCACGACGATGGTGTCGGCGGGGTCCCAACGGCTCCCGAGCCGCTCGTTCTCGGCCCGGCCTTCCTCGACGGCCGCGATGACGGCCGCGCCGTTCTCGACCGCCCAACGGGAGACGCCTTCCATGGCCAGGTGATGCCAAAGCGCGCGCTCCTCGATGCGCTGGGTCGGGTCTTCGTCCCGGCGGCTCTCGAAGAGCAGGCTCACGGCCCCACGCACGCCGCCGTAGCTCCGCAGGATGCGCACCCCGTACCCCGCGCCGAAGATCCCGACCTCCGGGATGGTGGTCGGGTCGGAGGGCAGCAGGTGGTAGGGGAAGTATCCGTATCCGGCTCCCTCGATGGCGTTGCGCACGGCGTCCGTGGCGGGTCCTGCGGCCATCTCGCGCACGGCCGTCGGCGTCGACAGATGACTGGGGTGGAGCGCGTAGAAGTCGTAGGCATGTGCGCCGGCGAGCTCGTGCGCGTCCACGGCCACGTGCGGACGCCAGGGCGTGAGCATCTCTTCGACCACGGCCCTCGTCTCGGGGTTCACGAGGCGCGCATAGTCGCGGTTCACGTTGTAGCCGGCCGGGTTCGTTCGGGTCCCGCTCTCGTCAGCCTCGGCCGCGTCGGGATTGATCTGGGGCACGAGGACGAACACGCCTCCGTCCAGCAGGTCCTGGGCGTTCCCGAACGCCAGATCCCGTGCGAAGAGCATGAGTCCTTCCTTACCGGCGGGCTCGTTCCCGTGGACCTGCGCGCCGATGAAGATGATCGGCTTGCCGGACGCGTGCGCCTCCCAGGGCTCGGTCACCGCGGGCCTGGACAGGGTCACGCCGAGAATGGGGCGACCTTCCCGGCTCTTCCCGATCTCGCGAAGCCGCGCGTCGGGCGAGAGGCGGGTCAGCTCATGGTAGAAGCGCACGACCTCGTCGTGAGGCGTGAGCTCGCTGAAATCGGTGCGCTCGGCGTGCGTGCGGAGCGCCTCGGGAGCCTGAGCGCCGGCCTCGGCGGACAGCGACGGCAGCGAAGCCAGCGCGAGGATGGCCGCTGCGGTGAGGGCAAGACGACGCGCCATGGGGAGTGGGGACACGGTGGGCCTCTCCAGGGATATGGGACACGGTGAGCACTCAGGGTATCGCGCCACGCAGGCCGGGCAAAGGGCTCGCCGCAAGTCATCGTCCGCACCCCTACCGGATGCCCACCAATCCCCTCACCGTCTCGATGAGCGCGGGCGCATCCCAACCCACGCCGTGCCGGAAGACGATGTGTGTGTCGCGGATATGCCCCGCCGACTCGATGTCGCCGCGGATCACCACCAGGTCCGCGACCTTGCCGACCTCGACGGTGCCCACCTCGTCGTCGATCCCGAGCACCTTGGCGCCATTCGCGCTCATGATCTGCACGACCTGGGCGGGGGTGAATCCGGCTTCGAGGAGCAACTCGTAGTTGCGTTGGTCGCCGAAGCCCGGAGGTGCGGCGCCGTACCCGGTCGGGTCGACGCCGGCTCCCAGCACGCCCCCGGCCTCGACGAACGCCCGCTCGTACTCGAGCGCCTTCTGATAGACGGCCGGATCGATGGCACCCCGCCCGGCCCGGCGGTCTTCGGCGATCTCGCGTACCTCGGCCGCGATCTCGGGCGCGAGGATCTCGTAGACCCTCTCCTCGATCGGCGCGCGTCCGGCCACGGAGATCTCGTAGACGACCAGCGTCGAGGTCATGGGCACGTCGTTGTCGATCATCGCGCGGAACGTGGCCTGCACCTCGGGTCCGTTCACGTCGAGGTTGGCGTAGTCGCTGCGGAACCCGGAGGGGCACTGGTCCGGCTCCTTAGCCGGGTCGTACTCGCTGTTGGCGAACAGGCCGTGCTCGAGGTTGTCGATGCCGAGCGCCACGGCCTCCCGGTATCCGACGGAACAGAGGTGGGCCGTGACCTTGACCCCGTGCCGGTGCGCTTCCTCGATGGCTGCGCCGAGCTCGGCCCGGCTGATCCAGGTGTACGCCTTGAACCAGTCGACGCCCTCCTCCGACCAGTAGCGGACGACCCGCCGCGCCTGCTCCGGCCCTTCGAGGCGCGTCATGTTCACGGGTCCCTGCTCACCGGTGAGATAGGGACCCGTGGTGAACATGGTCGGGCCGACCGAGCGCCCCGCCTCGATGTCGCGCTTCAGGTTGAGCTCCTCGTAGGGATAGCGGGCGCCAGTGGTCCGGATGGTGGTCACCCCGGACGCCAGATACAGCCGCGAGCCGCTGAACGAGAGCTGGGCGGCTCGCCCGTTCCCGCCCGTGTAGTAGCTGTGGTTGTGCAGCCCGACGAGGCCGGGGATCACGGTGTGGCCGGCGAGGTCGAGCACCTCGGCTCCCGCTGGCACGCGCACGTCGCCGTTGGCGCCGACGGCCACGATGCGGTCGCCTTCGATGACGACCGTCTGGCCGGCGCGAGCGGCCGCACCCGTGCCGTCGAAGAGCTTCACGTTGGTCAGCGCGACCACGGGGGCGTCGACCGCCACGAGATCCCGGAACGCCTCGGAGACCCGGTCCTGGCTGGCCCCCGGCCCCGGCATGGCCCCGAGCGACAGGACCGCGGCAGCCAGCAGCATCACGGCCCGGCCTGCCATCCCCTGGTGCCTCGTTCGCGGCAAGCTCGTGGTGCTCATGACCCTCCCTCCACTTCGAAGACGAACCTCATGCCGGCCTCGAGGTGCTCGGCGATGTGGCAGTGCACCATCCAGCGACCGGGATTGGACAACTCGAGCAGAATGTCGGTCGTCGAGCCCGCGGGCAACAGCACGGTGTCCTTCCAGGCGAGATGCTCGTTCGGCATGCCGTTCTGCGACAACACCAGGAAACGCTGCCCGTGGATGTGCAGCGGGTGCTGCATGGCATGGAAGGAGCCACGGTCGTTGTGCACCCGGATCTTGACCACGTCGCCCACGCGAAAGCGCCAGTCGATGTCCATGTTCTCGCGCCCCGTCGAGGCATCGCGGAGCACCCAGCGCACGTCGTCGGCCGAGATCACCCAGTTCATCATGGGCATGGTCCCCGTCCACTCGACCGGATTGAAGTAGGCCCAGTCGTAGCCCATGGATTGCTCGATCGCCATCGGCAATGAATCCGCTTCCAACTCCATCACGAGCTCGTGCGCGACCGAATCGTCGAAGTGGCTCCGGAACGCATCGATGTCGGCCACGACGTCGTCGTGCGTGCGGAGCGCCTCGAAGGCCTCGGTGAGGTCCCGTGCGGGCGGCTCACCGGCGAGGGTGACGGTGCCCAGCTCGGTCCGCTCCTCGAGGTACGCGCCCCGCCGGTGGTTGATGCCCTGCACGTGGTTCACCAGCGTCCAGCTGCCCGCCTCCGGGAAGCGTACGTCCACCACGTAGCGCTCGGCCGGCCCCAGCACCACGCTCTGCGTCCGGTGCTCGTGCTCGAAGCGGCCCACGTCCGTGGCGACGACCTTCAGGGGGAGCGTCTCGCCGTCATCCGTCCGCTGGAAGGAGAGATTGAAGGTGCGCGTGTTCGCCGCGTTCGTGAGGAAGAACCGGACCACCTCGCCCGGCCGCGCCTGGAGCGTATAGCTCGGCTCACCGTTGACCAAAAGCATGGTGCCGAACCGACCCATGAGCGCGTGGGTCGCGGCCTCTGCCCCGAACGGCACGACGCCCCGCTCGTCGACGAGGAGGTCGTCGAGCATCAGGACCTCCTCCCGGTGCACGGGACTCCAGGCGTCCGGGTCGGGGGGATCGACGCGCAGGTTGCCGTACAGCCCCATCTCCTGCTGCACGTCCTCACGGTGATGCGGATGATACCAGTAGATGCCTTCGTCCGGGAAGTGGATCCGGTATTGGAATCGCCCCCCGGGTGGCACGGCCTCCTGCGTCACGCCGGGCACCCCGTCGAAGGGGTTGTCGAGGCGGATGCCGTGCCAGTGGATCGCGGTCGGGAACGGCGTCTCGTTCGTGAAGTTGACGAAGATCGTGGTGTTCGCCTCCACCTGAATGAGCGGCCCCGGATGCTGGCCGTTGAACGCGAGCATCTCGATCTCGCGACCGGCCACATGCTTGCGCACGAACCCCGCGGTGAGGTCGAGCGTGCCCCCGTCGGGGAGGCGCACCACCTCACGGGGCCGGACCATGGGCGGCGGCCCCGCGGCGTCCGGCGCGCTCGGGCGCAGGGGAGACACGCCGGGTATGAGCTCCATCATCCCCGGCAGCATCTCGACGCCCGGATACCCGGGCGGCATCGCCCACCCGGAGTCGGGCGCGGCCGGGTCGTGGCCGGCGTGAGCGTCGGCGGAGCCACGCCCCTGCGCGGCCGACGGCGCCAGCGCGAGCAGGTCGTGCGCCTCCATCAGCGACGAGGGTGATCGGCCGCGCAGCACGAGCGGGCCTTCCCGCTCGGTCACGTCCGCCGACGCCTCCGCGGACACGAGCACGAGGAATTGGCTGAACGACACCGTGCCGAGGTCGCTCGTGCCCGGAGCCCCGGTCACCTCGCCCAGCCGCACCACGGGATCGAGCGACAGCGGGGTCGCCCACGCCACGAACACCGTGTACGGACCGAGCGATTCCGGGTCGGGCAGACCCTCGGCCCGTACGGACAACGCGTACACATGCCGCCCCTCGGGCGTGACCGTGACCCCGAACGGCGACGACGGACGGGCGAGCGTAGCAACGCCTCGGGCGTCGCCGCCGGCTGCGGCCGGAATCAGCTCGATGCAGCGCAGATCCCAGGCGGGCTCAGGGGGCCCGGATGCGGCGCCGGCCGCCGACGTGGGCCGCGGGACGTCCATGGGGCATGTGGCGAGAGGGACGTCGGTGGGCGCCGCAACGGTCTGCGCGCCGAGAGGCCCGACGCTCGCGCCACACAGGCCGAGCAGGAGCAGCGTGATCGGTCGAAGTACCATGGCCCCCAACCTAGCCGGGCGTGCGGGTCGTCGCTCTCCCGCCAGGGGCATCCGCCAGGACCGGCGCGATTCGCACTCCGCTCCGCCTCAACACGGCCCGCATCCGCGCCTGCAAGCGGTCGACCGAGACGGGCTTGAGCATGTAGTCGTCGGCGCCCTGCTCGAGGAGCTCGATCTCGTTGCGGGGGTCCGGCGAGCTCGTGAGCACCACCACGGGCAGGAACTGGGTGCTGAGGGACTTGCGGATGCGCCGCAGCACCTCGAGGCCGTCGATTCCGGGGAGCATGAGGTCGAGCAGGACCAACGAGAACGCGTGCTCGTCCTTGTCCAACATCTCGACGGCCGCCTCACCGGTCTCGGCCTCGACGACCTCGAATCCCAGATCCCGCACGATGGATCCGATGAGGAGCCGGTCCTGCGCTTCGTCCTCGACGAGAAGGACGGGCCCGGCGGACTCGGGGGTCTCCTCCCGGGGCGGCACGATGCCGAGCACGCGCTCGACTTCCTCCACCGTCGTCTGCCCGCGGGCGACGTGGTCGAGGGCCACGCTGGCCAGGTCCAGCATGCCCTCCATGCGCGCGGCGATCTCGAAGTCGGCATCCTCCATGTCTTCCGTGAGAAGCGTCCGGAGCCCGGGCGTGAGTACGAGCACCTCGGCGACTGGGAGTTGTCCGCGGTATCCCGTGCCGGCACAGGCCCGGCAACCCACGGCGCGCTTGGGCGGAACGACTCCGAGCATGCCGGCGAGCTTCCGCTCGCGTGACGGGAGATCGTCCACGCTCGCGACGGGCTTTGCGCACTTCGGGCACAGTCGCCGAACCAGTCGCAGCGAGATCACGGCGTGCAGCGATTCGGCGAGTCGGCCCGCGGCGAGACCGAGATCGCGCAGGCGGCGGACGCCGGATACCGCATCGGGGGTGTGCACCGTGGCGAGCACCTTGCGACCGGTGACAGCGGTACGGAGCGCGATGCGGGCGGTGGCGAGGTCGCGGATCTCCCCTGCGTGCACGACGTCGGGATCCCGGTCCAGCAGACCCTGCAACGTCTCGGCGAACGAGGTGCCGGTGGAAGCGTCGTAGCGGATCTGCGTCACGCCGGGAACGTGCAACTCCACACGCCCCTCGAGCGAGATGACGCTCTTGTGGTTGAGGGCGAGCATGCTGGCGTAGACGAAGCTCGTCGTGCCGGAGCGGGCCGGGCCGGTGACGAGCACCAGGCCATCGTTGCGCTCGAGCACCCGCCGGATGCTCTCGCCTTCGGCGCCATCGAATCCGAGGCTCTCGAGCGTCGGCACCTCGTTGGGGGCCACGAGCCGAATCGAGACGAGCTCGCCGTCGGGCGTCGGCGTCGCCAGGAGGTGCGCGACCCGGGAAAGCTCGGGCCCGGCGTTCACGATGAATCCGTCCTCGGACCGGCCCACGGCGCCCTTGGCCGCATACTTCAGCCGCGCCACGAGTCTCTGGTGTGCCGTGGCCGGGAGCGCGACCACGTGCTGGAGCACCCCGTCGATCCGATACCGCACTCTGCCCTTCTCCCGCCCGGGCTCGATGTGGATCTCGGTCGCCCGGTAGCGCACCCCCTGCTGGAGGATGACGTCCGAAAGGCGCACCACGGCCGGGTCCTCGAGCTCGAAGCTGGTGAACGCGCCGCGTCCGTCCGAGGTGACCACCTGGAAGTCGGTGCTTGCCACTTCCGCGACCATTTGTTCCAGTGTGTTACCCGGCGCCTGCCTCGGCGAATAGGCTTCTTCGAGCGCGCGCGCGACCGCCGTCGGGCTGGCCATGAGGAGGACCGGCTCCCGGCCGGTGTGATCCACAATGGCCCGCTGCGCCGCCCGGTTCGACGGGTCCGAGGTGGCGACCACGACGTTGCGTTCCGTGAGCGCCACCGGAAGGATCCCGTAGCGTCGCGCGACGGACTCGGGGAGCAGGCGAACGGCCTGCGGATCGCGCTGGCTCACGTCCGCCACGCCGATCCGGAAATGCCCGGCGGCGCGGCGCGTGAACTCCGCGTCGCTGGTCCCGCACGCCTTGGCCACACGGCCCCACGCTTTCCTGAGCGTCACGAGATCGAGACGCGCGGGCACGTCGAGGTCGAGGCCAGCATGACCGGCGACGTCCCTGAGCCAATGCGAAGGGGAAGGCGACTGCATGTGCGGTGATCGAATACCCGGACGAGGACCCTGGTCGTGAACCGGAACGTTATCGTAAGAATGCGGCCAATGTAAGACGAGC
>JBBDSN010000061.1:0-8373 GCA_040904885.1 Gemmatimonadota bacterium | reverse complement strand
TAGAGCGGCCAGCCCTTCAGGATGCGCTCGGTCTCCTCAGCGTGTCCGCTCTCGTCGCGGACCATGTCCTCGAGTTGCACCGCGAGCCCCTTGTCACCGAAGGCGTCGGCTTGGCGGGCACGCTCCGTGTAGTCCGCCACCGCGCGCAACTCCGCCTCGAGCACGGCTTCCAGCATCTCGTGGTTGGTGTTCGCGGGCGTGACCGTCCTGGGATTCGTGGTCGGCTCTCCTCCGAGTGCCACGATCTTGTTGGCCAGGAACTGGGCGTGTGCCTGCTCGTCGGTGACCTCTGCCAGGAAGAACTCGGCCAGCTGCGGGCGATAGGGTCCACTCGCCTTGGCCGCGTAGGTCAGGTACTGGATGATGGCGGAGAGTTCGCCGGAAAGATCCTCGTTCAGCTTGTCGATCAGCGTCTTCTTGTCCACGGTGTCGTTCCTCGGTTTGCATAGGGACGAAGGCGTGCGGCCCACCGCCGCACCTTCGAAAGCTCGACAAGTCCGCGGTCGGGCACCAGACGGCCGGGATATGCCCCCCCAAGCGTCATCCGCTCGGAGAAGCATCCTCGGAAGCCCGCCCGGCATCCTCGTCCTCGGAGCTCTCGTCGCTTCCGAACAGCTCCGTCGTCAGGTACCGCGACGCGGAGTCCGGGGCGATGCACACGACGCGATGTCCGGGCCCGAGCTCCCGGGCGACTTCGATGGCGCTCCACACGATGGCGCCGCTGCTCATCCCGACGAAGAGCCCCTCCTCGCGCGCCAGCCTGCGCGCCATCGGGAAGGCGTCTTCCTCCCAGGCCTTCTGGACGCGGTCGATGACCGTGCGGTCGAGGTTGGCAGGCACGAATCCGGGACCCATCCCCTGGAATTGGTGCTGCCCGCGTTCCTCTCCGGAAAGCACAGCGCTCCGCCCCGGCTCGACCGCGATCACGAGTACATCGTCGAGCCGCTCTTTCAGGAATCGTCCGACCCCGGAGATGGTCCCGCCCGTGCCGCTGCCGTAGACGAACGCGTCGATGCGGCCGTCCATCTGCGACCAGATCTCGGGAGCCGTCGACTCGTAGTGTGCCTGCGGGTTGGCCGGGTTCTCGAACTGGTTCGGCAGGAACGCGCCCGTTTCGTCCCGAATCCGTTGCGCGACCTCGATGGCGGCCAGCATGCGCAGCTCCGGATCGGTCAGCACCAGCTCGGCTCCGTAGGCGAGCAAGGTCTGCTTGCGCTCCATGCTCATCGACGACGGCAGGCAGAGCTTGAGCTTGTACCCCCGGGCGGCGGCGACCTGCGCCAGACCGATGCCGGTGTTCCCCGACGTGGGCTCCACGATGCAGCCCCCCGGCTCGAGGAGCCCCTTGCGCTCCGCGTCGAGGATCATGCCCAGGGCCGGACGGTCCTTGATGGAGCCGCCCGGGTTCATCCCTTCCATCTTGACCCAGACCTCCCCGTGCTCCGGGCCGACGACTCTACGCAGGCGCACGAGGGGAGTCCGGCCGATGAACTGGTCGATGGTGGTCATTTCAACGCACTCCTGAGGTCCGCGCGGATGCGACGCACTCGCGGACAGGCTATGATCATCCTCCTCGTTGCCCCGGCTCATTTTTCCGGTAGCTCCTACAACGTGTCATCCCTTACGCTGGTTCCCAAGGCTGTGCTCTTGGTGGCTGTCTGTGCCGGTTCGGTCGTCGCCTGTGGCGGAGAGCCCGAACAGGCGGACGATTCGGTCGCTGGCCAGGCTCCCGATTCATTCGTGGTCGCCCTGAACACGAGCGGCGGCGAGATCCGGATCCGTATGCACCGCGCGTGGTCTCCTCTCGCCGTCGATCGGGTCTACGAGCTCGTGCAGACGGGCTTCTACGACGGCGCCAGGTTCTACCGCGTGAACGACCAGTACGTCCAGTTCGGCTTCAGCGGCCGTCCCGAGCGCGACACGGTCTGGTTCGATCGCCGTCTTCCCGACGAGCCCGTGCGCGCCTCGAACGTGGGCGGCGCGGTATCGTTCGGCCGAGCCGGACCCGGGTCCCGGAATTTCGTCCTCTTCATGAACCTCGTGGACAACACGTTTCTCGACGAGTGGGCGGGTGACGGGGTCGTGGGCTTCCCGCCGGTCGGCATCGTCGAGGAAGGGCTCGACGTCGCGGAGCGGTTCAACGCCGAGCACGGAGACGCCATCGTGCCTTTGGAAGACTCCATCTTGCAGTCGGGGAACGACTTCCTCGACCGTCGCTATCCCGGCCTCGACTCGATCGTGACCGCCGAGATCGCGCATGTCTGGTAGGCGGTGCACGCGATGACCCCGCCCGACAGCCCGCATCTCACCGCGGATCAGCTCGAGGCCCTGCAGGAGGAGCTCGACCGTCAGCTCACCAAGCTCGAACGCAGCATGGAGGTGACGGACGAGGCCTTGCGACCGGTCCAACTGGACCAGACAGCCGTCGGCCGGCTGTCCCGCATCGACTCCCTGCAGAACCAGGGGCTCACCAAGAACCTGCGGGAGCGGGAGCAGGTCAAGCTCGGGCTTCTGATCCAGGCCCTCGAGCGATTGGAGGCCGGCACGTACGGCATCTGCGTCGAGTGTGGCGGGCGGATCCCGTTCGAGCGCCTTTTCGTCATGCCCGAAGCACCGGCCTGCGCGGTGTGCTTGTGAACGCGAGCCTCAGGATCCGCTCTCCGGGATCAGGCTCGCCCCGACGATCCTCGTGAGGCCCGGGAACTCCTCGTCCAGGTAGGCGTTTCCGCGTGCCTCGACCATGGCCTGATAAGGACCTTCACCACGCGGGGGCCCGTCGCCGTAGTCCGCGTGAAACCGATCCACGACGTCCATGCCCTCGACCACTTCACCGAACGGGGCGAACCCGTTCTCGTCGAGCTGGGGGTTGTCGGCGAGGTTCACGAAGACCTCGGTCGTGCGCGTGTGTCGACCGCCTTTGGCGAACGTCACGCGGCCTCGCGCGTTCTCCCGCCGGACGGGATCGTCGACCAGAAACTCGGTCTTCCATGCCTGGTTCACGTAAGGGTCGCCGCTCAGGCCGAACTGCGCGATGAACCCGTCGAGCACCCGGTAGACACGGGTATCGTCGAAAAAGCCGCCGGCTACGAGGTTATAGAAGCGATCCGCGCCGAGCGGCGCCCAGCTCCGGTAGACGTCGACCACGAAGTCCCCTTCGGTGGTCTCGAACCGCACGCGGAAGGTCGCGGGTGCCGTGTCGGCGAAGCGCTCCGGACGGAGGAGTGGGTTGGGCTCGGTGCGGGGTGGTGCGTCGTCTCCGGACGAGCAACCGCCGACGAAGAGGGCGCCGGCGAACAGGCAAAGGATTGCTGTGGGTCGGAAGGCGGGCATCCGGGGGCTCCGGTGCGAGGGACGGTGACCTGGATCTGGCTGCGACGGGGGCGACCGTCGAGGGGAGTCTCCGCCGGCTATACGCAGGCACGGAGCATTCTCCCTCGAGCGACGTAGTACAATACGTGAGACGATGCGATCCGCCACACGGGGTATCTCCCGGGCAGGTCACTTTTCGGACGTACGCACGAGGTCGAGGATGGCCGGGGGCCATCTTCCACGGAGGAGCACGATGAGCGGGTGGATAGCAGCCACATTGTTGGCAGCCTCGACCGCCGCGTTCCAGGCGCCCCAGCCGGAACCGCGATCAGGGGTCGACGAAGTCTGGGTCGAAGTCGCCGGCCGCAGCATTCGGGCACTCTGCACGTCCAGCGCGCCCACGGTGCTGTTCTTGCACGACGCGGGAGCGGACGCCGATGACTGGCGGTCCGTGTTGGAGCACCTGGATACGGAAGCCGGAGCTTGCGTCTATCAGCGCGCGGCGACAGGCGGCGAGACCGGAGAAGTCGCCCCACGAGGTTGGTTCGAGTTGTTCGAAGAGTTGCGTGGCGTCCACGACGCGCTTGGTGCGCGTCCGGGGTATGTGCTGGTCGGCCAGGGGGTGGGTGCGATGTATGCTCGGCTGTTCGCCTCGACGCGACCGGGCGCCGTTGGCGGACTCCTGCTGATCGAGCCTTCGCATGAGGATCTCCCGCAACGACTGATGCCCGCCATGCCGGCCGCGGCTTGGACGCGATGGATGGCGCTCCGCAAGGAGTTGAATCCCGATGGGGTGCGTGAGGCGGAGTTGGCGGCGCGTGCCCGTCGCACGCGGGTGCCCGGGGGAATCCCGATGACGGTCATCACCGCGACGAGTCGTCCTGTGGCCGAGGGATGGGATGAGCGCTTCGTCGACGAGGCGGCCCGGCAGGCGCACGAGTCCCTGGTCCGCGGCAGGGCCTACGGACGGCATGTGCCCGCGAGGGCGTACGGGCCCGACGTGGCACGCGACCAACCGTCCCTGGTGGCAGAGGAGATCGAGCGCGTCCTGCGCATCGCCGGAAGCTCCTGACGGAGCGTCCGGGCAAGCTTGCCCATGAACAATAAAGAGGAGTCCATGAGCGACGCACGCTACGAAAAGGCCACCCTGGGTGGCGGGTGCTTCTGGTGCGTGGAGGCCGTGTTCGAGATGACGGAAGGCGTGCGCGGCGTGAAGTCCGGATACATGGGCGGACACGTGCCGGACCCTACCTACGAGCAGGTCTGCACGGGAACCACCGGCCATGCCGAGGTCGTGCAGGTCGAGTTCGATCCCGACGTCATTGCGTTCCGGGAGATCCTCGAGGTCTTTTTCGGCACCCACGACCCTACGACGCTGAATCGACAGGGGGCCGATGTCGGAACACAGTACCGCTCGGTGGTCTTCTGCCATTCCGCCGAGCAGGAACGGGCGGCCCGCGACGTGATCGCCGAGCTCGAGCGGGAGGGTATCTGGGACGATCCGATCGTCACCGAGGTGGCCCCGGCGGACCGATTCTATCCGGCCGAAGCCTACCATGACGGATATTTCGGTCGTAACAGGGAGCAGCCATATTGCCGTGCGGTGATCGCTCCGAAGGTCGCGAAGTACCGGCAGCGTTTCGCGCACAGATTGCGAAGCGAAGGGTGATCGGGTCCCAGGGGCTCGATCTCGCTGCGGATTGCGCGACGCCGAGAGCACCGGGAACTTCCTTATCCGCGCTGGTATAAGCGGATTGAACGACCCCCCCAAAACAGGAGAAGGTGTATGTCCAAGCCAGACGGCGCGACGGTCGTCAAATGGCGGCAGTTGGCCGAGGAAGGCTATCTGTACGCCGAGATCGCGCGGATGTACCCCGCTCACACGGTCGATCAGGTTCGCCATTACTGCCTGGGTCACACCGGGCGGAATCTGGCGGGGCCCATCCAGCGTGTGGATCGCTGGTATGGCTCGAACGTGTGGCTGCGAGGAGAGAACTCGCCCCACAGCGAGCTCAACGAGAAGCAGGTGCTCAAGGTGCTCGACGACTGGGACGAGGAGAAGGACCGGTGGCGCTCGTCCGGGGCCGAGTGGGCGCGCAAGCTGGGTGTGTCACCGAGCACGATCTACATGCTCCGCCGCGGCGAGACGTGGAAGCACCTGAAGCATCCGAATCAGGGCCGCAAGCCCAAGAAGCGGAAGAAGCGGAACTGAGGGAGCGCGTGATCGCCTGAGGGTGCCGGGCTTCCGATGGCTTTCGAGCTATGGCGAGGACGAGCTCGCGCGGTGGGCGTCGCGGATCGGCGATCAGGGCTGGCGGCACGCGTTCGTGTTCTTCAAGCACGAGGGCGAGGGCGCCTGCCCGCGCATGGCGGAGGCGTTCCGGACCCTCCCACCACTCAGTCGAGCTTGAAGGTGATCCCCTGCGCGAGCGGGAGGTCCGTGCTCCAGTTGACCGTGTTGGTCTGCCGCCGCATGTAGGACTTCCATGCGTCGGAGCCGGATTCCCGGCCGCCGCCGGTGTCTTTCTCACCTCCGAACGCGCCCCCGATCTCGGCGCCCGAGGTCCCGATGTTGACGTTCGCGATGCCGCAGTCACTTCCACGGTGCGAGAGGAAGTACTCGGCCTCTCGGAAGTGGTCGGTGAAAATCGCCGAGCTGAGGCCCTGCGGCACGTCGTTGTGGATGGCGACGGCCTCGGCGATCTCGTCGACCGCTTGGCTTGGGGTCGCGTCCGCGGTGCCGTACGGGAGAATGTAAAGGATCGGCGCGAACGTCTCGTCCTGTACGATCTCGAAATGATTCTCGGCGGCGGCGATGCATGGGGTCACGTAAAGGCCCCCGGGATACCCCTCTCCCTCGAGCGGGTCGCCTCCGTAGAGGATCTCCCCGCCTTGCTCGAGGACGGCCTTCTTCGCGGCCATGAGGTCGTTCACGGCTTGAGTGTTGAAGAGCGGTCCCATGAGCGTCGCGTCGTCCATGGGATTCCCGATCGGGACGTCCTGGTAGGCGCGCACGAGCCGCTCCACGAAGGCGTCGCGGACCGAGCGATGCACGATGATGCGCCGCGTGCTGGTGCACCGCTGCCCCGCGGTGCCAACCGCGCCGAAGAGCACGGCGGGAAGCGCCAGCTCCATGTTGGCATGGGGTGTGATGATGATGGCGTTGTTGCCGCCGAGCTCCAAGATGGTCCGGCCCAGCCGGGCCCCGACCACCTCGGCGACACGCCGGCCGACCCGGCACGAACCCGTGGCCGAGACGAGTGGGACCCGCCGGTCGTGCAGCAGACGGTCGCCCACGGTCGAGCCCTTGCCGACGACGAGTGAAAAGATGGCAGGGTCCACATCGTTTTTGCGGCAGACTTCGGCGGCGATGCGGGTCACCGCGATGGACGTGAGCGGGGTTCGCTCGGAAGGCTTCCACAGGGTGGCGTCGCCGCACACAGCCGCGAGCGTCGCGTTCCAACTCCACACGGCCACGGGAAAGTTGAACGCGCTGATGACACCGGCCACCCCGAGCGGATGCCATTGTTCGCGCATGTGGTGGTCCGGGCGCTCGCTCTGCATGGTGAGGCCGTAGAGCTGCCGGGACAGCCCCGTGGCGAAGTCGCAGATGTCGATCATCTCCTGAACCTCGCCTTCGCCTTCGGCCCGGATCTTTCCCATCTCGAGCGTCACCAGGGACCCGAGTGCCGCCTTCTTGGCACGCAGCGCGTCGCCGAGCTCCCGGACCAACTGTCCACGGACCGGAGCGGGAACCGTGCGCCACTGCAGGTAGGCGGCATGCGCCCGGTCAACAATGACGTCGTACTCGTCTTCCGTCACCTCCCGAACGCTGGCGATCCGGGATCCGTCGATCGGCGTCCGTACCTCCAACTCCGGTCCCGATCCCGACCACGTTCCCGCGAATCCACCGGAGTTCACGTCTTCGATGCCGAGGGTGCGGAGGATGTCTTTGCGGTCCATGGGCGTAGGGGCTTGGAGTGCATAGGCGGGTGATAGGGCGCGAAGCCGACCTGGAAAGTCTCATGGATCCTTTGCTCGCGCCATTCCCTGGAACAAGGCAGCTTATGCGCGCTATAACATGCGCAGCGGTAAGTCAGACTCCGAACCAAAGGAACCGTAATGGCCCACGACTGGCTCGAACGCGACGACCTCTCCGTGTTCGTGGTTGCCGGTGTCCCCAAGGGATTCAACCGGAAGCTTCAGGAGACGATCACCAAGGAGCACGGAGAAAAAGCCGTGTCGATGCGCGTCAACGACGAGTTGGCCGACTGGATCCTCACGAAGGTCCGTGGCGAGTACCGCCCGTCCTCCAAGCGCAGCACCGCTTCGAAGGCGCTCTGGAGGGCTTTTCGGGCGCTGGCCGCAGCGCGCTACCATCTCCGGGACGACCCGGAGTTCAGCGACGAGGTCCGGACCCTGCGCGACCAGGTGGAGGCCCACTGGACCCGGGTGACCCCGCTGAACCGCGAGAAGGAGGAGTAGGGCTGCCGCGCCGTGCTTTCCGCGTGACGCGAGACGTCCCCGCTGAGCGCCCACCGTCCTGGTGGCGGGTGAGCCACACGGAGTGGGTCAGCCCACGAGGTCGCGGATGACCCGGTTGCGGTGGTTGAAGATCCCACGGACCTGACGCTTCACCACGGGGAGCGCGACCTCTCCGAGCGGCCACAGGGGAAGCCGGTAGCGCACTTCGTCGGTCATGCGCGTGCGGCCGTCTCCGAGATCCTCGAACACATGACGGTGCACCCACGTGTGGTACGGGCCGCGCAGCTGCGTATCCGTGAAGGCGTGGGGCGGGTCCCACTCGGTGATCTCCGTGCGCCAACGGAAGGGGAGGCCGTTGAGCCGGAGCCGGTAGTCGATGAGCGTGCCTTCGTGCATCGCGACTGGCCCCTCGGTCACGATGCGGAAGCGGAGCTCCGGGGGCGTGATCCGCTCGAGGTTCTCGGCCGCCGCGAAGAACGGGAACAGCTCTTCGCGCGGACGGTCGATGAGGGTGACTGCGCGTAGCAGGTGGAGTCCGCCGGGCTCGCCGCCGGCATCAGGGTCGACGAAGTCGTCGGG
>JBBDSN010000060.1:0-8378 GCA_040904885.1 Gemmatimonadota bacterium | reverse complement strand
AGGTTGGCGAGGTTCAGATCCATGCCGTTCGCGGTTGGGCTCGAAGCGGTGGAACGTTGGTACGTCTTTCGGCGTTCGGATATGTGGTGAGTAACGCGAAATCTTCGAACGTGAAAGCATCGATTGGAGAATAGACCATGAAGCAGGCTTCCGACCTGGCACTCGAGCAGGGAAGACCGGCACCCACTGCCGTAGAGATCCGCCCCCTCATCGCGGCGAGGTGGAGCCCGCGCGCGATCGCGGACCGACGCGTCGAGCCCGAGAAGCTCCGGGCGGTCTTCGAAGCCGCGCGCTGGGCACCTTCGTCGTTCAACGAGCAGCCCTGGCGCTTCCTGGTGGGGACCGTGGACGAGCCCGAGTGGATCGAGCGCCTGCGCGACTATCTCACATCGGGCAATGCTTGGGCGACGCGGGCGCCCGTGCTGGTCGCGTCCGCGTTCAAGACGGACTTCACGCAGAGCGGCAAGCCGAACCGCGTGGCGTTGCGCGACCTCGGGGCCGCCGAGGAGAACCTCTTCCTCCAGGCCTACGCCGAGGGGCTCGTCATGCATCAGATGGCGGGCTTCGACAACGAGCGGCTCCAGCGAGAGCTCCTCCCTGACGGTTTCGTGGCAGGGACCATGTTCGCCATCGGGTACGCCGGTGATCGCGGGGTCTTGAGCGAGAAGCAGCAGGAGAGCGAGCGGCAACCGCGCAAGCGCAAGGACCTGTCCGAGCTCGTCTTCGGCCGGGAGTGGGGCGAGGCGGCGGATCTGGGCTAGCCGCACTTCCCGCGTCGAGTTGCGCCGGGACGATCCCCGTGGTTCCTTGAATCATCGTCCCTACAATGTAAGGAGCCATCCGTATGAGAGTGCTTTCTTCAGGATTCGCCCTGACCGCCCTGTTCTTTTTCGGGGGGGAGCTGCAAGGGCAGGAGGTGTCGACGTACGATCTCGAGGGCGAGCTCCGTACCATGGTCGCGGAGCCTTCCGCCGCGGACCGCGACCGGGAGGTCGTGCGGGACTTCATGGATCGTGCCGACGTCGGTGAGGCCGTGGCGGGCCTGGGTCTCGATCCGGAGCGCCTCGAGGCACGCGTGAGCACGCTCGATGCGGGCACGCTGGCCGATCTCGCTCGGCAAGTGCGGGAGGTAGAGAAGGAGGCGGACTTGGTTGGCGGCAACACCATCGTGATTTCGACGACCACGGTCATCATCATCCTGCTGGTCCTGATACTCGTGACGTGATGTGGGGCGGTGCCGTCGCTGTGCTCGCGAGCCTTGTGGGCACGGTGGCGGCACCCGCGCCCGACACCCTCTGGAGCGCGAGCGTCGACGTGCCGTTCGTGGCCCAGGGTCCGCTTCTTTGCGGGGGAGCCGCGGCGGCCATGGTGGAGCGGCACTGGGGTGCGCGTGGCGTCTATGGTGAAGATTTCCAGCACCTCGTGAGGGAGGCAGAAGGCGGCATTCGCACGTCGGAGCTGACCGCCGCGATGCAGGAGCGGGGCTATCACGCGGAGACCTTCACGGGCCAGCCGGATCGGGCTCTCGCCGCCCTGCGGGATGGCGTGCCGCCGATCCTTCTTCTCGAGTCCGGCGCGACCCGTCTGCACTACGTAGTGCTGGTGCGGGTGGACGACGATGCGGTCTGGGTCCACGACCCGAACTTCGGACCACGGCGCCGGATGTCGCTGGACGAGCTGTTGCGGCGATGGGCCGCTTCCGGATACTGGGCGCTTCGGGTCACGCCGTCCGAAGCAGCCGCCCCGGGGTCACCGACCTCGGACGCGTCCATTCTCGAGGCGCCCATTCCGGACGCGTTCGACCGCGATCCGCCGGGCCCCGGCCCCGATGCCGTCGGCCACCCACCGGTCGACGACGCTCGCCCGGCGGCCCCCCGCAGTCCCGCGCTCACCGAAGCCATGGAACGCCTCAGGGTCGACGATCTGGCGGGCGCGCGCTCCGCAGCCGCCGAGGTGGTGGACGACGGAGGGCCCGAGACCGAGCTCGGCAGACGTATCCTGGCCACCGCGTGGTTTCTCGACGGGGACCCCGTCCGAGCCCTCGCCGATTGGAATGCGCTGGGCGAGCCGGCCATCGATCTCGTTCGGATCGAGGGCATGAGGTCCACGCGCTACCACGTCGCACTCGACCGCATGTCGCTCGGGCACGCCGGTGATGTCCTGACCCCCAGGTCGCTCGCCCTTGCGCGCCGGCGCCTCGCGCAGCTCCCGGTGATCGAGGCTTCCCGCATCGACTACCAGCCGCTGCCCGACGGCACGGTCGAGGTGTCGGCGTCGGTGCTCGAACGCAGCCGTGTGCCGGGCTATCCCGCTCTGGTGGTCCAGGGCGCTCGCAGCCTCATCGATCAGCGGGCGGCGCTCGAGCTCGGTTCCCTCATCGGGGGCGGCGACCGGTGGCGGGTCAGCGGAAGCTGGGAGCCGGCCCAGCGATACGTGGGCGGTTCCATGTCGGCCCCGGCCCCGCCGCTACCTGGCGTCGCGACCGTGGGGGTGGAGTGGCGGCGGGAACGATTCGGCGTGCCCGGGCCAGACGCCGGAGGAACCGTTCAAGAGATCGAGACCGAGAAGCGCTCCCGTGGCTCGCTCGAGCTCGAGGAGTGGATCCACCCGCATGTCCGTGTCGGTGTTGGTCTGGCGCTCGAGTCCTGGGAGGTCCCGTCGTGGACGCTCGAGACCGCGGCCGAGCCCGTCCGTTTGGCGGGCGCGGCCGTCACCGCGCGCTGGGCCTCGGACGATGACCGCTCGTGGCTCTCCACTCGGAGCGAGGGCTGGACCGGTTCCGGCAAGTCGTTCGGCCGGATCGGCGTGGAGGCCGGCGCGACCATCCCGCGCGGCGATCATCGGGAGTGGCGGCTGCGTGCGGGCGGAACCGCCGCATCTCGCGACGCCCCTCGCACGGTGTGGCCGGGCGCGGGCACGGGCCGTATCCGCGATCCCCTGTTGCGGGCTCATGGACTGGTCGACCACGGCGTCATCCAAGGTCCTGCGTTCGGACGCGAGCTCCTGCACGCGACGGCGGAGCACCGGGTCTTCGACCGAACCGGCCCCTTCCGGCTCGGCGCTGCCCTGTTCGTCGACGCGGCCCACGCCCGGCGCCGCGCAGGAGGAGCGGCAGGGCGCACGTTCCTGGCTGTCGGCGGGAGCGTCTTCCTGGACATGGGATCCCAGGCCGGCGCGGTCAGTCTCGCGCGTGGATCCTCGGGATGGCGTCTTTCCGCGCAGGTCGGCGGGCGTCCCTGAAGGCCGGTCCGGCGGACCGGCGTCCACGTCGGACCCCGCCGGCCTGCGCGGCGCCCGTCGTCAGCTCTCGTAGCGGAAGGACACCTTCACCTTGGCGCGGTAGCGGACGACCTTGCCGTCCTCGAGCTGCACGTCGAGCTGACTCACTTCGGCGATCCTGAGGTTCTTCAAGTTCTTGCCGGCCGTCTCGATGGCATGGGACGCGGCCTTTTCCCAGGACTCGCTGCTCGTACCGACCAGCTCGATGACTTTGTAGACGCTCTCTGACATGGATTCGTTCTCCCGGATGGGGAATCGGTTTGGAGGAGGATCCTCCGTGTCATCCTAAGGCATTGCGTGGCTCGGCGCCCGCTCGCAAGGCGCGGCTGAACAGCCACGCCAGCACGAGGAGGAACACACCTGAGAGCGCCAGGATCTGGAGGTACCGCAACGCAACGGCGCTCGAACCCTCCGACAACGTTTCCTCGGCGAGCCCGAAGTACACGTGCCCGGAGGCCCGGGAGCTACTCGCGCGTAAGGGCCGCAGGGCGAACAGGCGCTCGACTCCGTCCAGGTCGACCCCGCTCGCCAGATATGCGGCCGGGAACTCCCCCGTCGGCGTCGGGAAGGAAGCCGGCACGCTGGCCCCGACGGTGTCCGCCCCGCTGGCGCTCTGACGCGAGGGCACCCGCACCATGACCCGTCCCTCACGGTCCACCACGGTGAAGGTCGCGGCCCTGGGCATGCCGGTTTCATAGGCGCTGTTGGCCAGCTCGTCGAGGTCGAGATAGACCGCGAGCACGCCGGTCAGGTCGGGCGTGTCGAGTCGCTCGATCGGGTATGCCAGGCCCACGATCGGCTTTCCGGTCAGGCGCCCGACGTTGAAGTTGCCGACGGTGAACTGGCGATTGTTGAGCGCGGCCTGGTGGTAGTAACGGTCGCCCACGTAGAGACTCTCGTCGATCGCGAGAGATCCGCAGGCCACGAAGCCATCTGCCTCGATCAGCTGAATGGCCGTGTAGTACGTGAGATGCCCCATGATGGACGAGAGCATCTCGTTGCACTGCGGCTGGCGCGGGTTCCTGAGCTCGGGCATCTTGCTCAGCGCTCCGAGGAGCACCTCGCTCTGACTCAGGATCCGCTCGTACATGAGGCCCATCCGGTCGGCCTGGTGCAACAGCTCGGCTTCCTGATGCATCCGGTGGGCGGCCGCGATCGAGCGATTCGCGTAGAGGTAAAGGCCGAGGGTGGGCAGGAAAGCAAGCGCCACGAGGACGAACATCCGAGTCTTGGTCGACACGTTCATCTCCTTGCGGGAGAGCGTTCGGTACCCGTCGAGATGTGGGCCCAGGAGGCCCCTGTCGAGCGCGGGAGATGTGGCTTCCCTGAACTGAGCGCCGGCAGCGTGGCCCCCGACGTGTTGAGCGTACTCGGGGGTAGGGGTATCGCGCAAGCACGAGGGTCCCCATTCGCGGTTTCCGCATGCTTCTCGCATTTTTCCGACGACTGTCGACCGAACGTTCTCGAACCGGCTTTCCTGTGACACACAGCTCCACTGTGACTTTGGACGGCGAAGCCTCCGAGCAGGACAACGGAGCCGTGAAGGCCGTGGTTCTGGCCGCGGGAAGGGGTTCCCGAATGCAGGTGTCGTCCCCGGGCGCTCCACCGTTGGACGCCGCGCAGGTGGCCGCCGCGGACAGCGGGAGCAAGATGCTCGTGCCCTTCCATGGGCATCCCTTCCTCAGTCACGTCCTGAGTGCCCTGGCGGACGGAGGGATCGACCAGGTGTGCCTCGTGGTGCACCCTGAACCAGACCCGGTGCGGCTCCACTACGAGCGCCTTCCCACCCGGCGGATCCGCATAGGATGCGCCGTCCAGGAGCGCCCGACCGGCTCAGCGCATGCCGTCCTCGCGGCGGAGGCGTTCGCCGGGTCCGATCCGTTCCTCGTGGTGAATGCGGACAACCTGTATCCGGCCGCTGTGGTGGATGGGGTACGCCGACTCGAAGGAGACGGGTTGGCGGGCTTCCGAGCGGGTGCCTTGACCAGGGAAGGTGGCATCCCGAAGGAGCGAATCGAGGCGTTTGCGCTGCTCGAGGCGAGACCCGACGGGTGCCTCGACGCGATCGTGGAGAAGCCCGGTCCCGACCAGCTCGCGCGGTTCGGGCCGGATCCGCTGGTGAGCATGACGTGCTGGCGCTTCACGCCGGCCATCTTCGACGCGTGTCGGCGTGTCGAGCCCTCCTCCCGGGGGGAGCACGAGCTGCCTGACGCGGTCCTTCTCAGGGTCCGGGACGAGGGGGCCTGCGTGCGGGTGTTCCCGGTCGAGGCCGGAGTCCTGGATCTCACCCGGCGAGCGGATATCCCACGCGTGGAGGAGCTGCTGCGGGGCCGGGAGGTTCGGCTGTGAGTTCGCCCGCCACGTTCTTCGTACCCGGACGAATCGAGGTTCTCGGAAAGCACACGGATTACGCCGGGGGCAGGAGCTTGTTGGCTGCGACGCGGCAGGGTTTCACACTGGAGGCACGGCCGGCGCTCTCCGGTGAGGTCCGGGTCGTGGACATGGATACGGGACGGAACGCGACCTTCCCGTTGGGGTCGGTTGGCGGCCAGTCTGAGCCCGGACCCGCTGACGTCGCCGTTTCCGTAGCCGTCAGCCGTTCGTGGGAGCGCTACCCCGCGGTCGTCGTGCAGCGGATCGCCCGGGATTTTCCCGGTCTCGAAGGTGGTGCGGCCCTCGCCTTCTCGAGCACCCTTCCGGCGGCCTCGGGCCTGAGCAGCTCCAGCGCGCTCGTCGTCGCGGTATTCCTGGGGATGGCCTCGGCGCTCGACCTCCCGGAGCGGGAGGACTTCCAGCGGGTTTTCGGCGCGGGGCTCTCGGGAGGACGGGAGAACCGGGAGCGCCTCGCGGCCTACCTTGCCGCTGTCGAGTCCGGACGTCCGTTCCCGCCGGTGGGTGGCCGCCGGCAGGGACGAGGCGTCGGCACCGATGGTGGGAGCGAGGACCATGCCGCGATCTTGTGCGCCGAGGCGGGCCATCTCGTACGCTACCGGTTCCGGCCCACCCGCTTCGAGGGCGCCGTTGCCGTGCCCGACGGATGGGTCTTCGCCATGGCGTCCAGCGGCGTCCTCGCCGAGAAGGCCGAGGGCGCCCGCGATGCCTACAACCGGCTCTCGGAAGAGACGAGACGAATGGCCGAGTTGTGGCGAGAGGAGACCGGGGGCGAGGAGCCCCACCTCGGCGCGATCCTGGCGTCGGACCCCGATGCTCGTAAGCGACTGGACGATCTCCTCATCGCGGCCGGGGACCGCGCACCGGGCCGAACCGGACCACGAGCCGGAGGTGGGGCACTGAGCCAACGACTGCACCAGTTCGCCACCGAGTCGAATGAGCTCGTCCCGCTGGCAGTGGCGGCCCTGGAACAGGGTGACCTGGACGACTTCGGTCGCGCGGTCGCCCGCTCGCAGGCGCTGACCGAGGAGGTGCTGGACAACCAGGTGCCGGAGACGGCGTACCTGGTCCGGGAGGCGCGAGAGCTGGGTGCCCCCGCAGCTTCCGCCTTCGGGGCCGGGTTCGGCGGGGCCGTCTGGGCGTTGACCCGGCGTGACGGGGTCGAGGACTTTCTGGATGCGTGGCGGGTCCGCTACCTGGGTCGCTTCCCCGACCGGGGGGACGCGAGCCGCTTCATCTGGACGGAAGCGGGACCGGCGGCGTCGCGCCGCCTTCCTGGCGTTGTTGCCCCCTCTCGCCGTCCCCCGTAAGGTTCCACCGAACGGCACGTATCGTCCGCCTTCCGCTCCGGACCCCGCCATGACCGCCGATCTCACCCGTCGCGATTCGCTCAAGGCCATGGGCCTGATGCTCGGGGGGACGTTCTTCCCCTGGTCGGAGCACGCCCGCAACGAAGCCGGCGAGCCGCTCATCCTGCCGGATCCGGGGACGCTCTACACCCCCGAGCAGCCGATCACGGCCATCACCCTCGGCGCCGGGTCCCGGGGCAACGTCTACGGCGATTACGCTCTGGCCTACCCCGATCAGATCGACATCGTGGGCGTCGCGGAGCCCATCCCGATCCGGCAGGAGCGTTACGCCTCGGCCCACGGCATCCCGGCGAGCAACCGCTTCGTCACGTGGGAACACGTCTTCGAGCGGCCGAAGTTCGCCGACACGATCATCATCACGACGCCGGACGATCTCCATTACGGACCCTGTATGCAGGCGCTGCGCATGGGGTACGACATCTTGCTCGAGAAGCCGATCTCACCCTCGGAGCAGGAGTGCCGGGACATCCTGGCCCTCACCCAGGAGACCGGCCGGATCGTGGCTGTGTGCCACGTGCTCCGCTACGCGCCGTACTTCATCAAGCTGCGGGAGCTCATGGTCTCGGGCGCCATCGGCAAGGTGGTGAACGTGCAGCACTTCGAGCCGATCGAGCACGTCCACATGGCCCACTCGTTCGTGCGTGGAAACTGGCACGACAGCGAGGCCACGGCCCCCATCATCCTCGCCAAGTCCTCGCACGACCTCGATATCCTGCGCTGGCTCATCGACGAGGAGAGCGACCAGATCCAGGCCTTCGGCGACCTGTCGTGGTTCCACCGCGGGAATGCCCCGGAGGGCAGCACCGACCGGTGCATGGACGGCTGCGCGGTCGAGGCGGAATGCCCCTATTCCGCACTCAAGATCTACCACCGCAATCGCTGGCGGCTCTACGTGTTCGACCTGCCCGACGCGGAGGAGGAGCACGAGGCGGCCATCCTCGAATATCTGCGGACCACGAACTACGGCCGGTGCGTGTACCGGATGGAGAACGACCAGCCCGACCACTACGTCACCAACATCCGCTTCCGGAGCGGGGTGACCGCGAGCTTCAGCATGGACGCATTCACGCCGTGGGGCGGCCGCCGCACCCGGGTGATGGGGAGCATGGGATACATCGAGGGCGACATGAGCCGGATGGCGGTCCACGACTTCCGGACCGGCGACGTCACCCTTCTTCGGAGTGAGACCCTCGACGCGGACCGCTACGCGCAGGACGGGCACGGCGGTGGAGACTGGCGCCTCTTCGCGAACTGGGTCGAGGCGGTCGCCAAGCAGGACGCGTCGCTCCTCACGTCGAGTCTCTCGGCCTCGGTCGAGAGCCATGTCATGGCGTTCGC
>JBBDSN010000059.1:0-1421 GCA_040904885.1 Gemmatimonadota bacterium | reverse complement strand
GGAGAACGCCGTTGGGCCTCTTCTTCGGGGCCTTCTTCATGGTCTTCGCGTGGATCGCCCTCAGCCAGGTCTGGGTGGTGGGCGGATCGAGCATCGAGGACATCTTCGACCTGACCTTCCTCTTGTTTCAGGCCTTCTGGGTCCTGGGATGGTCGATCGGCGTGGTGCTTCTCGGGGCCCTGACCACCCTCTTCCTCTTCTACGACGAGTCGGCGCGGCTCACCTCCAGCCACTTGATCTACGCGCCCCGACTGGGACTCATCCACGTCCTCCTGTCCTACGAGCTGGGCCGGATCGGGAACGCCCGGGTCGAAGAGGCAGCTGGGGATTCGAACGACGTCCGCATCCGATTCGACTACGGAGAAGCGACGATGAGCCTCGGCAATGACATGTCACGAGCGGCTGCCGGGAGGGTGGTGTCGCCATCGAGCACGCCGCCTTCCGCCATGCCGCCCCGTCCATGCATGCCGGCGAACGGGCCGAGCCCCCTGGATGGAGCTCCGCCTCGGTTCTCGCCCTCCTGCTCGCCAACCTCGTTCCGCTCCTCGGGGTCCTCGGACTGGGCTGGGACCTGGGAGAGATCATGGTGCTCTTCTGGGCCGAAAGCGGGATCATCGGCTTCTATTCCCTGCTGCGGCTCTGCTATGTGGCCGGGTGGAGCGCCATCTTCCTGGGTCCGTTCTTCCTCGCCCATTTCGGTGGGTTCATGGCCGGCCACTTCTTCTTCATCTACGCCCTCTTCATCGAGGGGGTGGAGGCGGACGGGACGGTCACGGCAGGAGCGGACGCGGGTGTCCTGGAGACCCTGGGCGACGTCTTCGGTCCCCTCTATCCGGCTCTCCTCGCCCTCTTCCTCAGCCCTGGGGACGCCGGCCTGGGCCCTGGTCCTCCTGGTGGTGCTCAAGACGGGGGTCGACCTGGCCGCACATCGGAAGGAGCATGGGGCGCGCTGAAGAGCGCCTACGGCAGGAGGTGTTTGGTGATTCGCCGGGCGACGTAGAGCCCCACGCCCGTACCCACGACGCTGACGATGAACGCGGTGAATACCGACACCCATGCGCCAATCATCCACCCGATCCAGCCCCCAGCCGACATCACGATGAGATCGAGAAGGCGTTTCATGGGGCTGCTCCCAGGTCCGATTCCAGATTCTGAAGCGGACGCGTTCGAAGAATGTGGGACGGTCTTCCTCCTTCAACAGGTCGGGTTCTTGTTAGGAGCCGCGAGTCGTCATACATTGTCATACATGAAAACCTCCGCCCTTACGATCCGACTCGATCCCGAGTTGGAGAAGCAGCTCGATCGCCTTGCCGCCCGCACCGGCCGATCCCGGAGCGAGATCGTGCGCGAAGCACTCCGCCGCCAACTCGCAGTCAGCCAGTTCCAGGAGCTACGCAAGCGGATGATGCCCTTCGCGGAAG
>JBBDSN010000058.1:2933-8567 GCA_040904885.1 Gemmatimonadota bacterium | reverse complement strand
CTACGGGCGTCATGAGACCCTTCGGGTGCCGGACGGCTCCGGCGACACGCGTCCGAGGGCGCAGTGCAACCAGAGCGTGACCGGGTCGAAGGACGCCCGGTCCTGGCTCGTGATCAGCACGCCCGCGCCGCTCCCGGCCGCTTCGGCGAGCCAACCGGCCAGCGCCTCCCGCCACTCCGCGTCCAAACTGCTCGCCGGCTCGTCCATGACGATGAGCTCCGGGTCGTGGAAGAGGGTCAGGGCGATCCCAAGGCGCTGGCGCATGCCCCCAGAGAGCGCCTCGACGGGCCGGTCTGCCGTGTCCTCCAGGCCGACGCGCGCGATCCAGGACATCGCGGAAGCCTGATTGACGCCCCGGAGCCGTGCGTGATGCCGTGCCAGCGCCCGCGGGGACACCTCCTCCGGAAATCGTGGATGCTGCGGAAGAAACCCCCATGCTTCCCTGGCACGGCTCCACGCGGCCCCGCCGGCTCCGGTGAGCACCGTGTCCTTCCACCGGACCTCTCCGGCGTCCGGCCGCCTCAACCCCACCAGCAGGTGGAGGAGCGTCGTCTTGCCACTCCCGTTGTTCCCCGTCAGCACGATGTGCTCGCCCGGGTGCACCGCCACGGTCGCTCCGTCCAGCACCGCGCGGCCGCCCTGCACCTTGCGCAGATCCTGACCGACGATCATCGCCCACCTCCGGGGACCAGCGGGTGCGGATCCCGCACGTGGCGGGTCCCCGGCACTGGCACCTGGCCGAGGGCCCATTCCAGGAGGCGGATCCCCAGGCTCCCCGAGAGGAGTTGGAGGGCGGGGAACTCCTCGCGCCGGGCGCCGAAGAGGTCCACCTCGTGATGGGCCCACTCGGAGACACCGTCCCCCGTGAGGTCCATGGGCAGGGCTCCGCCCCATACGTTCCCCACGCCGTGCACCGACCAATCACTCGGCGGGACGGGACCGGTGAGCTCCAGGTCTCGCAGGTTGGCGACGATCCGGTTCCGACTGTACCGGTTGTCGCGGGACGAGCTTCCGAGGGTGACGCCACGGACGTTCCCGGTGATCACGTTCCGGAAGAGCTCGTTCGCGCTGCTGCTCTGCAGCCGGAGGCCCACCCGGTTGTCGCGCAGCGTGTTGTCCACGATGCGGGAACGCTCCACGTCCTGGAGCAGGAGCCCGTACGCGAGCGCGCCGGCGTGATCGTGGAAGCGGTTGCCGACGACGTCCAGGTCGCTGGAGAACATGAGCGCCGCACCGGCCACGTTCCGGGCCAGGTCGTTTCCGGCGAGTCGGTTTCCGTGGGAGTACATGTAGTGGATTCCGTACCGCGTCTCCCGAACCCGGTTGTCGACGAAGCGCGCGCCGTTCGTGTGCGCCACGTAAATCCCGTCGCGCCCCCCCCGGATGTGGTTGCGCTCGACCACGGCCCCGTCGGCGCTCCACAGGTGGATTCCGTTGCCTGCGAGGGACTGGGTGGTCGGTGTCGGGGTGGGAGTGGCATGCCCGGCAGGGTGTGCGGCGTGCCCGGTCTGCTGGCCGACGGGGGCGCTCACGCCCGCCCCACTTCCGAGCCCGACGATCTCGTTCCCGAGGATGCGCGCGCCGCGCCCTCCGCGCACGTAAATCCCGTGCAAGTTGTCCGAGAGGCGGAGTCCCTGGATCGTCACGGAGTCCGCGGCCACCAGCACGCCCGCGTCGTCCCGCTCCAGGTCGCGACCCGAGCCCCGCACGGTGAACCTATCGAGCCGTGTCGCGGGCGCCTCGACGGTCACGACGGTGCCGCGGCCGGAGCCCAGGATACGCGCTCCGGGCGCCCCCACCACGGTGACCGCCCGACGGAGGACCACCGGACCCCGATGGTCCCCCGCCTCGAGCCGCACCACGGAGCCGGGTGCCACGGCGTCAAGGAATCGTTGTAGATCGGATTCCGGACGGACGGAGAGGGTATCCTGTGAGGCCGCTCCGGTCGGAACGGCCGTGAGCAGGAGGGCGGCTACCACCCACCTCCGACCTCCTCTCGGCGTCTTCATCCGGCACCTGCGTACGCCGCCTCCGCGACGAGGGACTCTTTCCGTGACAGGTAGATCGCCAACGCCATGGCCGCCAAGGCGACAAGCAGGAATCCACTCCCCCACGAAGGGAGGCTCGTCTGTGTCATGTTCGCGATCTGATTGGTTCCCACCAGCGCCGGCATGAACGGGTCCGGGTTGATGGGCGCCCTCGGGTCCAGGTCGTGTCCATACACATACATCCGGTATGCGAAGTTCACGAACGCGAACAGGGAGGCGTACACGAAGAGCATCAGCACGTCGATGAGGTTCCGCATGATGCCGAACACGGCGGCCCTCAACCCGAGGAGCATGAACGACCCCAGGACGAACGGGATCATGGTCATCTCCAGGAAGTCTATCTCCCTCAACGGCCGCATCCCGATGTAGTGGTTCAGAATATTGATCTCCTCGAGGTCCTGCCCCTCGTTGCCGGCCGCGAGCTCGTGCCCGTAGATCCAGAGGTCGAGGCCCTCCGGGTACTGCGGCGCCTCCAGGTGGATGTGCCAGAGGGGGAAGAGGAAGCTGGCACCCATGGCCGCCACCGCGACCAGGATCCACCCGCGCGAGGCCATGCTCAGCCTTCGGCCCTGAAGCGCCTCGAGCCAACGCATGGCCCCGCTCAAGAACGTGTGCACCGTCGCCGCCTCTACCCGGCCGCCGGAAGCTGGCCACGAGGATACACCACGATGTAGCCCTGCATCTCCTGATGAAGGGCCGAGCAGAACACGGTGCAGTAGAACGGGAAGACGCCGGTCTTGTCGAAGACGATGGTGACGGTCTTGGTTTCACCGGGGCTCACGTCGAGGTTGACGTCGTGCCCGCTCAGCCCCATGCCGTGGCTCATTCCGAGGCGCTGCTCGGTGTTCGTGATGTGGACGCGCACGGTGTCGCCGACCTCGAACTCCAGATTGTCCGGAGCGAAGAAGCTGCGGACGGCCATCATCCCCACGTCCACCTGCTTCCCGTTGCGCTCCACGAACGTCTCCGCCTCGCTCCACACCTGACGCGGGTGGTCGTTCTGGTCGCGACGGTAGAAACCGACCGGTTCCACTTGGTCCGCTCGGAGGATCTGCGCGAAGTGCGGCTCTTTGTCGGTGAACGCTTCCATCACCATCTCCATCCGCTCGCCGGTGATGTCGATGAGCTGGCTCGTTTCCGGGATCTGCGGACCCGTCGCAATGTGCCTACCCGCCGCCTGCTTGTTCATCGAGACCAGCCAGTCACCGTAGGGCTCCCGCGTATCGCTGCCACCGATGACCAGGTGGCCGGGGTTCGTGTGCACGTCGATCCGGTCCACGACCACCTGCTCTAGATCCTGCTTCTCCTCGTCGGTCCAGGGTGGAAGCCGGAACTTGGCGACCCGCGAGTCGATGAAGAGCGTGGTGTATGCGTTCCCCCGTCCGTCGAACTGGGTGTGAAGCGGTCCCAGACCGACGGGAACCAAGCCTTCCACCACCGAGTCGTGGCGCACGATGGGCACGCCGCGCATTTCACCGTCGAAGTCCTCGGCCTCGACCGCAGCCAGGAAGGAACCGAAGCTGAACACCGTCGCGGACGGCTCGAGCTTGCCGCCGCCCACGATCCACTGGCCGGTGGGGTCGACGTCGATGCCGTGCGGCGATTTCGCGAGGGGCACGTAATACATCATCCCCTCGACGTCAGCCGGATCGATGACCGGCACGCCGTCGATCTCTTCGTAGAGCCCTTCGGCGATGGCCTCCGCGGCACGCCGCCAGTTCACCCAGGCGGTCAGGTCGCGCTCGAGCTGGCTCGCCTCGACCTCGAGTCGCTGGCTCGCCATCTCCGTGTTGTACGAGGTCACGAAGAACCATCCGTCGCTCGGACCCTTCCCGGTCGAGGATAGGTCCCATTGGAGAGGCGGAGTCAGGATCTGCCAGGCGACTTCCATGTCACCGGATTCCGAGTCGATCGCGATGGCCGTGATGACGCCGTTGTAATCCTCCTCGAAACGATCGAGGCTCTCCGCCCGGCCCCGCGGGAGGGGCATGGCGAAGCGCGACCCGGCCAGCAGGTACTCCGTGTCGTTCGTCACGAATGACGAGCCGTGATTGCCCGAGGTGTTGGGGATTGGACCGAGGATCTGCTTGGTCTTGAAGTCCCGAAGCGAGATCCTCGCCACGCGGTTGTGGGCGTTGTCGTTCACGAAGAGCCAGCGCCCGTCGTACAGGCCGCCGGTCTTGGACAGGGCCGGGTGGTGGACGTCGCCCCAGGTGAATTCGCCGAGCATCTCTCGGGTCCGATCGTCGAAGCCATAGCCGTACCCCGAGTTTGGCGCAAAGACCGGAATCGTCTTGATGTGGCGCATGGAGGGGATGCCGGCGACTCGTACGTCTGCGCCGTGCCCACCCGAGTAGAACAGGTAATAGTCGTCCATCTCGCCGGGCTGCACATGGCTACGTTCGGCCGCGCTCTGTCCTCCCCCGGTGTCTCCGCTGCCGCATCCGGTGAAGAGCATGAGCACCAGGGGCGCAAGGGCGGCGGTGATCCAGCTGCGTCGATTCGTATTCATCGTTTCGTGACTCCTTGTCAGTTGGCCCGGACTTCCATGAACCCGTTCATCTGGCCGAAGTGACCGGGGAAGGAGCAAAGGAATGCGTACTCCCCGGGCTCCTCGGGCGCTTTGAATTCGACCACTGCCGACTGGCCACCCCCGATGAGCGCCGTGAGCGCCAGAATGCGGTCGCGGACGGACTCGGGAACGAAGTCGTTGACGAAGTCGCTCCCCTGCTCGCTGGCGTCGATGCCGAAGGTGATCGCATTCTCGCCCGTCTGCAGGATCACGACGTTGTGGCCCATGCTCTGTGCGGGGAGCGATCCCACGTGCACGAGCGTGAGGCGCACCATCTGGCCCGGCGCGACCGTGAACCGGTCGGTGTCGAAGGTCATCCGGTCATCGCCTTCGATCCGGATCTCGGCCACGTTCCCGTCATCCTCGAAGGCGCGCATGGGCTCGGGAATGGTGAGCTCGGTGGGTTCGGCGGATCGTTCCCCGACGGCGTCGTCCGTTGCTTCGGTTCCCCCCTGACCTGCGTCGCCCCCGCATCCCGAGAGCAACAGCCCTCCGAACACGACAGAGAGAAGCCAGCTATTGGTCTTGTTCCTCATAGGATTCCTCGGGACTTGGCCGGCGTCATAGGGTGGAGTGCTCGCTCCGGCACGGATCCACGCGGGTCCGGTGTCCGTTCGCGCGGCGCTCTGTGGATTCCCTTGCCATGGAAGGTGGGCCTGGGGGCGTCGGGCGTATGTCGGGAGCTTTGGACGAGTGGATGTGGGGAAACGTGGAGGGTCGTGTGGGGGAGACCCTTACAGGGACAGGTGCGCGCACAAGGGGTGGCCTCGGAGGATTGGGCCGGTGTGGCGGGAAGAGCCGGCGTACCCTCGATCCCGAGACGGCGCGGATGATGGTTCGCGTTCGGGAGGCTCGTCGCGCCTATCGGATGTATCACGCTCGGTGCTTCTGGTCCTCTCCCCCGGACCTGGAGATCGGGCCGGACGATGTCGAGTGGGTCGCGCGGACGCTCATGAAGCACGGCGACCGTGAGACCTGGCGCTCGACGGGATGGGTCGCCACGACGAGGCCATC
>JBBDSN010000058.1:1467-2833 GCA_040904885.1 Gemmatimonadota bacterium | reverse complement strand
TCGAGCGGGTGGGGTTCACGGACGAGCGGGTCAGCGGGTAGGCTCCGAACGTCACAGACCCTTCGCCAGCCGGATGCCCGTGAACTGCCACGATGCGTCCGGGTGGAAGAAGTTGCGGTAGGTCGGGCGGATATGGCTTCGGGACGTCGCGCACGATCCTCCCCGGAGCACGAACTGATTCACCATGAACTTCCCGTTGTATTCTCCCACCGCGCCCGGGGCCGGCCGGTAGCCGGGATACGGCCGGTACGCGCTGGCCGTCCACTCCCACACGTCGCCGAAGAGCTGGGTCGGGTAGGCGGGCGTTACGCCACTGCCGACCGGCTCCGGGTGGAAACGCCCCGAGTCCACGAAGTTGCCCTCGGCCGGCGCGCCCCGTGCCGCGGTCTCCCACTCCGCCTCCGTCGGGAGCCTGGCACCGGCCCACCGGGCGTAGGCATCGGCTTCGTACCAGTTCACATGACACACGGGCTCGTCGGGTGCAACGGCCCGCATGCCCCGCAGCGTGAACATCCACCACGCGCCGTCCTTCCGCTCCCAGTAGAACGGCTCGCTCCACCCGTTGGCTTCGCGCGCCGCCCAGCCTTCGGACATCCAGAGCTCGGGCCGTGCGTAGCCGCCGTCCTCCATGAATGCCAGGTACTCGCCGTTGGTCACCAGTCGGTGGCCGAACGCGAAGGGCTCGAGGAAGGTGCGGTGCCGCGGCGTCTCGTTGTCGTAGCAGAAGCCCTCACCGTCCCAGCCGATCTCGCGGATCCCCTCCGGGAACTCGATCCATTGGAGAGGCGCAGGGTCCGGGTCGCCGTCCGCACTCTCCTCTCGCGCCGCGCCCGTCGCGTCCATCTCCAGGTAGGCCGGCCGCAGCGGGTTCACGCTGAACACGTGCTTGATGTCCGTGAGCATGAGCTCCTGGTGCTGCTGCTCGTGGTTGAGACCGAGCTCGACCAGATCGCGCACTTCGGGTGCGAGGTCGCGTGCGAGCAGCCGCTCCATCGCCTCGTCCACGGACCTACGGTACGCCCACACTTCGTCCACCGTCGGCCGCGAGAGGTATCCGCGGCGCGCACGGCAGTGCCGTTCCCCGGCCTGGACGTAGTAGGAGTTGAACAGGAAGGGGTAGTCCGGGTCGTGGAGCTCGTACCCTTCCTGATGGGGCACCAGCACGAACGTCTCGAAGAACCACGACGTGTGCGCCAGGTGCCACTTCGTCGGGCTCACGTCCTCCATCGATTGAACGACCTGGTCTTCCGGGGCGAGGCTGCGGGTCAGGTAGCGGCTCCGCTGGCGCACGACTCGGTACCGGTCCAGGAAGGAACCCGCTGCAGCCGTCGACCGCGGGCGGGGAGTGGGGCGGTCGGAAGGGCGG
>JBBDSN010000058.1:0-1367 GCA_040904885.1 Gemmatimonadota bacterium | reverse complement strand
TTGGCTCCTGTTCGAAGAGAACGTGCTTATGAAGAACCACTGCAGGCGGCTGAGGGTTCCTCAGCGGTCCCATAGCGCGGCCCCCCATGCGCAAAGACCCCGGCACCGCGCGTCGCGATGCCGGGGCCCCTGTAAGCGCCTGATGATGACGCGACTCAGCCCGTCAGCGCGGCCACGACCGACGGCGGCACGATGACCGCGTCGATCACGTGGATGATGCCGTTGCTCGCGGAGATGTTCGCGGAGACGATCGAAGCGTCGTCACGTAGACCCGTCAGCCCGTCCTCGATGGTGCCGTCGCTCCGCACGCTGAACATCTCGCCGAGCAGCGACGTGATCTTCCGCACGTTCCGCTTCGGGACCACACTGTTCGCGGCGCGCCGCCCCTCGGTCACGTGGTAGAGGAGCACGTCGAACACGACCTCGGCCGGCACGTCGGTGATCTCGTCGATCTCGGTGTCGAGCACGGCGCTGAGCAATCCGTAGAGGTTCTCGAAAGCCTCGTTGGTGGGCGCGAACACGGTGTACTGGTCGGTGCCGTTCAGGAAGAGATCGACCAGGCCGGTCTCGAGCTCGGCATCGACGTACGAGAGCGCTCCGACGAGCTCCTCGAAGCCTGCGTCGATGGCGACGGCGGCGATCGAGGTGCTCGTGGGTGCCGGGGCTCGGGCGAGCAACGGCTCGTCGGCGTCGACGGCCGAGGCGGTGGGGCTCTCGGAGCAGGCGGCCAGGGCGGCCACGCCGGCAAGCAGGGCTACATGGCGGGAGATGCGAAACAGGTTGAACATGGGGGGACTCCAGGTGAAAGAATCGATGCGGCTCCGGAGTCGGGCCCCAGAACCGCCCGAGTTACACGGGAGCGTCGGTGGGTGACCAGCGGATGTGGGGGGCGTCGATCCACTTGCCGGCGAGTCGGAGATTTGGATAGCGTGTGGCCGCTCCGCGAACGTCCGTGGACCCACTCCTCGTATCCGAGCCCAGCTTTCGATGAATGCCAGCATAGAAGACCTGATGGTGAAGTCCGTCGTCACCACCCGGCCGCACAAGTCCGTCGGGCACGTCAAGGACATCATGAAAACCAACGGCATCCAGTCGGTGCCCGTGGTCGACAGCGAGAACCAGCTCGAGGGGATCATCACCTCGACGGACATGCTGGAAGACCTGTCGGACAACACGCCGGTCAGCCAGATCATGACGAAGAATGTCTATACCGTCCCACTCTACGCCGACGTGCACATCGCCGCGCGCGTGATGCGCAACCACAAGATCCATCACGTGGTGGTCACGCATGAGAAGCAGTTGGTCGGCATTCTGAGCGCCTTCGACCTGCTCCGACTCGTCGAAGATCACCGTTTCGTAATGAAGAA
>JBBDSN010000057.1:5657-8647 GCA_040904885.1 Gemmatimonadota bacterium | reverse complement strand
TCGCGCGAGCACTCCCTCGCAAGCTCGATGCTGACCTTCTCCAGCTTCTCTCTGAAGAGATCTTCGCTGCCGATGCGACGTTTCCCGTGATCGTGACGGCTGAGGAGGGGCAGTTCGATCAATTGGAGCAACTCGTTCTTGAATTGCGTGGTGAGCCCCGTCATCGACTGTCCGCGATTGGTGCCATCTCGGCTTGGTTGACAGCGCGGGCGATCGCCGAGTTGTCGACCAGTGACCTGGTGGCGGGGGTAGAACTGTCCCAGCCGATGCGGATCGCGTAGAGCCCTAGCTCAGCGAACCGCGGCACTCGCGAGGGACGGTGGATCGCGTCAGGGAGTTCCTACGACTTCCGGCCGCTACAGCCATAGATGGCGCTGGGGTGCGCGTGGCGTTCGGGGCGCATCCGCGACCGGCATCGTATCGGCGGAGTGGCGCACGCTCGCCTCTGATTCCACCTCCTCCCCGACGAGTCCGAACTCGCGAACACCGAGGGGGATCCGGAACCGCGTTCGCGAAGAACGTGTTTAATTGCTTGCAAGCCGTTCTCCCCATCCCGAGTCCCTACCCATGACGCTTCCGGAATCCGGCATCTCCGAGCCCGTCCTCACGCCCCCTCGGGTGCACGTCACCCAGGCCGCGGCGGAGCAGATCCGCGAGATGCTGGCGGAAGAGGATCTCGTGGAGGAAGGTGGGATTCGCCTCACGGCCCACACGGGAGCAGGATGTTCGGCACCCCTCCAGTTCGGCATGGTCCTGGAGATGGCTCCCGACGACGACGACCTGGTTCTTCAGGGCGGGGGGCTCCGGATCTTCATGGATTCCGACAGCGCCTGGGCGCTGGACGGCCTCCAGGTCGACTGGGTCGACTCGCCTACCCTTGGCGAAGGGTTCGCCTTCCGGCATCCGCGGGGGGTGACGGGGCGCGCCTGCTAGCCCGCCACCCGCAGACTAGAGCCCCGCGGCCCAACGAAGCCTTACAGCAGCCGCATCTGACCGTCGTCACCGGGTTCCGTGCCTTCCTCGCCTCCGGAACGCCGCGGTGTTCCGGTCAGTTCCTCAGGCGCCCAGGCCCGCACGTCGTCCCCGAGGAGCGCCAGCCCGGTCCGGAAGAACGCCTGCCTGACGGGGGCACGGTCGGCGGCGAGGCCCCGTCGCACCCACTCCCGCAGGCTTGCCTCCGAGAGACCCGGACCGAGCTTCGCGAGCAGCTCGGCCGCGGCGATCCCTCGGACCTCGGGGTCGGTACGGGCGTCGAGAAGCGAATCGACGAAGGACTCGGGCTCGTCCTCGAGGCATCCGAGATGCACCAGGGCGCACCGCCGCACCGCAGGGCTCGGAGTCATCGACAAGGACACGGGCATAGATGTGGAGAGGCCGGATACGAGGCTCATCACCTCGGATCGGACCTCCACGGGAATCGCCTGATCCTCGGCGATCAGCGTGACGAGCTCGGGTCCCGTGCGTCCGTCTCGCCCCCAGCTGGTTCGCTCGAGCAACGAATACAGCAGGTCCGCCCGTTCGTCTGGATCCAAGGCCTCATCGGTACCCAAAGCCCGCAGGAGCGCCCGCACGTCCGTGGCCTTGAGCCCCGCCTCGGGATCGGCTGCCGCTCCGATGGCCAGGATCGTCGCGTCGGCCAGAGCGTCACCGTGGAGCACACCCTGACCGGCAAGGTGGTCGACGGCCAGCAAGCACGAGCACGGAACCGACGCACCCGTCGGCGGCCTCGCAAACGGCAAGCGTCCGACCACCCACCGGGCGAGCGCGTCCCGGGCCGCCGGTGTCCCGTCGTCAGCCCCCAGCGCCTCACGGAGCGCCGAGCCGAACGCGGTGCTGTCGCCGAGTTGCGCGACCAGGGGACGCGGGTCGAGGTCGGTCCGGCCGCGACGTGTGCGCTCGAGCTCCAATCCCCGTTCGAGCGCCCGCACGAGCGACCGGAGATCGTCCTCCCCCAGCCCGGTGATCCCGGCGAGCACCCCGGGATCGAAGTCTCCGGGTGGCGGTTCGAAACCGACTGCGTCCAGGACGGCCTGGAATTCCTCCGGGCCGGGCCCGACCGCTGGGAGCCCATCCCGCCAATCCACGGCGTCGTCCATGAGACGTTCGAGGAGGTGCGGGCGGGACACGATATCACGCATGGTGCGGCTACGGCCCGCAACAGAGGCGACGGATACGCCGAAGAGGGCCGCGAGCTCCTCGGCCCTGGGACGCCGGCCACCCCAAGGGAGCAGCATGCCCGCAGAGTGAAGGGCTGCCGCGGCGAGGATCTCCGGCTTTCTCCCCGCCATGAAGCCTGCGGGGTCTTCGGCCGCATAGTCGCCGAGCACCTCGATCGCCTCCACGATGAGGCTCGGGGACAGATCTTCGCCGGAGGCCACCTCCAGCACCATCGCAGCCAATTCCTGGAAGCGCGCGGCGCACTCGGGCTCGAGGACTGGTCCAGCCGTCAAGTCGTCGATCCTGCCGTTGACCTCGTCCACGTCGAACCGCTCCGGCTCGAAGCCCCCGGCCCACGCCCGCAGCTCCTCGGCCTCCTGTTCCTCCCAGCCCATATCGAGATCGTCGAAATCTTCGACGTCTGGGGCGCCCCCGGCATGGGGTGACCGGAGCGCCTCGAGTAGCCTGTAGTAACCGCCCACGCCTCCGCAGTCCTCGGGAGGGCACGCGCGCGCGCCGGCCACGCACCGCGGATAAGACGCATCCGCTTCGGGCTCGGCGACGGCTTCCACGACGAGATCGTGCGTCCACTCATCTCCGAAGTCGTAGAGGTACTCCAGGCGCGCACCGGCCCCCCTCGCCACCCGGCTCACGGCCACGCCGGCGTCCTCGAAATCGAGCCAGCCATCCTCGTCCGCCTCCCCGTATTCAACGCCCCCGATGTGGAAGGAGTAGAGATGGTATCCCTCCCACCCCATCGCTCTCTGAACGATGTCGCTCAGCTCCCGGAGCGAAGTGTCACCGGGAACTTCGATCCTGCGCCAGATCGGGGG
>JBBDSN010000057.1:2101-5557 GCA_040904885.1 Gemmatimonadota bacterium | reverse complement strand
CCGCCCCGGCTCGGTCCCGATACTCGTCGAGGAAGCGGACTCAGCGTGACGTACACGGCGCGTCCGGCCAGCGTCTCCGAGACGCTCTGCATCAAGCGGAGATCGGCGGACCCGGTCAGGAGGAATCGTCCCGGAGTGCGGTCCAGATCCACCACCCGCTTGATGCCCAGGAGAAGGTCCGGGGCTCGCTGCACTTCGTCCAGGGTGAGCGGGCCCTGGCGGGAGAGCAAGGTGTCCGGCGCGTTCAGCGCCTGGTCCAGGACCCCGTAGTCATCGAGGGTCAGGTACGTGCGCTGAGGATCGATGCGGCGGGCAAAGGTGCTCTTTCCCGTCTGCCGGGCTCCGGTGAGCACGACCACCGGAAACGCCTTCAAGCGGTCGCTCAGGACCGGCGCCAGGGCACGCTCGACGATGTCGCGCGGGTGGTCTGCACCATACAAGTCAAGCTGTGGGTCCTTCGGCCATGCCTTCCTCCCCTTCCCGGACCCCCTCCGCTCGAGCTTGGAAAGCCGTTCGAAAGTCGAACGAGTCGAGGGGAGTTCTGGGGTGAGCCCCCCGGGAGCTTCTTCCCGCCATACGGGCGCCCCGAAGCCATACGTCCTTGTGGGCGTACCGGAGGCGATCGTTCGAAGATGGAACGATTCCCATGGAGGCGATAAGAGACGACGAGCGCATACACGCGCCGGACCTTCCCAAGAGCCAGGTCGTGCGGGAGGCCATCGGGCTCTATGGTGAACAGTCGGGGAGACTGTCGGAGGGCGAGCGGCGGCGCTTGCTGGGAACGTTCGACCGTGTGATACCGAGGCTTCCCCGACGGGAGGCGTCTGCTGCCTCCGTGGAGGTCGAGGAAGTGCGGCAGGCGCGCCGCCGGGGAGGCCGCAAATCCCGGGAGTCGGGAGAGCGGTGATCCTCCTCGACACGTCCGTGCTGGTGGAGGCGTTCGGGATGGACGGCCCCCCCGCGCGGAAGGACATCGTGTCGCGCTCCCCGCCCTCTTGCTCTATGCCCTGACGCGAGTTTTCAGGCCTTCGCCTTGAATCGTACCCGGGATCGACCGGCTTTTCTCGTCACGCTGAGCTGGGCCTCCTTCCTGCTCTTGGGGGTCGGCTTCACCACGATCTCGACGTCCATGCCGAACGCGTTCAAGAACCGATATAGCCTCTCCATGGAGAACCCGTCCAGTTTCCCGCGCACGAGCTGGGACACCTTCGGCTGATCGACGCCCATGATCTCGGCGGCCTCCACCTGCTTGAGGCCCCGCTCTTCGATGATCTGGATGATCTGGATGACCAGCTCCGCCTTTGCTTTGAGCTCCTCGGCATCCTCGAAGCCGAGGTCTGCGAAGATGTTTCCGTCGGCGGGGGTCACCCTCGTCTTTTTGCTCACTTGTCCTTCCTTCGCTGTCGGTAGTCCAGCTCGGCCGTCTTCAGTCGCGCCTTGACCAGATCGATCACGCGCTTCGGCGTCTTCGGCATCGGTTAATATGCCACTTCTGGTAAGATGGGTCTATGGTCATCCGTTCATGGGCGGAACCGTGCACCGCGCAGTCCCGGGCGCGGAGTTCGCATACCGCGGTATGCGAAATCGAAGGTCGAGCGAGGGCGAGTGTCGTGTAATGGAACCGCCGTGACTTCGAGGACGTGCCGACGCTCCGCCTCTGGCCAGAGGCGTGACGCCACCACATGCTTGCGGTGCTCTCGCCTGCTGCCTAGCTTAAGACGTATATATACGACTTTAGGGCGTCATTACATGATAATCACGGATAAAAGCATGGTTGAACGCCCCGATCCGGAGATCCTCGAAGTCATCGGACGACGGCTCCGCGCGCTCCGGAAGGCCCGCGGGCTGACGCTCGACGAGACCGCCCAGGCCACCGGTCTCCATCCGACGACCGTGTCGCGGGCGGAGCACGGGGACAATCCGACGCTCCTCACCGTCGTGCGTCTCCTCCGGGCCTACGGACGGCTGGCGGCGATCGACGGCTTCATCCCGGAAGCGGAGGTGAGCCCGATGGTGCTCGTCCGGCAGCGCGACCCGGGTCGCGGCGACGACGATGGCTGACATCCGGGCGTTCGCGGAGGTCCAGCTCCGAGGACGGACGGTGGGCGGCGTCGTCGAGCTCGAGGACGGCGGGGTCGTGTTCGAGTACGACGACCGCTTCCGGCGAAGCGGGCTCGAGATCTCTCCGGTCCACCTGCCGCTGTCGCTCGGAGGGCCGGTACGCTTCGACGAGCTGCGGCGGAAGGAGGCGTTCCGCGGCCTTCCGGGCGTCCTCGCGGACGCGCTCCCGGACACCTTCGGGACGCAGGTGATCCGGGCCTACTACACCGCACGCGGCGAGCTCGCGAAGGCGTTCTCTCCAGTGCAGCACCTCCTCTACGTGGGCACTCGGGCCATCGGCGCGCTGACGTTCCATCCCGCGGAGGACCTCCCTCTCCAGGCGGCGGAAGCCGAAGCGCTCGAGGTCGCCGCGCTCGTGGCCGACGCCCGCCGGATCATCGCCGGGGATCCCGAAGTGGCCATCCCGGAGATCTACCGCGTGGGCTCGTCGGCCGGCGGGATGCGGCCCAAGGCCGTCGTTCTCTTCAACGCGGGGACGCGCGAGATCCGGTCGGCCTTCGCGCCGGCGCGTCCCGGCGACGTGCCCGCGATCCTCAAGTTCGACGGGGTCGGGGAAGCCGCGGCCGAGAAGAGGCTCGGCGAGCCCCAGCCGTTCAACCGGGTCGAAGCCGCCTACGCCGACATGGCTCGCGCCGCGGGCCTCGACGTCACCGGGCTGCACCTCCTCGAGAGCGACGACGGGCACGCGCACCTCGTCGTGCCGCGCTTCGACCGGAACGGGGCCGTCCCCCTCCACCAGCACACGCTCGGTGGCCTCCTCCACGTCGACTACAACGACGCCGGGGCGAGCAGTTACGAGGAGTACCTGCGGACGATCCTCCGGCTCGGCATGCCGCACGGCCAGGTTCTGGAAGGGTTCCGCCGGATGGTCTTCAACGTCCTCGCCGTGAACCAGGACGACCACGTGAAGAACCTGTCGTTCCACATGGACGAAGAGGGCGCTTGGCGCCTGACGCCCGCCTACGACCTCACGTTCGCCAAGGGCGGGGGATGGACGGCCAGCCATCAGATGCGGGTCAACGACAAGCGCGTCGGGCTCACCCGGGCGGACCTGCTCGCGGTCGCCGACACCTTCGGGATCCGGGCGCCGGATCGCCTGATCGATGGGATCCGTGACGCGGTGGCCGATTGGCCGGACCGGGCGCGCGCCCGGTCCGTGCCCCCGGAGACCGTGGATCGGATCGGACGGGAACTCGAGCGGCGGGCGGCGGAAATCGGGTGAGGGGGGCGTGCGCATGCACACATGTGTACATTGAGCACATGGACACGACGATCCGGAATCTCGACGAGCGGGCCTACCGTGAGCTGAAGGCTCGCGCGGCGCTGACCGGACGC
>JBBDSN010000057.1:0-2001 GCA_040904885.1 Gemmatimonadota bacterium | reverse complement strand
TTCTGGAATAATTCCAATGATGGTGTTATTCATGAGTGCATGATCGATTCCGCGGCCCAACTTCGAGCAGCTCTGACGGACGCGGGCCTTCGGGCCACGGCCCAGCGCATGGCAATCCTCGACGTGCTCCGGAACACGCCGGAGCACCTGTCGGTCGACCGTGTGACCGAAGACGTGCGCTCTCGCCTGGGCACGATCTCGCAGCAGGCCGTCTATGACGCGCTCGGGGCTCTGGCCTCCGCGGGTCTGGCTCGCCGGATCGAGCCGGCGGGCAGTCCCGCGCTCTTCGAGTCCCGCGTCGCCGACAATCACCACCATGCGGTGTGCCGACGCTGTGGGTCCGTCGTGGACATCGACTGCGTGGTGGGGGCGGCGCCCTGTCTGGAGGCCTCCGAAACCCACGGATTCGTGCTCGACGAAGCGGAGATCACTTTCTGGGGCCTCTGCCCCGAATGTCAGACCGGCCCCGGCTGAGCCGCCGAGGCCCAACGGACGCCCTCGAGCGGGGCGGACACCTCGATCAGCGAACTGGAACCCGAGCGAAGGACGGACCACAGACATGGCGAACGACAAGCGCAAGCCCACCACCACCGATTCCGGGGCCCCGGTCCCGAGCGACGAGCACTCGCTCACCGTGGGGCCGGACGGCCCGATTCTGCTCCATGACCACTACCTCATCGAGCAGATGGCCAACTTCAACCGGGAGCGTATTCCGGAGCGGCAGCCGCACGCCAAAGGGGCGGGTGCGTTCGGACACTTCGAGGTGACGCAGGACATGAGCGCGTACACCAAGGCGGCCGTCTTCCAGCCGGGGACGAAGACCGACACGCTCATCCGGTTCTCCTCCGTGGCCGGTGAGCGCGGAAGCCCGGACACGTGGCGCGATCCCAGGGGGTTCTCGCTGAAGTTCTACACGTCCGAGGGCAACTACGACATGGTCGGCAACAACACGCCGGTCTTCTTCGTTCGGGATCCTCTCAAGTTCCAGCACTTCATCCGGTCCCAAAAGCGCCGGGCCGACAGCGGCCTGAGGGATCACGACATGCAGTGGGACTTCTGGTCGCTCTCGCCGGAGTCCGCGCATCAGGTGACCTGGCTGTTCGGCGACCGCGGCATCCCGAAGACCTGGCGGCACATGAACGGCTATTCGAGCCACACCTACATGTGGGTGAACGCCGATGGGGAGCGCTTCTGGGTCAAGTATCACTTCAAGACGGATCAGGGCATCGAGTTCCTGACCCAGGACGAAGCAGACCGGATCGCCGGAGCGGACGGGGACTACCATCGGCGCGACCTCTTCGAGGCCATCGACACGGGCGACCACCCGAGTTGGAGCCTCAAGGTTCAGATCATGCCGTTCGAGGAGGCCGAGACCTACCGGTTCAACCCTTTCGACCTGACCAAGGTCTGGCCGCACGCCGACTATCCGCTCCACGACGTCGGAACGCTGACCCTGAACCGCAATCCTACCGATTTCCACACCGAGATCGAGCAGGCCGCCTTCGAGCCGAACAATCTCGTGCCCGGCATCGGAATCAGCCCGGACAAGATGCTTCTGGGGCGGGTGTTCGCCTACGCGGACGCCCACCGCGCAAGGTTGGGGGTCAACTACAAGCAGATCCCCGTGAACAAGCCCACGAGTCCCGTGCACAGCTACAGCAAGGACGGGGCGATGCGGGTCGAAAACGTCTCGGATCCGGTCTACGCGCCGAACTCCAAGGGCGGCCCCGCGGCGGACCCCGAGCGGTATCCCTACGTGGAGAAGTGGTCTGCGAGCGGTGAGTTCATCCGGGCGGCGTACACGCTCCGCGAGGACGACGACGATTGGGGCCAGGCGGGTACGCTCGTTCGCGAAGTCATGGACGATGACGCCCGCACGCGGCTCGTGTCGAACGTGGTCGGTCACCTCTCGAACGGAGTGTCCGAGCCCGTGCTCGGGCGGGCGCTCGAGTACTGGCGGAACATCGATCAGGATGTGGGCGACCGGATCGCGCAGGGGGT
>JBBDSN010000056.1:0-1452 GCA_040904885.1 Gemmatimonadota bacterium | reverse complement strand
CGGCGGCCTCGGCGGCCTCGGTGAAAGCGTGGGCGAAACGTATCATGCTCGACTCCAGAGCTGGGGTGGCACGAGCGCGCCTCCCGGTGGCCGCCCGCTACGTACCCCTAAATATATGAGCCAGTTCGTCGACCTTTCAGGATGCCATCAGAGCGCCCAAACGGCTTTCGGACAACATCTTGGGTGGCGTGAGGCGGGTTCGGCGAGCCCAGGCCCACCCGGGCCGACGGAGCGTGGCCGGAACGCCGTGTCCGACCCATCCGCGCTTCCGCGCCCGAAAAGCTGTCAAGGGTCGGATGGGTCGTTCGCTGGCCTCGCCGGGCGGGAGTGGCGTGGCCGCCTACGACCCCTGGCGCATATACCGCCCGATCGCCTCCACCCCCCGCTCCACGTCCTCGAACGAGTTGTAGTAGTGCGGGCTGAAGCGGATGCCGGGCCGGTCGCTCCCGCCGCGCGATGCGGCGACGATGCCGTCGGCCTCGAGCGCGCGGATCACGGCGGCTGGCTCGAGCTCACCGGGCTGGAAGGTGACGACCGCGGCGCGCCGAGTGGGGTCCGGCGAAGTCCACATACGCACACCGTCGATTGCGGTGAGCCCCTCGATGAGCGCGCTCGCGAGATCGCGACTCCGGGCCTCGATCTCGTGCTGTCCGATCTCGGTGAGGAAGTCGATCTGTCGCCCGAACGCCCGAAGGGCCGGCTCGTCCCTCTGCCCGAGACCCTCGTGCGTCCGCGAAAGCCCGCGCCGGCCCGAGTAGGCGCTGTAGATGGAGGGGTGGAACCGGTCGTGGACCTCGGCGGCGGCGTACAGCACGCCGGCCTCCTTGGGCCCGCACGGCCACTTGTGCGCGCTCCCGGTGAAGAAGTCCGGCCGTACGTCGGACAAGTCCACGTCGAGCAGTCCGAACGACTGTGCTCCGTCGACGACCGAGAGCACGCCCCGCTCCCTCGCGAGCCTGCATAGCTCACGGGCCGGCATCAGGTCGCCCGCGGTGTTGGTCAGATGCGTGAACGCGAGCACGCGCGTGTTCGGGGTGATGGCCCGGGCGAACGCCTCCACGTAGTACTCGAACCCGGGATGCGACGTGACGGGGTCGACTTCCCGCACCGCGTATCCGAATCGCTCGGCCCTGGCCTTCCATGCCTGGTTCAAGCTGGGGTGGTTATCGGCGAAGATGAGCACCTCGTCGCCGGGGCCCAGGTCGAGGCCGGCGGAGATCCAGTTGTTGGCCTCGCTCGTGTTGCGCGTGAGCAGGATCTCCTCGGGCGTGACACGCAGAAAAGCCGCGACCCGGTCGCGCGTGGGCTCCTTCGCGCCGAGCATCTCGCTCCGGACACTCGGCACCGGGTTCCGGTCCAGCTGCCGGTTGGCGTCGTCCAACGTTTCGAGCACGGGAATCGACGACGGGCACAGGTTGGCCGCGTTCATGACGGAGAGGTCGGGCGGCATGA
>JBBDSN010000055.1:0-1470 GCA_040904885.1 Gemmatimonadota bacterium | reverse complement strand
GCGTCGAGTCTCTCGTGCGCCTCACGCGTCTCGGACTTGAGCCGATCTCTGAGGCTGGATGTCATGGGTGCCTCCGCAGGGGCCTCCGACAATGGGGGCGCGGGTCAAGCTACGTCGGGGCTAGCGTGAGCAAAAGTGCGCCGCCCCGCCGTCTCGGCCCGAGCGTCATTATAATTCCTGTTGTGCTTACCCCACCCCACCCGAAAAGACGCCAGAGGCCTTCCCATGGACCAAGCCATTCAGACCGCGCTCAACGAGCAGATCGCCGCGGAATTCTCCGCAGCGTATCTCTACCTCGCGATGTCCGCGCACTTCACCGAGCAGAACTTCAGCGGGTTCGCGCGCTGGATGAAGGCGCAATCCGACGAGGAGCTGCGGCACGCGATGCGCATCTACGGATACCTGCTGGAGCGTGGCGGCCACGTGGAGCTGGACGCGGTCACTCCGCCCCCGAAGAAGTTCGGATCACCGCTCGAGATCTTCGAGGCGACCCTCCACCACGAACAGAAGGTCACGGCCAGCATCCATGCGATCTACGAACTGGCGCGGACGAAGAAGGACTACGCGACGGAGATCGAGCTGCAGTGGTTCGTGACCGAGCAGGTCGAGGAGGAGGCCAGCACCGAGCTCGCGGTCCAGCAGATCTCCCGCGCTGGATCCGATGTGTCCGCGCTCCTCCTTCTGGACCATCAGTTCGGGCAACGCGACGACGCTTGAGGCCCCACGTGAGTCCGAAGACGCGACCCGTCGCCGACGCACCGTGACGACACCGGTTGCGCCCCGTATTACCCGCGTCGAGCCTTTCGGCCGGAGGGGCCTCGAGGTCCGGCTTCATCTCGACGAGGGAGAGCCGCTGAAGGTCGCGCTCGAGGCCTTCGAACGAGCGGTCGTCGGGGTCGGTGACACACTCCCCCCCGACCGCCGCCGCTCGCTCCTTGAGGTGGACGCCGACGTGCGCGCACGGGATGCGGCTCTGAATCTCCTTTCGTACCGGGCGCGCACCCGCACCGAGCTCGCCCGGAAGCTCCACACGAAGGGCTTCGAGGCGGGGCGAGTGGAACGCTGCCTCGACCGGCTCGCCGAGCGGGGCCTGCTGGACGACGCCGCGGTCGCGGCCGCGTTCGTGCGAGACCGCCTGCGGCACCGCCCCCGGGGCCGTGCCCGCCTCGCGTCCGAGCTGCGCGCCAAGGGCGTGTCGGCGGAGTTGGCCGGCGACGTGATCGAGGAGGTCTTCGAGAACGAAGAAGTCACCGATGTCTCGTTGGCGAGGGAGATCGCGGACGGCTGGGTCGCGCGCCAGGGCCGGGCGCTCCTCGACGCGCTCGGGGCGGACGAGCGCAGCCCGGAGCGGGAACGCGCCCACCGGCGGCTGCGAGCCTACCTGAGTCGGAGAGGGCTCGGAGGAGACGCCCTTCGCGCCGGCGTCGAACGCGCGGTGTCGACCGCGAAGAACGGGTAGGCCCGCTCTCT
>JBBDSN010000054.1:28311-46679 GCA_040904885.1 Gemmatimonadota bacterium | reverse complement strand
GCCCCCCCATGGCGGAGCGGACTCCGGCGGCCTATCGTAAATGCATCGGTATGCCGCGACGCTCCCGAGTCCCGATCGTGCTCGGACCGGGACCCCCGCGCACCGGTCGGAGACCCCATGAAGTACCCACGCTCCATACCGCTTACTTGCCTGCTGGTCCTGGCCGGCACCGGCGCGGTGTCGGCACAGGCCCCACCGCCCGATACGCTCCGGTCCGACCAGGAGGGCGTCTTGGTGCGCGGGCACATCACCGACCTGACCACGCAGCGGCCCCTCCCTTCCGTTTCGATTCGCCTGGTCGATCGCGACGGCGAGGGGCGCATCGCCTGGGCGGGGATGTCGGACTCGGTCGGCGTCTTCCAGGGTCCGCGGCTCACCCCCTCCACCTACGAAGTGGAAGTCGAGGCGCTGGGCTACTCGACCATGTCGCACACCATCGCGCTCTCCGGCTACGGCGCAGTCGATCTGGCGATCGAGTTGGCGCCTTCAGCTCTCGAGCTCGACCCGTTGATCGTAGTCACGCGCCGCCGCTCGAAGCTCGAGGCGTCCGGGTTCTACGATCGGCGTGAGCGCGGCTTCGGGCACTCACTCACGCGCGACGAGATCCAGGCGCGCCAACCTGCGTTCGTATCCGACCTCTTCCGTACGATGGCGGGCGTGAGCGTGTCACCGCGGACGCTCGGGGGCGGCGGATTGATCCGGATGCGCGGCGGGTGCGTCCCGGACGTGATCTTGGACGGCGTCCGTCTCAGCGGCCCGGTGCGCCTCGACGACCTGCTCGGTGTCGCCGACGTCGAGGGTCTCGAGGTGTACAGTGGCTCGACCTCGCCACCACAGTACTCGCGCTCCACATGCGGAACGGTGCTGGCCTGGTCCCGCGACCCGGGTACCGCCGACGGCAAGCCGTGGAGCTGGAAGCGGGCCGGTGCGGCAGCGGGCTTCCTCTTGCTCGGGTTCCTGCTCACGGGTTGACGGGCGCATGGGGTGCGGCCGACCATGATCGGGCCGGGCGCGTGACCGCGCCGTGAACCCGAAGGGAGCCCCGAGACCCCCCATGAAGCACTACATCCTCTTCTACGAAGTCGTCTCCGACCACGCGGAACGGCGTGCTCCCCACAGGGCGCTCCACCTGAGACGTGCGTGGGAGGCCCAGGAACGTGGCGAGCTCGTGCTCGCTGGCGCGCTCAAGGACGGACCTGTCGGCGCCGCGCTACTTTTCCGGGGAGACTCGCCGCGGGTGGCCGAGGCGTTCGCGGAAGCCGACCCCTACGTGACCGAGGGGCTCGTGACGCGCTGGACGGTGAGCGAGTGGGTGACGGTCGTCGGGGACCAGGCGGCCAGTCCGGTACGGCCCGACAGCGCGTAGTCAGTCCCCGAGAACCCACGCGCACATCAGCGGGGCCACGATGGCAGCATCCGAGTTGATGTTGAAGCGCGGCGTCGACGCTTCGAGCTTACCCCACGTGATCTTCTCGTTGGCGGGCGCGCCCGAGTATCCGCCGTACGACGGCTGCGCGTCCGTGATCTGGCAGAAGTAACCCCAATAGGGGACCTGCCGCTGCAGGTCCTGGATGATGCACGGCACCGTGCAGATCGCGAAGTCGCCCGCGATACCTCCGCCGATCTGGAAGAAGCCTACGGACGGGTGCTCGCCCGCGCCGTGGTTTTCCTCGTACCACTCGATGAGCATCTGGAACTGCTCGGTTCCCGACTTCACGCACTGGTGGTGCGCCACGTTCCCGAGCATGACGTTCGCGGAGAAGATGTTGCCGGTGGTGGAGTCCTCCCACCCGGGCGCGTAGACCGGGATCCCGGCTTCCTTCGCCGCGAGCAGCCACGAGTGTGCCGGATCGATCTGATAGTGCTGCTCGAGGGTCGGGTCGTCGAGAACCTGGAACAGGAACTCGGCGGGTGTCTTACGGTCGCCCGCGTCCGCAGCCCGGCTCCAGCACCCCACGAGCCGCTTCTCGATGTGGCGCATGACCGTCTCCGGAATGCACGTATCGGTGACACGGTTCATGCCGCGATCGTAGAGTGCCTGCTCGTCGGCCGCCGACAGCTCCCGCCAGGACGGGATGATCTCGTACTCGTCGTGCGCGACGAGGTTGAAGAGGTCCTCCTCGAGGTTCGCGCCCGTGCATGAGATCGCGTGCACCTTACCCTCGCGGATCATACGCGCCAGGATGATGCCGAATTCGCCCGTGGACATGGCGCCAGCCATCGCCACCAGCATCTTCCCCCCATCGGCGAGATGCTGCTCGTATGCCTTGGACGCGTCCACGACCTCCCGCGCGTTGAAGTGCAGGTAGTGCCGCTCCATGAAGTTCCGAACCTGGCCCACGCTCATCTCTCCCGTCTGACTCCGGAAACCCGAAAATCCGAAGTGTAAGAGATCGAGGGCGCAGGCGCGATGCGGGAGGCTCCGTGGCGGCGGACGTCCGCGTCCCAGCGACGGAGGCCGAGGGTGCCCCCCTGCCCGTCCGCGCGGGTGAGGTTATCATCCGCCCATGATCTCTCCAACCCCTCTGGATCGGTCGATCGAGCTGGCCGTCGAAGGCCACGTCGCAACGATCAGGCTGAACCGACCCGACCGGCACAACGCGCTCGAAGCCGACGATATCGAGCTCTTCCGCTCGTCGCTCGCCACGGTCGCCGCGGACGAGCAGGTCAGGGTGCTCGTCGTCACCGGCAGCGGCTCCCGGACGTTCTGCGCGGGTGCCTCGCTCAAACAGCTGAACACGGGCAGGATGAGCGGCGCCGTGTTCGATACCCTCACCGACGACCTCGCTTCGCTGCGGGTGCCGACCGTATGCGCGGTCAACGGCGGCGCCTACGGCGGAGGTGCCGAAATCGCGCTCTGTTGCGACTTCCGCATCGGGGTCTCGACGAGTCGGCTGAGCGTGCCTGCGGCCCGGCTCGGTATCTGTTACCCCATCGGGGGGCTGCGGCGCTACGTGACGCGTCTGGGCCTGGACACCGCGCAGCGCATCCTCGTGGCCAACGAGGAGCTCACCGCGGAGCAGATGCTCGAGGTTGGCTTCCTGCACCGCGTGGTGGAGCCCGCGGAGTTGCAGACCCAGACGGGCCAACTGGCCAGGCGCTTGGCGGGGATGGCTCCCTTGGCGGCCCAGGGGATGAAACGGATCCTGGGCGAGATCGCCGCCGGCACGCTCGACGAGGCCAGGGCCGAGCAGACCGTGGCCCGGTGCATGGCCTCGGAGGACCTCCAGGAGGGGCTGCGCGCCCAGCGCGCCGGAGAGGAGCCTCACTTCCACGGCCGATGAGCGCACGGGACGCGAACGAGCTGCGGGACCGCATCGCGCGGATGGACGGCGCGAGCTACAAGCGCTACCGGGAACTCCGGGGAGCATGGCGGTTCCGCGACTTCACGCTGCACGTCGATCACGTGCAGGGCGACCCGTACGCCGCACCGAGCCCGGTCAGGGTCGAGCTCCCGCCCGGGACGACGAAGCTTCCCGAGGAGGCATGCCGCAGCCACGCACGCCGACTCGGGACGGCAACCTTCCTGGCCCGGCGATTCGCCGACGCGGCGAGCGGCGTACCCCGTCACGGAAGTGGACGGAGCGGGGAGGTCCACATGGAGCATCCCGGCCAGAAGGTCCTCCCGCAGACGGCGGTGATGCCCGCGGCCGACGGGTCGTTAGAAGCACGATTCACGGTGGGGCTGCCCGGACGTGGTCGGCGCGTAGCCGGCGCGGCGGCCGTCGAGCTGCTTCTGGAGGTGCTCCCCGAGCTCGTACGCCAAGCGCTCACCGTAAGCGGTGAAGACGTAACGCGCCTCCTGACGGCCGCGGAAACGAACGAAGACGCGCAGGCCCTGCGCGCCTTCCTCGAGGCCGAGGCCCTGATCGCCTTCGTGGCGGACGGCGCCAGCCTCGCCCGAGCCAGCGGTGTGGAGGATACGCCGCTCGACGGCGCGGACGTCGTCCCGTTCCGGAGCCCGACGGGACTTCGACGCACGGTCGAGCTCCCCAACGCCGGCCGGATCACGGGCATGGTCGTGCGCCCGGGCATCACGCTCGTGATCGGGGGAGGCTTCCACGGAAAGAGCACCCTCCTGCGTGCCCTCGAGGCGGGGGTGTACGACCATGTGCCCGACGACGGTCGCGAGCAGGTCGTGACCCGCCGAGACGCCGTGAAAATCCGGGCCGAAGACGGACGAGCCGTGACCGGAGTCGACATTTCGGCCTTCATCGACGGGCTCCCCTTGGGTCGTGACACGAGGTGCTTCACCACGCCCAACGCCTCGGGCTCGACGAGCCAAGCGGCCACGATCGTGGAAGCGCTCGAAGCCGGCGCCCGCGTGCTCCTCGTCGACGAGGACACATCCGCGACCAACTTCATGACCCGCGACCGCCGCATGCAGGAGCTCGTGCCACGATCCGGGGAGCCCATTACCCCCTTCGTCGACCGGGTCCGCGAGCTCTACGAGGCGCACGAGGTGAGCACGGTCTTGGTGGTCGGAGGCGCGGGCGACTACCTCGATGTCGCCGACACGGTCGTCCGGATGGACACCTACCTCCCGGAGGACGTGACCGCCGAGGCGCGAGCCGTCGCCGTCCGACATCCCACGGCACGCCGGAGCGAGGTCGAGCGGCCGTGGGCCCCACCGCGGGCGCGCCGGATCCGACCAGACTCCATCGACCCGGCCCGCGGCCGACGAGACGTCTACGTGCGCGTGCCGGACGCGCGGACGCTCCTGTTCGGAACGCATGCCATCGACGTGGGTGCGGTGGAACAGGTCGCGTCACGCGCCCAGATCCGGGCCATCGGGCTGGCCCTCGCCGCCCTCGCGCGAGAAAAGGACGCACTGGCGCTTCCCGAAGCCCTGGACCGCATCGAGAGCCTCCTGGAGCGATCGGGACTGAACGGCCTCGATCCAGGCCGTCGTCCGGGGAACCTCGCGCGCTTCCGCCGCTTCGAGCTCGCCGCCACCCTCAACCGTCTACGTGCCCTGCGCACGATTGACCGCGCGGCGGAGCCCGACACGTCGTGAGCTCGATCCGTCTGCGGGAAGACGCAGGCCTCCCGCTCTTCGAGCCACCGGAGCGACTCACGGCGCCGGGGCACGTCGCACCCGACCTGGCGATCGCATGCCCCGCCACGGACCGCCCGTTCAGGCTGGAGGCGGAACGGATCTCCGTGGAGGGTTCGGAACGGGGCCCGGCCACGTCCATCCGCATCGACGGTCAGCGGGTAATCGGGCGGATCCAGGCGGGAGAAGGCGTCGTCGCCAACGTCGTGCTCTCACCGGGGCGCATCAGACGCGAGCGCATTGGACCCGGCGGATCGCTCCAGGAAACCATGCTCGCCGCGCCGACGCTCCCGTGGGTCGCCCTGCATTGGGCCCCGGTCGGGGGCGCTCTGTCTGTGCAGGTCCTCCCCGAGGCTCGCGTGGAGCGGTACCGCGTCAACGGCGGCCTCGCGACCGTCGCGGACCCCGGTTCCAACCAGGTTCTCGCGCTCGCGCTGAGCCCCGCGAGCGGACCATGGGCGGCGGAGCCCCACGCGCAAGGCGGACTCGTCCTCCGCCACGGCGGCGCGCCGTCGCCGCTCACGCTGCTGATCGCGTATGGCCCACCCGAAACGGTCCGCACCGCCTTCCGGGCCGCGGGCCACCTGACGACACATGAAGTCCGGGCGATCGGCCGACCCGGGCACGACCCGTTGACGGTGAGCACGGGCGCCCGTGAGCTGGACGATGCGGTGGCCTGGATGACCTCCCGCCTCCGGCACGGCATCCTGCACGCGGAGCACGGTGAACCAGAAGGAACGGACCATGCGCGCCCATGGCTCTGGGCGGGGCTGGGCTCGGTGGCGATTGGCGACGGGGACGGCGCGCTCCGGTGCGTGCGGGCGTTGCAGCGCGCCGGCGACACGGAAGCCGCAGCGCTGCTGGCCGCACGCGTGGCGCTCGCCACGGGGCAAGTGGACGCCCTGCTGGGCCACGCGGACGTTCTTCTCGCCGAAGCGAAAGCCGGAGCCGATCCGGCGCTCCGGAGATTGGCGCGACGCACCGTCGCCGACGCGTTGCGCTATGCCGCCCCGGACGACGTCCTCGAGCTCCTGCGGGAAGGAACGGAACGGGCTCCGGCCCCTTCGGGTCGACGCCTCCCCACCATCGGGCATCCGGTCGAGACCGACGGGACCGGGAGCTGGCTGACCTCGATGCTCGAGAGGAAGGGCACCAGCGCGCCCGCAGTCACTCCCGCCGTCGGCGGCCGAGGCCCGGCCGAGCAGGCGCTCGCCGAGGCGCTACGGGCATGGTCCGACTTCGCGAGCGAATCCTCGGAAGCCTGGGCAGCGTGGCGCATGCTCGTCCAGCAGGGCATCACCCCGGGACACCACGGTGGGGGAAGCTGGGACGCCTTACTCAAGCCGCCCGCCGTGACCGGCGCACTGTTGGCCGCCATGGCATACGGATGGCTCGGCACGTCCCCGGACGCTCCGGTTGGACGGCTGTCGCTGGCGCCCCGCCTCCCAGAGCATCTCCGCTCATTCCGCGTTCGCGGGATCCCCATCGGAGACAGCAGGGTGGCGTTGAGCTACGAGCGGACCGAGGGGGCTCACGGCTTCACCGTCGACATCGAGCGGGGGCGGGTGCCCCCGGTCCTGGTCTTCGAAGCGACGGTTCCGGGTCAGGTCGGGCGGGTCATGTTGGACGGGACCCCGGTCGATCCGCACATCAGCCAGGGAAGCCGCGGCTCGACGGTCCGACTCCAGATTCCCCTCGACGCTCCGCACACCATCGAGCTCGAGCGGGGCTGACCCCGGTCCTACCGCCGCTTCCGCCTGCCTTTCACCTTGGGTGGTGGCACGCTCGCGTCGATGTACTCGTGCTCGATGAGGAGCTGGTGCATCCGCAACTCACGGTCGGGAAGCTGCGTCTTGGCGATCTCCCGCGCGAACGCGACACGATGCGTCTCGGTGATCTTGTCGAGGATCGCGATCGGTGCTCCATACCGCAGGAGAATGCGCTTCGCGTCGACGGCTACGGAATCTGTCACGTTGCCCGCCACCCTGCTGATGGGAAAGATGGAGTCGCTGAAACCCGATGAATGATAACGATTTGGGGCGTTCTCACCAACGGTTCTCAGTGCATGGAGGGCGCGTCGTCCCCGTCCTCGTCCAGATCCGGGAAGCCGGGTGGCAGTACCAAGGGGCCGTCCAGATGAAAGCGCGGCACCTCGACCCGGAAGCGCTCACCGGTGGGCCGCGCGAAGGTGTAGTAGCCTTCCATGTAGCCGGCCGGCGACCTCAGAACGCAGTAGCTGCGGTATTCGTGCCCCTCACCCGGGCTGAGGCACGGCTGTTCACCGACCACGCCTTCGCCATCGACCTCGGCATCCTCACCGACCGAGTCGTGGATGAGCCAATGGCGGAAGAGCAACTTCGCCGAGGTGTCGCCCTCGTTCTCCATGCTGATGTGATAGGAGAACACGAAGGTGCCGTCCATCGGATCGGAATCCGCGAGGGAGAAGCGGGGCTGCACCAGCACCCGAATACCTTCAGTAGCTTTCTCGTATTGCATGGAGGCTCACATCTCGAGGATCACATGCGGTCTATGACGACCGTGTGTGTATTACCCGCCGAGAACAGAATGGAGCCACCCAGGAACTGGGCGACCGCATTTCCGAGCTCATCGGAGTCGGTCGTCACCGACACCCCGATGAGGGTTCTCGTCGACGGGTCCCCTGGAAGCCCACCCGGTAGGTCCCAACGCTCATAGTCCAGCTCGTATCCGTTGCCCTGAAAGGTGAAGCCGCCGGGGAGAAAGTCCACGAGCTCCGGAGGGACCACGCCGAGGCTCGTCTCGGATGGCCAGAGCATGCTGTTCGCGTTGTATTGCAGCGCCGCGACGCGCACGACGTCGAGATCGGCGGCCACTTCGGTGGCACGGGCACGCATCAGCACCGTGCGCATGTTCGGAATCGCGAGACCCGCGAGGATGCCGATGATCGCGACCACCACGAGGAGTTCGATGAGGGTGAAGCCCGCCCTCCGCCGTTTCGTCCGTATCCGTCGCATGTCGGCCTGTCGCTGTTCGCTCATCCGTCTCGGACCCTCGCGGCCAGGTTGAGGTTCGCCGCCCACTCCGCCAGCGACTGACTCGAGTCGTAGATCACCGTCTCGCTTCCCACGCTCCCGACCAGCTGGTAGTTGCTCGTGCCGCGGACGAAATAGTCCACACCCGCCGCCGCGGTCGCCCCCACGTCTTCCAGGTTCTCCGGAAGGCGGCCGTTCTCCATCCGGTACGCCTCGATCCTTGACGCCGTGAAGTACATCGCCGTCCTGATGCCGACGAGCTGTTGCTCGGGCGGCGGCGGGTCGACCGGATTCAGCACCACCCACGAAGGTGGTGCGATGAGGAGATAGACGGCGAGCACGCCCAGGTTGATACCCAGGGGGAGCATCCACTTCGGTTGCGGGCGAGGCTTCTGCTTCTTCGTCGACGCCTGTTCTCGCTCCGCCGCGTGCTTGAGCACCTCGGCCAAGGTGTCGGCGGTCTCCTTACCGGAGCCGACATCTTTGGCGTGATAGGGCCGAACCTCGTCCTTATCGCTCATCGACGGTGGGATGGCTGCGCCAGAAAGGGGATGGAGCGGTGGGTCGGCGCACCGACCTGAACGTGTCATGATATTCCAGTTCGGCCTCCGAGGACAGGTCTCGGGGCGGATTTACACCCGGCCAGCGGCCTCGACGGGGTCGAGCCGCCTTCCTATCTTCGGTGCATGACCACGCGCGCGCTCTCCCGTTCCGAAGAGGACTACCTGAAGGCCATCTACGGTCTGTCCGAGTCCGGGGATCCCGCGTCGACGACGGCGATCGCGACGGTCCTGGATATCCAGCCGGCCTCCGTGACCGGAATGATCAAGCGAATGGCCGAGTCCGGACTCCTCGAACATATCCCGTACCGCGGGGTGCGGCTCACGGATCGGGGCACCCTGGAAGCGCTGCAGGTCCTCCGCCGGCACCGGATCCTCGAAACGTATCTGTGCGAGCGGCTCGGGTTCTCCTGGGACGACGTGCACGCGGAGGCCGAACGGCTCGAGCACGCGGCGTCCGACCGGTTGATCGAACGGATGGCGGCGGCGCTGGAGTTCCCCAGCTACGACCCCCACGGTGCGCCCATTCCCACGAAAGGCGGCAAGATCGAGCCGACCGATCCGGCCACGCTGGCGGACGCACGGCTGGGAGAGCGACTCCGCATCCGCGCGGTCCGGGACGAGGACGCGGAAACCCTGCGGTCCGTCGCCGAAGCAGGGCTTCTCCCCGGTGTTCGCGTCGAGATCACGGATCACACCCCGGGCGAAGGCGTCATCGGCGTGAGCTTCGGCGCGGACCGGCGGGTGCGGTCCATCGGGAACGAGCTCGCCAGGCAGATCTACGTGGTGCCGGACGAGGGCTGAGCGTTTCCCAAGTGTCGCCGAAGTCCGGCCGCACTACGTACCCGGGCAGCTGGGCAGCACGTCCTCCGGAGCCGCCGAGCCCACGAACACGCCGAAGCGTCGCATGACGGTCGAGGCGAACACGCCCGTGCCGTCGCCCCGGACGCTCGGAATGCGCACCTGCCCGGACGGGTTGAAGTTTCCGCCCCGGGCCCAGTTCACGTAGTTCCCATCGGTCGCACTGATCCCGACAATCGCCTCGGTGCCGTCGGGAAGCCCTCTCTGGAGCCGCACGGTCAGCTCCTGGTCGAGATCGAAGCGGTCGAAGACGCCGAACTGGCCGGGGAAGACGATGGTCGTGTCCGAGGCCGAGATCGAGAGCCCGAGAAGATAGAGCTCGTCCGGAGCGGTGATCCCTTCTGCGGCGAGCGTCCGGTCGAGCCCGTCGATGCGGGTCTCGTTGACGTAGGCCCGGGCTCCGTCGGCCGCGGTCCAGCGGACCTCGAACGGCGTGTCGGGTGCGAGCGAGCATTCCTGAAGGTCCCCCTCGACGCGGAAGTCACCGGGAATCCGCGTGCTTCCCTGCAGCTCGCGGCCGTCGGGAAGCTCGATGTCGAGGTCCAGCTCGTCTCCCGGGCGCAGCGCGATCGCGGAGACCCCGGCGTCGTAGCACGTGCCGGGCCGCTCCCGCTCACGGTCGCTCACGCAGTTCTCGATCGCGACCCGCTCGAGATCGAAGCGCACGCCGTCCGGCCGGCGCACCACGACCCGCGCCCCCCGCACCGACAAATCTGCCGAGCCGCCGACGGTACGGCCGAGGAAGACCCAGAGCCGATTCTCGATTCCGAGGTCCGGGCTCGGAACTCCGACGAGCGCGTAGGCTTCCGCCACGATGACATCCTCGACTTCGACGAACGTGGTCTCCTGCAGCTCGCATCCAGCAAAAATCCATAGCAACGTCGGAGCCAGAAGCCGCGCAAACGGGCACCGCACACTCATCAGAATCGCACCTCGAGCCCGAGCGTGGGCAGAACGGGGAACATCGAGATGCCCGAGCGAACCGGGGGCGATCGGTCGAACTCGAAGAAGTAGAAGAGCACGTTCCTTTGGTTGTAGACGTTCACCACGTTGAGGTAGGGAACGAGTGTGCCCCAGGACTTCTCGAACGTCTTTCTGAAGCTCACATCCAGCCGATGGTAGGCGGGATAGCGCGACGCGTTCCGGTCTCCGAGCTCGACCGCGTAGGTCCCTTCGAAGGCTCCGAGGTCATCCTCCGACCCGGACCACCGAAGACGTCCGCCGTCGTCGACGAAGCGCGGAGCGTGGAACGCGTACGAGCCGATCGCTCGCGTGAAGGGCGTGCCGGTCCCGACATTCCAACGCACCCCTCCCTCCCATCCCCAGGGCGCCGGGTAGCGCAGCACCAGATCGGCGTCGATGCGTCGATCGAAGACCGGGGGATAGCTGATCTCGTTCTGCCTGTCTTCAGCGGAAAACGCGTCGGGGAAGGTGCGCTCGGCCTTCAACAAGGAGAGCGCCAGCCAGCCGGTCACCGAGCCCCGCTCCCGGCGGACGAACAGATCCGCCCCCCGGGACGTTCCCCGTCCCTCCATGATGTCGTCGAGAGGATCGTTGGGATCGTCGGACGGGTTGAACGCGACGACGCCGTCGAAGTCACGCAGGTAGCCCTCCACCGACCAGAACCAGTCGGTGCCGACATAGCCCTCTACGCCGAGCTGGAGCTGGTCCGAAACCACGTGCGGCGCCCGCTCGCCCGCCAGCACCCAGATGTCGAGCCCGAGCGGGATCTCCTCGTCGCGGAGCGAGTGCAGGAACTGCGTGTAGCGGCCAATGGCCAGCTTCACCGCGACGTCGCCACCGCTCAAGAACCGCTTCGCGGCCACTCTCGGCGACAGCGTAACCGTCGCGGTGCCAGGGTCGGGGATCCACGTGTCCATGCGAACCCCGGCTTCCACGAGCCACGCCTCCGGGTCGGTCCACGTGGTCTGCAGGTACGAGCCCAGCAGAGAGCCGTCGCCGGCCCCACCCGAGAACCGGGTGCCACCGCTCATGAACCGGTTCTCGTAGGACATGCGCTCCAACGCGAAGCCGGCTCCGACCCGCCACAGCGCGTTCGGCCGCGTGTCGAGATCGGCCCGCAGCTGGAGCTGCTGGATCCGGCTCCGGAAGTCCGTGTCGGCGAAGTCGGGAAACGCCAGCCCCGTCGCGAAACGGCTCACGTTCGCCCGCAGATCCAACGATCCTCCTCCACGCCGCGGGTGGGTCCACCGCAGACCGACGAGATCGTTGCCCCAGTCCCAATCGATGCGCAGGGGGAAGTCGTCGGCGTCGAGCCGGGTCAGGTCGAGCACGTCGCGGCCTCCGTACGCCGTGACGGTGAGGCGATTCCCCGCGGGCGACCATCCTTCGACGACCGCCTGCAGATCCGTCAGATGGTAGGGAAACTCGAACAGCGGCTTGAGCAGGACATCGAAGTACGAGCGCCGGGCCGAGACGCGGTAGCGGAGGGTGGACTGTCCGAGCGCCTGGGCCGCGCCAGACGGAATGGAGCCACCGGCGGCGACCCGACTGGCGAGCAACGACACGCCCGCATCGACGGACAGGGTGCCGTCCCCGGCTTCGCTCTCGATTTCGAGCACGCTCGAGACCCGCCCTCCGTGTCGTGCCGAGAAGCCGCCCGAGGAGAGCTCGACCCGGTCGATCATGTCCGCATTGAAGACCGAGAACAGCCCGCCCAGGTGGAACGGGCTGAAGATCGGCACGCCGTCGAGAAGGATCAGGTTCTGGTCCTGTGAGCCTCCCCGGACATGGAACGACGCCGAGAAGTCGGATGTCGAAACCACACCCGGGAGCACTTCGATGGCCCGGATGGGATCGGTCTCCCCGATGCCGGGCACACCCTGTAGGTCCGCGAGGTCCATCTCGCGCACGGTCACTCCTGCGACCTCCTCGAAGCGCACGCGCTCTCGACTGCGCTCGGCCTCCACGGAGATCCCTTCGAGCTCGATAGCGCGGGATTCGAGGGTGATGTCGAGATCGACGGTTTCACCGGGCTGGAGTGAGATCACGGCCTCGTGCTCGTCGAAGCCCAGCGCGGTCACCGTGACCACATGGGCGCCGGGCATCACGGACGTGATCCTGAACGAGCCCAGCGGCCCGGTGCCCACCATCTGCGGATCGCCACGGTCGTTCTCCAGACGCACGGCGGCGCCGACGATCGCGGCACCCGCGTCGTCGTGGATCCGCCCCTGTACGGTGCCGGTCTGGGCCGCGACCGGAACCGCCTGCGCGCCCGCCCAACACGCGACGGCGACCAGCGCGACTCGGGTCGAGAGGTACGGCCTCGCCGGCAAGGTCAATCGATTCGTCCTGTGCGGGGTGGGCGCGGACGGCCGCCATGACGGCGGCCGGCGCGGGTTTGCATCACCCCGTCTTACACGCGAAGTCGCCAGGATGATCACCGCATCATCCACGTGTTACAATCAGGGTATGATCGCAGGCGGGTACACCCGGTCAGGGCACGAATGCCACCGGATGCATCCGGTGGAAGTCGGTGGCTTCCTGGTAGGCCCGAGTCACGGCCAGAAGCGTCGCCTCGTCGTGCAACCGGCCGATAAACGTGATGCTGTTGGGCGAATCCGGGTCGCGCAGGCCGTTGGGGACGGCGATCGCGGGGTGGCCCGTCAGATTCGTGAGGAGCGAGTTGTCGCCGCGGAGCGCAGGCGCAAGATAGACGTCCACCCGTGACATGATGCCGCGCATGTCTTCGCCGAGTTGCGCGCGGATGCGGTTCGCCTGGATGTATTCCGCCGCAGGGATCAGGCGTGCGCTGCGCAGCACATTCGGCCAGGCGTCGGCCACCTGCCGCGGAAGCTGGTCGTCCAGGTTCGAAAGCGTGATCCGGTCGAACGAAGCCGCGGCCTCGGCGCCGAGGATCAGGCTGAGCGGACCGATGGGCCGATCCGGAAGCGCAACCGGGACGAGGTTGGCGCCCAACGACCTCAAGACGTCGAGCGTCGCGCGGTCGAGCGCCGCGTCCGGCCCGTCCCCCTCGAAGTCCGCCTCTACGAATCCGATGGTGAGCGCCGACCAATCCACGCCGGGGTTGTAGTTGAAGGGCGCGTCGATGGCGCTCGGGTCGATCCCGTCGGCGCCCCGCAGCGCGTCGAATACCATCCCGCAGTCCTCGACGGCCCTGCAGAGGGGTCCCACCTTGTCCATCGACCAGCTCACCGCCATTCCGCCGGCCCTGCTCACGCGCCCGAACGTCGGGCGAAGGCCCGTGATGCCGGTCGTCGCCGTCGGCGACACGATCGATCCCCACGTCTCGGTTCCGATGCCGAACGGTGCGAGGCCCGCAGACACGGCCGCTGCCGACCCGGCCGACGAACCGCTCGACCCCTCCTCGAGGTTCCAGGGGTTGCGGGTGCTTCCCCCGAACCAGACATCCCCCCATGCGAGCGCGCCGAGGCTCACCTTGGCGAGGAGGACGGCGCCGGCGTCACGCAGCTTGACGGCCACCGTGGCAGTGCCCTCCATCTGCTCGAAGCCACCCGGCACCGCCCCCCAGGTCGTGGGGTGCCCTTCGAGGGCGAATAGGTCTTTCAGCACGTAGGGAATCCCGTGCAGAGGTCCCCGGTCGCTTCCGGTCGCGAGCTCGCGGTCCGCACGCTCCGCTTCCGCCAACGCCTCGGCTTCCAGGAGGGTGATCACGAGCTCCAGGCTCGGGTCGTGACGCGTGATCCGGTCGAGGTACATTCGCGTGAGCTCGACCGAGGTGACCTGGCCGCTCCGGAGTAACGCACCGAGCTCGGCGAGCGTCCAGAAGGCCACGTCCTCGAGATTCGCGGGCCGGGTCACGCTCGGCGCGGGGCTCCACGTCGGTCCCAGGTCCTGTTCCGGTAGCGTCCACGCCATAGGACCGGGCTCGAAGCTCATGGCGGGGAATACGGACTGGTCGGGCGCCGCCGCGCGGATCTCGCCGTAGCTCTCGCGGAGCGCCGCGAGGTCCTGAAAGAATTGCTGTCGTTCCAGCATCTGCTCCCGCTCCTCCGGCGTGAACGCCAAGCCCAGAACCTCCTCCGCCGCACGGATCTCGTCGGCCGTGATGCCGTCCAGATCGGCCCCGTTCGAGGGCGAACAGGCGGTCCCGAGGACGGTCAGCAGTATCAGGAGACGGCCGGCGCGGCGCATGTTCATGGGGATCTCACGGGTTCGAGGACAGAAGCCGGCGGCCGCCGGCCTCCCAGGAAGCTGTGCGAGGTCCTCCCGTCGTGCCAGTATGCACCCTGCAACACTCCGTGCCGCCACCGCACTTCAAGTCTGGTTGGTCAGAATTTGCGACGGTGGCCTCGTGACCCTATGGTGACGTCGTAGTCGTCAGGAGCCCCTCCGGCCCCCCTCTTCATCCGAAGCGGACGGACCCCAGACGTTCGCCGGCTGACTTCGGCCGGCGCCGTACACACCTCCAGTAGGAGCCGAAGCGTATGTCATCCCCTCGTGCGAACCCCCTTCGGGGTCCCAGCGAGCCCTTGAGCAGGGCCGGGCCGGCAACCGGAGCCATCCGACCGGCCACGTTCATGGCCCTTCTGCTCGCACTGATCACCTGGGCAGCCCCCGTCGCCGCCCAGAACCAGGTTGGTGGCCGCGTCCTCGACGCGAACACCAACCAGCCGCTTTCGGGTGTCCAGGTTTCTGTCGAAGACACGGGCCTCGGAGCACTCACGCAAGCGGACGGCTCCTTCGTCATTCGCGGCCTCACCCAGTCCATGATCACGCTCGAAGCGCTGATGCTCGGTTACCGGGCGTGGGCGGGCGAGGTCTCGGCCGGCACCATGGACCTGGTCATCCGCCTCGAGCCTCGGGCAGTCGAGCTGGACGCGCTCGTCGTCACGGGAACCGCGGGCGCCCAGCAAGCTCGGTCGCTCGGCAATACCGTCGGACGCGTACGTGCGGAGGAGCTCAGCCGCGTCGCGCCTCCGTCCGATGTCGAGTCGCTGCTGACGGGCGCCGTGCCAGGTATGAACGTCGCCGCCGGCGGTGGCGAGATCGGCACCGGCAGCAATATCCGCATCCGGGGCGCGAGCTCCGTGGCGCTGAGCTCACAGCCGCTCGTCTATATCGATGGCGTGCGGGTGAACGGCAGCAACGCGGACACCGGCGGCGGCATCGGGGGCGTCGGTATCGACAACAGCGTGCCGCCGTCTCGCCTCAACGACATCAACCCCGAGGACATCGAGTCCATCGAGGTCATCAAGGGACCGGCAGCCGCCACGCTGTACGGCACCGAAGCGTCGAACGGGGTGATCAACATCATCACGAAGCGGGGAACTCGCGGGGCGCCCGCGTTCTCGCTTACGGTGAGACAGGGCGCCAACTGGCTTCCCGACCCGGAGGAATACTTTCCGAACACGTATTTCCGGTGCCAGGGTACGGGCGACTGTACACCCGGAGAGGTCACGGAGTTCAACGTGCTCCGGGAAGACCGCATCCGGAACGGGGACGAATGGTTCCAGACAGGACAGGCCCAGGGGTACGCCGCCAGCGTCAGCGGCGGTACCGACCAGGTGCGCTACTTCTTCTCGGGCGACTGGGACCGGGACGAGGGCATCGTCGACTACAACTGGCAGAACCAGATGCGCGGGCGGGCCAACCTCAACTGGACGCCGCGCGAAGACTTCGACCTCCAGTTCGGCGTCGGCGGCGTGCGCTCCAAGCTGTCAACCGCATCCGCGAACCAGCCCATCACGACCGCGATCCTCTGGTCCTGCTTCGGCGGCTGTGAGGAAGGCTCGGGCGCCGGCAACACGGTCGACTCGCCCCAGCGGGGCTACATCGGCTACCTCCCCGAGGTGCTCGCGGACTCGGTCGAGGGATTCCAGGCGGTCAACCGCACGACCTACAACGCCACAGCGACGCATCGGCCGATGTCTTGGCTCACACACCGCCTCAAGTGGGGTGCGGACTGGACGGAAACGAACAACACCGAGCTCTACCGGCCCATCAACGGCCCCGGACACTTCCAGCCTCAAGGCCGCAAGACTGCACAGCGCCAGACCTCGCAGTACATCACGCTGGATTACTCGCTGACTGGCGACTGGGACGCGTCCGAGGACGTGGTCCTGTCGACCTCAGCCGGTGTCCAGTACTACCAGCGGCAGTTCGAGTGGATCTTCGCGCGCGGGTCCATCTTCCCTGTAGCTACGCTCGAGACCGTGAGCTCCGGATCGCAGAAGGCCGCCGAGGAGGGCTTCGTCGAGAACAAGACGATCGGCGCCTACATCCAGGAACAGTTCGCATGGCAGAATCGCCTCTTCCTGACGGTGGCGGCTCGCGGAGACGACAACTCGGCGTTCGGGCAGAACTTCGACTTCGTGCTGTATCCGAAGGTCAGCGCGAGCTGGGTGCTATCGGACGAGCCGTTCCTCGCCGACAACACGCTCTTCGACCAGCTTCGCCTGCGGGGCGCGTGGGGACGAGCCGGTCAGCAGCCGGACGTGTTCGCGGCGCTGCGTACGTACGAGCCGTCCGTCGGTCCCGGCGGGAGCTCAGGACTGCGCCCGGACAACATCGGGAACCCCGACCTCAAACCTGAGGTCGGAGAGGAGTTCGAACTCGGCTTCGACGCGAGCCTCCTCGACGAACGGCTGAGCCTGGAGCTGACGTATTACGACCAGGTCCGCACGGACGCCCTCATCGAGGTGCCGGTGCGGCCTTCCGTCGGCTTCCCGGGCACCCAGTTCCAGAACATCGGGGAAGTCACGAACTCGGGGTTCGAGTTCGGGATCAATGCCGGCGTGGCCCAGGGCAACAATTGGAACCTGGACATGACCCTGAACCTGTCGACGAACAGCAACGAGCTGGTCTCGCTCGGAGGGCTGCCGCCGCAGGTGCTCAACGCCTCCAACCCGACGACGGGGTGGGCCGGGCAGTACTACGTCGAAGGCTTTCCGCTCGGCGCGATCTTCCTGAAGAACGTTGTTTCGTCCGATATCACCGGCTCGGGTGCGACTGCAGTTGCGACCAACGTGATGTGCGAGGGCGGCAACGTCGTTCCAGGTACGCCGGATCTCTCGCGAGGCGGCGGGGCCGCGGTGTCCTGCGACCAAGCTCCCTTCATCTACCAGGGCGCGCCCATCCCTACCCGGGAAGCGAGCTGGACGAGCTCGCTGACGCTCTTCAACGACCTGCAGTTGTTCGCGCAGGTGGACTACCAGGGTGGTCATACCATGGTGAACGGCAGCGCCGCCGGTGCCCACACGTTCTTCAAGGTGACACGAGAGATCCACGAACGGGACGATCCGATCCTGCTCGGATACGAATCGTTGGGCGCGGAAGGCATGAACCAGCCAGGTCTCATCGACGCGAGCTTCGCGAAGCTGCGACGGGTGTCGGCGAGCTACACGCTCCCGTCCGAGTTCGCTGCGCGCTTCGGGGCCAGCAGTCTCAGCCTGAATCTTTCAGCGCATAATCTATGGACCGTCTGGCAGGCGACCGACGAGGTCTTCGGTTATCCGATCCGGGATCCGGAGCAGCGGGACACCGGAGCCGCCGGGAACGACCCAGGCGGACTCCACGCCTACGTGCAGGAGGCATGGCCACCCATCAAGCGCCTGCTCTTCACCATACGGGCCACGTTCTGATGAGCCGCCGAGCCAGGAGAAACAGAGATATGAATTCGACATCCAACACAGGCCGGCGCTCGCGGCCATACGCACGGACCATGCTCGGCGCGGTCCTGGCGGTGACCGCAGCGCTCGGAGCCTGCGATACCGAAAGCCTTCTGGAGGTGGATCTGCCCGGAAGGGTTTCCGAAGACGCACTGAACGATCCACGTCTCGCGGGGACGCTCGTCAACTCGGTCATCGCCGACGTGGAATGCTCGTGGGACAATTACGTCGCCGCGGCGGCGCACCATTCGGACGAGTGGATCGCGAG
>JBBDSN010000054.1:18714-28211 GCA_040904885.1 Gemmatimonadota bacterium | reverse complement strand
CCACAGGAATTGGCTGAGCTGGCGGAGGCTCAATTCACGGACGCGATTCAGCTGGCCACCCAGGCCGGCCGTGACGATCTCGTCAACCTCGCGCTACTCGGCCGGGCGCGGGCACGGCTCACGCTGCAGGACTACCCGGGCGTGATCGACGACGCCGAAGAGATCCCCGAGGGTTTCCTGTTCGTCGCCACCCGGGACAATACCCCCGGTGACAGGCAGAACGCCCACTACGAGGCGATCAATGGGCGAGCCTCCGACGCGGCCGGGCAGAAACACGCCACGATCGCGCCCAACTATCGCGACGTCCAGTGGAAAGGCGTGGCGGACCCACGCGTCGACGTGGAGTGGGACGGCACGCTGGGCTTCGACTTCTTCACCCGTCACTTCCGTCATAGCAAAGTGAACTCGTTCGACGCGCCGACGACGATGGCGCGGTGGGCGGAGGCACGGCTCTTCATGGCCGAGGCTTACGCAATGACCGACGAGCTCGACGAGGCGATCGCCATCCTCAGCGACCTGCACGACAGGGCCGGGATCCCGGATGTGGACGACACGGACCTCCCCACCCGGGAAGACGTGATTCGCCACGTCATCCAGGAGCGGTCGCGGGAGATGTTCTCGGAAGGTGCGCACCGCCTGCGGGATCATCTGCGGTGGCGTGGCACCGAGTTCGAGGTGCCCTTCCTGGGTGAGGCGGGTTCGATTCACCCGAATGGGCGCTTGCTGGACCCGGACACGGGCGAGCCTCTTCGCGAGTACGAGGACGCGACGTGCTTCCCGGTCCCGACGGTGGAGATGCCCTGACAACCGGGAAACAACGTGAGGTGGGCCGGTCAGCCGCCGGTCACATCTTCTGGAGGGACGAGAGCCCGGGCGGTCGTAACGACCCCCGGGCTCTCGCGTCCTCGACGCCCTCGGGTCCGAGCCACCGTTCTCGGCGACCCAGCGACCGCTTCAGGGGGCGGTATCCGGGCGGAGCTCGTCCCGAGCGACGAGCCCTCAGATACGCCGGGCCAGCTTCTTCACCCAGGGGCTCGCGAGCAGCCCGATGAGCCCCACCGCGCCCGTGATCAGGGCCACGGTCCGGAAGAGCTCGAACGGCATCAACGTCTCGAGGCGACCCGCCACGAGCCCGGCGAACAAGTTTCCGAGCGCGGTTCCGACGAACCAGATTCCCATCATCTGACCGACGCGGCGGGCCGGCGACAGCTTCGTGATCGCCGAGAGCCCGATGGGAGAGATCGCCAACTCACCGACGGTGTGGAAGAAGTAGGTGACCACGAGCCACGCCGGCGACACCGGGCTGCCGGGAGTCGCATTCGCCGCCCCCCACGAGAGCACGAAGAAGCCGACCGCGAGGCTGACGAGGCCGAGACCGGCCTTCGCCGGGATCGACGGGTCCGACCCTCTTCGCTCGAGCCACACCCACAGCGAGCCGAGGACCGGGGCGAGCAGAATGATGAAGAGCGGGTTGATGGACTGCAGCGTCGACGCGGGAATCTCGAACCCCAGCACCGTCCGGTCCGTCAGATCGCGGGCGAACAGGTTCAGCGAGGTTCCCGCCTGCTCGAATCCCGACCAGAAGATGGCGACCAGCAGGAAGAGCCAGAAAATGACGGCCATCCGCTTGTTCTCTTCCCGTGTGTGCCCACCCAGGGTCCACACGTAAACGAAGTACAGGGCAACGACGGCGAGCACGCCGTAGCCGAGCGCCGTCGCGATCTGGGTGAGCGTGAACGGCAGAACCCCGGTCCACACGAGGGTTCCGAACGTACCGGCGCCCGCCAGCACGACGAACAGCCCGGTGAAGAAGCGGCGGGCGGTCCGCGCCCGGATCTCGAGCGCCTCGTTCGACTTGAGCAGCCCGGTGTCGCCGAGGTACCCGGCCCCGAGCCGGTACTGGATGAGCCCGAGCACCATGCCCACCCCCGCGGCGCCGAAGCCCCAATGCCAGCGGTAGCTCTCACCGAGGAATCCGGTCACGATGGGACCGAGCAACGCTCCCAGGTTGATCCCCATGTAGAAGATCGAGAATCCGGCGTCCCGCCTCGCCCCGCCCTCGGGGTAGAGCTCTCCGACGATGCTGCTGACATTGGGCTTGAGCAACCCCGTGCCACAGATGACGAAGAAGAGCCCCAGGAAGAAGAAGAACGTCCCGGGCACGGCCATGGTGAAGTGCCCGGCGGCGATGATCCAACCGCCGACCCAGATCGCCTTGCGTTGACCCCAGAGATTGTCCGCGACCCAGCCGCCAGGGAGCGCGAAGATGTAGACCAGGCTCGTATAGAGCCCGTAGATAGCCCCCGCCGTCGCCACGTCGAAGCCCAGGCCCGGGTTCGCGCCGACGGTCGCCGTGGTCATGAAGAGCGTCAGGAGCGCCCGCATCCCGTAGTACGAGAAGCGCTCCCACATCTCCGTGAAGAAGAGGGTCGCGAGGCCACGGGGATGACCGAAGAAAGTCCTTGTCTCCGGCCCCGGACCCACGGGGGCGACGTGTGTCGTGCTCAAGAGCCCGCTCCATACGAGGTTCCGATCCCACGAGGCGCGGGGAACCTACGATGCTGAACACTGGACACGCCAGCCGCCGACACCATCATTATGCAGTCCGGCCGGAACGAGCCGAGGCGAAACCGGGAGGCCCCTTGGAAGACATCATCGACTTTCTGCTCACGACTCCGATCGTGCTGTTTCCGATCCTGGTCGTGATCGCGATGCTCGTCTTTGCGCTCCTCAAGAAGCTGCTCAAGATGGCCGCGGTGCTGGCGATCGCCGGGGTGCTCTACGCGCTGCTGGTGGAGTACTTCGGGCCAGGCCTTTAGCGGGCACGCGACCCGGGAGACCCGTGGAGAGCTTCCTCGCAGGCCCCCAACCGCTCAGATCGCCAACCGCTCAGAACACGATGCGCCTCGTGATGTTGAAGCCCAACCGCCAATCGTCCGGAGTGAACTCCACCGCACTCCCGCCGAGCACCTGGCTGGGGTTCATCCGCACCTGGTTCGTGAGCAGGATCTTGAAGAAGTGCCCCCTCGTGCGCAGCTCGATCCCGAACGTGCCACTGTCGAACTCCTGGCCCGGTCGGTTCTCGCTCACGATCCACTCCCCGAGGAAGTTCAAGTTCGGGGACAGGGCCACCTGTCCGTGGACGCCCAGGACGAACGCGTCGTCCGCCTCGAAGTCGCGAATTCGGGGATTGCGCAGATAGGTGGGGACGAGACCGAGCGCGACATTCGGACCGAAGCCGGCATTCAGGACGAGTTGTAGGTAGAGCTGCGACTCGTTGTCCTCGGCCCCTTGAACGAGGGTCGGCGACGTGTTCCAGGCCACGGCGCCCTTCACGCCCAGGGCCAGGGGCCGACCCTCCGCGCCGCCCTCGAAGAGCCGCATCTGGGCTCCGAGCTCGAGGTTGTCCTCGAGGTTGCTGCGGGTCACGCCGACCAGCGCCTGGTCACTTACGGCATACGCCAGGCCGAGACGGTTGATCACCGGTCCGTCGAGCCCCCAGAGCGCTTCCGCGCCCTCGGACACCGGAGGTGCGAACCGGTGCGAGATCTCGAACAGGAGATCCCCACTGGGTAGCGTGGTCGCGGTGGGTAGGTTCGCGACGTGCGACGACTGGAAGACCTGTCCGAGGACGGATCGTGGACCCAGCGCGCCCGAAACGGCCAGCGAGAGGACCACGATTCGCCCAATCCGGAAGAAACAACGACCCATCACCCCCCCTTTCGAAGATGGCTAGCCGCGCCACTCTTCGGCGTAATCCTCGGCAAATGCACGAAAAGAACGGGCGGGCTTGCCGAGAACCCGCTCGACGTCCTTGGTCACCGCCGCTCTCACGCCGGCGCGCACCGATTGGTACAGTGAGATCACGACGCCGGCGATCTGGGGCGACCACCCCGCCCCGATCAGCCACCCGAGCATGTCCTGATCGGAGCAGCTCTCGAACCGGACATCGCGGCCCGAGACCTCCGACAACACGCTCGCCATCTCCTGATGCGTGATGGCTTCCGGGCCGGTCAACGTGTACGCGTGCCCCATGTGCTCGGTGCCGGTCAACGCGACCGCGGCGACCGCGGCGACGTCGCGCCCGTCTACCATGCTGATGGCCGCGTCACCGACGGGCATCGCGAATTTGCCCGTGCGCCGGATCCGGTCTCCGAGGAAGTCCCTCCTGAAGTTCTGCATCAGGAGGTTCGGTCTGAGAAACGTGTAGTCTACGCCGAGCGAAGCGACGTGTTTCTCCAGCCGCCTGATCGGCAGGTCGCCCCTGACCTCCATCCCCATGGCCGAAAGGGTGACGACATGCTCAGTCCCCGCCTGCACGGCCCAGTCCAGGAGAGGCGCGAGCGTGTCGTAGGCGTGGGGGTCGAAGGGAGGCGGCTGCAGGAAGACGCGGTCCGCCCACTCGACAGCGGCATCGAAGGTGGCGGGCTGGCGGTAGTCGAGCTCGACCACTTCGACCCCCGGATCGAACAGATCTCGGGCGCGGTCGGGACTTCGCGTGCCCGCCTTCACCTCGATGCCGTCCTGGACGAGGAGCCTGACGAGTTCCGAGCCGACGATGCCGGTGGCACCGGTCACGAGAATGCGGTCACCCATAAAGGGGACGATAGCGAAACCCAGAACGCGATGCTACGCCAGGAACCGGTAGCACCACGCCTCGCCCTCCAACACGACCTCCCCGTCTGCACGAGCCACTCGCACGTCGAGCCGGCACACTGGCTTCTCGTCGTGAACGCTCGACACCTCGGCGGTCGCGGTAATCGTGTCTCCGATGTACACGGGCGCCGTGAACTTCCAGTCCTGGCTCAGGAAGACCGTGCCCGGACCCGGCATATCCTCGGCGACCAGGGCATGAAGCAAGCCTGTCGTAATGCCGCCTTGAGCCGTCAACCGCCCGAACCGGGTCCGCAGCGATGCAGCGCGGTCGTCAGAAAGGCGCGCACCCGCTCCTCCACGAGCACGGTCGTGCCCGGAGAGAGGATGTCCCCTGCGGGCACGTGCAGGTCCGGATCGTCCGGACGGTCCACGGCTGCGAGCGCCTTGGGGGCCGAGCCGAGACGGGCGTATGCGGCCTCGGTCGCGCGGGGATCCACGACCTGATCATCCGGGACGTAAACGACGAGGGTCGGAACCCTGACCCGCCCCAGATCCGAAGTCCTCACGTGCTCGACCAGCGCCATCATGGGAAGAAGCGCACGTGTCGGGTAGCACTCGGTCCAGTGGCGTGCATGGGCTTCATTGTGGGTCTCGAAGCAACGCTCTCGACCCTCGACCAACCGTGCGAGCAGGCCGCCCCAGGGCCAGAGGAGGAGACGCGACATCCGGTCCTTCGGGTGGAAGTTCGGAGACAGGAGCACCAGCGCCGCGAGCCCATCCTGGAACTCGGGTCGCCCAGCGGCCCAGGTCGCGAGTGTTCCGCCCGTCGAAGTCCCCACGAGCACCACGCGGCGACCGAGGCGGCGACCCACGGCCATCGCCTCGCCCGCGTCCGCCAGCCAGTCCGAGACTTCGACAGCCCCCATCGCCGGAGCCGCCCGGCCATGCCCCGCGAGCCTGGTGAGGTAGACGTTCGCGCCGAGCGACCGACCGAGGTTCGTCATGAGTGGCTCCACCTCGTGCGGATCCGCGCTGAAGCCATGCACGTAGACGAGCGCGAGGTCGGTCGGACCTCGGGCCGTCGAGTCGGCCCACACGATTTGCTTTCCGTCGCCCGGACGGAGGTCGGGGACGGCTGACTCCGAAGCCCGAAGGTACGCTTCGACATCGGGTCCGAGATCGGGAAAGCCGGGAAACGAACCCATGCGCGTGCGAGGTCCGGCCAGAACCACGACCATGAGCCCGAAAGCGATCCCGAGAAAGATTGTGCGACGCCGGACACTCATGCGACGCACGCTACGCGCCGAGGCCTCGTCCGGCAATCCGTGACGACCTCGCGACGCACCGGCCTACCCCTGACGACTGGCACGAACCGTCTCTCTCACCGACATTCCGGAGACCCTCCACTGGAGCCTGCCTGCCACCATGTCGAAAGAGACGCACGAGCTCGGGCGGGAAGAGGTCCTCGGACACCCGGCCCTCACCGATCCACAGACCGGACTCGCGAACCGACTGCACTTCGAGTTGGTCTATCGCTACCTGTTCGCGGCGGGCGACAGAGGCATGGCCTTCACCATCATGCTGCTGTCCATTGGAGGCGCGGGCGAAGACGACCCTGACGGCCTTCGGGCCATCGGGCAGACGATCCACCGCACGACCCGTGCGTCCGACCTGGTCGCGCACGCCGGCGGCGACCGCTGCGTGGTGCTCCTGCTGGGGACCAACCTGCCCGGCGCACGAATCGCGGCTGACCGCATCGAGGGAGCCCTGCGCGCCTCCGGCTACGAGCCGGTGTCCATTGGCCTGGCCACCTTCAACGCGTCGATGAAGGATTCCGGAGCGCTTCTCCGCTCGGTCGAGGCCGCGCTCGCCGTGGCCGAGAAGGCCGGCGGCGGCGTGGAGATGGCCCCGGCCGGCTCAGAAGATCAGTGAGAACCCGAACACGGTAAGTCCGGCGAGCACCCAGCCCGCGAGCACGTCGAAGGGATAGTGGACGCCGAGGTAACATCGACTCACACCGACCATCAGCCCCAGCACCAGACAGACGGCGCCGACCGGGCCGCTCGAGGCCATGAAGAGGGGTAGGCCGACCGACAAGCCGGCAGCCGCGTGGCCCGACGGGAACGAGAACCGGTCCTCCGGCTCGATGAGCCATCCCATGGCCACTGGCAATCGGGGCCGAGGACGCGACACTCGCCGCTTGAGAAGGTGGACGACGAGATGGGAGAAGGCGAGGCTGAACGCGGCGACCGCGCCTACATCGCTGAGGAGCGGGTTCGGGTGGAACGCCAGAGTCAGCGTCAGGGGCACGATGACCACCGGATTGCCCACCTTCGTGATCCGTCGCATCGCCGTCGTCCCGAGGCTCCGTCGCCTCACGATGAAAGCGCGTAACAGACGCTCGTCTGCGCCCGAGATGCTGAGCATGAGCTGGTTCATGGTTGTGCGCTCCCCTCGGATGAATGACTCGTGACCAGAGCGCCGGCTCGATCTTCTCTTCGGGGGCGGGGGCTTCCGCCGCTCAACCGATAGGATTCCAGCACGCCGTCGAGGATGACCGGCCAGCTTCGCGAGAGAGCCTCGGAACGTGCACCGTCGGCGAGTCGAAGTCGCTCGTCCTCATTCCCGAGCAGCGTGACACAGGCCTCGGCGAAGGCGACCGGGTCGCGGGGCGGCACCAGCACGCCGGTACGACCGGGCAGTACGGTCTCCGTGACCCCGCCACGATCGACGGCCACGGCGGGCACGCCGCTCGCGAGCGCTTCCAACACGACGTTCCCGAACGTTTCGGTCTCGGAAGCGAAGACGAAGAGGTCGGCCGCAGCGTATGCGTCAGCCAGCGCCTCGCCCCGAAGGAAGCCCGTGAAGTAGACCCCCTCCGGTGCGCGCTTGCGCAATGGGTCCGATGCCGGTCCGTCGCCCACGAACACGAGGGCGACGCCGTCCCCGACCTGCGAACGAATGCGCGGGAACACGTCCAGCAGGAAGTCGACGCGCTTCTCCGATGCGATCCGTCCCACGTAGAGGAGAATCTTGTCCGCTCCCGGGGCCAGGCGCTCGCGCACCTCGCTCGCCCGACGCTCGGGGTCGAAGAGTCGGGTATCCACGCCCCGAGACCAGATGCGGAGTCGATCGTGGAAGTCGTGCGCTTCCAGGTCCTCTCTCGTGGCCCGGCTCGGGCACAGCGTCACACGTGATCGGCTGTGGAACCAGCGCAGATAACGCCAGACCCATGGCTCGAAGAGTCCCATCCGGTAGTCGGGCAGATAGGCCGGGAAATTCGTGTGGAACGAGGTGACCAGCGGAACGCCTTCACGGACCGCCCAATTCCTGCCGGAGAGGCCGACGGTCGACTCGGTCGCCACGTGCACGAGATCCGGAGCGAACTCCTCGAGCTTGGCCCGACCTTCCCGATCGATGCCGCGCGCGAGCTGAAGGTCGCGGTAGATGGGGATCGGAATGCCGAAGAGCTGATGGTGCAGCGCCGAGTAGGGAGCCGCGCCCTTCGAGACCTGCGGAGTCACCAACGCGACCGAGTGCCCACGGGCAGAAGCGTGTTCCACCAACATGCCCAGCGTACGCGCGACGCCGTTGATGTCTTCTGGATAGGTGTCCGTGAAGAGTGCGATTTTCAGAATCGGACCTCCCAAAGCGCTGGACATGATGGGGCTGCGGACAGTCGATCCGCGGCATGGGTTGGACGGCGGCACGATGGACGCGGACCGACGGGACGAGGAGGCGACTCCGAATCACGGAGCTCACGGAGTCCGCGAAGAGCGCGCAGCGTACCCGTGTGTTCTGGGTCGAGCCGGATCAGCCGTCCGGTGTCTAGATTGTGATCGTCCAGGCCCACCGCTCCCTCGCGGTAGTGAGCGAGGAATCGGTCGGCCTGGGCATCGACTTCGGCCTCGATGCCTTGGATGAGCCAGGGCTCGGGGCTCACGGGGGCCAGATAAGACAGCGCAAGCTCACTCACTTGGGTCGAGCGCAGGCACGTTCGCAGAAGCACCGGCAAGGATGGAAGCCACCGTTCGATCGGCCCTCCGGTCCTGAGCCAATGCAGCACCCCGTGGGTCGCGAGCGCCTGCCCGACCCGGACGGCCGCGGCTCTGTGCGATCTGGCGAACGCGTCCTCGCTGAGCGTGACGCCGTAGACGCGCTCGTAGGCGTCGACCATGAAACCGACGGCTCCGGATCCGAAAGCCGGGCTCAGGCGTATGGCACGAGCCTGCGGGAACCGGGCTCCGAACCAGGTGTCGACTCCCATCTCCACCCGGAGGTGTCCGCAGGGTTCGGTGGCGCCGTCGACGAACACGTCCGCCGAGTCCCTCGTCAGCTCGCCCACCCCTCTGCCGATCCATGGATGAATCGATTGATCCGCGAGCACATGGGTCAGCCAGCCCCATGCGAATGCTCGCTCGGCGTCGGTGCATGCGCTACGGATCAGGGCACGGGTCAGAGCCCCTGTCCGCAAGGTGTGGGCGAGGTCGGAAAGCAGACGCTCACCCCCCGGAAAGTAGCCCAGATCGGGCCCGACAGCTCCGTGGTTGAACGCATTGACAGCCACGGGATCGTCGGGCTCGAACGGCGGACCGTCCGAGCACTCACGCCATTTGGCGAGCGTTCTCTGCGCCACTACGAAGTGCACCAGGACACCGGGCACGCGGTCCTCCATGCTGCATGGTGGGCCGATCCACGCCGGCCTACGACTGAACGATGGATGCGCCAGCCGACGGAGGCGCGTACCATTCGCACGCAGTGTGGTAACGGTGCGGGCACGGGCGGGTAAATCCGGGTTCGGGCAGTGGCCCCGACCTACCGCGCCGTGGAGCGTCGCCCGAGATTGCCCGGCAGCTTCCGGTGGACCGTGTCAGGAGACGTCGGACATGACCGATTGGAGA
>JBBDSN010000054.1:2565-18614 GCA_040904885.1 Gemmatimonadota bacterium | reverse complement strand
CAGCTCTTCAGCCGCCTCGCTTCGCCACGAGAAGCGGTGGGCGTCGCCTCGTCCACCTGGTACATGCTGGGGATCACGCTCGCGGCGGCGATCGCGCCGGGTCCGGTCGGGATCTCGGCGGTTCTGGTCATGGCGCTGGCCGACCCCGCGGCGAGTTACTACGGCCGGAGGTGGGGACAACGCCCGTTCCTGGGCGGTTCGGTGGAAGGAAGCGCGATTTTCCTGCTCGTCGCACTGGCGGTCTTGCTCCCGCGTCATCCCGTGCCCGCAGCGGTGGCGGTCGCGGTCCTCGCCACCTTGCTCGAGCGCCGGTCCTGGCCTCTGGACGACAATCTGTCCGTGCCGGTCGGCTGCGCGCTCGTCCTCCGCCTGGTGGATCCCTCGGCTTGATGATGGGCAGGAGCGGCCCTCAGCAGTCCACGAGCTCGATCTTGTCCGGCTGATTGGGCACGACGCACAGGAACTCGAATCCGTCGTCATCCGCCTTGTAGTTGTGCGGCACGCCGCTCGGGATGTAGACGACATCTCCGGCTTTCACGTGGTGAACGTCGTCACCGATCTGAACGCGGGCGCTCCCACGGAGCACGTACTGTTCGTGCTCGACGGTATTGGTGTGCGTCGGCATACCACCACCCGGCTCCATGATGAAGCGACGCATCGCGAAATTGGGTCCTTCCTCCGGCCCGATGAGGACCTGCCGCGTCGTGCCCGTCCCCGCCTTCACCTCTTCGGCGGGCAGGCTGTCTGCGTGACGTACCGAGGACATGCACATCTCCTGTGGTTCGGTGTTTGGAGAAGTGGAGCGAAGTCGGGGGTCCCGCGCAAGTGACGAAAAACGACTCGGCAAGACCGAAGCCCCACCGAGCCGGTGCGAGACGCCCGTGACCCTCCCGCCAACAGACGTCCGCATTTTTATTTCGAGGCTCCACCGACAACCCCTGCCCAGAGTTCTCGGTGGAGCCTGGGAGGCTTCGGCCGCCGACCGTATTGCTCGCGGTCGCCCTTCCAGCACTCGCCTCCCGATGCTGAATGAAGCTAGAGCTCGGAAAGGGTTGGGTCAGTCGGGGAAGGTGCGAATCCGGTGTAGGAATTATCCCCACACGGCCTCTGTGTCAGCCCGGGTGAATGGGTGGACTACCGGGCAACACCAGGGCCCAGGCGGCTGCGGCGTCAGGCGCGGGGACGGTGCACGGCCACACGCAGCGGCGGCGCCACCGTATAGTGGAACCGAAGCCGATTCTCACCTGCCACCACGACGTTCGAGATCGTCTGTCGCGTCTTGGGATGATCGTGTCCCGGCTCATTCTCGACGACGAGGACGGCCCCTGGATCCAGTCCCTTGTCGAGGCCCTCCAGCCGCTCGAGGAGCTGGTCGAGCATCGCTTGCTCGGTCGCGTCCTGGACGTCTCCTTCTGCTTCCGCCACGAGCTCGTGGACCTCGACCGGCTCGTGCCGGGTCTCGAACTCGGCTTCGGGAAACGACTCCTCGCGATTCCTGCGGAACGAGATCTCGTTCAACGCCTTGGAATCGAAGTTCGTCTCGACGCTCTGGTAGGTCTCACCGTACTTCTTGAAGATCATGGGACGCGTCCGGAAACGGGTTCAGGCGCCGGGGTTCAGGAGTGCCTCGAGCTCTTCGGGCGTCAACTCGTCGGCCGACTTCGAGCCCATCCCGTGCGGAGAGCGCGTCTTGCGGCCCCGGCGCGCTGCCGCGCGCTTCTCCGTCTGGGGCGTCCCCGCGTAGTCGTACTCGGGCAGGTGCTCCTTGCCGACGTCGCGCCCGAGCCGGTGCTCCAGGCTCTTGACCGCGCCGAGGTCCGCGGCGGTCACGAAGGTGACGGCGGTGCCTGTCGCACCCGCACGGCCGGTGCGACCGATGCGGTGCACGTAGTCCTCCGGGTCCAGCGGCACGTCGTAGTTCACGACATGGCTGATGCCTTCGACATCGAGACCGCGCTGGGCCACATCGGTCGCGACCAGGACCCGCACCTTACCCGTCGCAAAACGCTCCAATGCTCGGGTGCGATGCTTCATATGACGGTCCGAGTGCATGACGTCGACCTCGACCCCCTCACGCTGGAGGCGCCGCTCGAGGACGTCCGCGCCCGCCTTGGTACGCGTGAAGATGAGCACCTGGTTCCATCCCGGCTCGGCCATGAGCTCGAGCAGGAGCTCGGGCTTTCGGTCCGGCTTGACCGAGTAGAACCGCTCCTCGATCCCCGACGCCGTCGTCCCCTGAGGGGCGGCTTCGATCCATTCGGCATCCTTCGTGAGCCGGAGCGCCAGGTCATGGACGCCGTTGGGCATCGTCGCGCTGAACAACATCGTCTGGCGCTTCGAGGGCATGGACCGGAACACCTGCTCGATCTGTGGCCGGAAGCCCATGTCCAACATGCGGTCTGCCTCGTCGAGCACCAGATATTGGACGTTCGAAAGGTCCACACGGCCGGACTGGATGTGATCGATGAAGCGTCCGGGCGTAGCAACGATCACCTCGAAGCCCTGTTCCAGCGCCTTGATCTGGGGGCCGTAACCCACCCCTCCGTAGATCGCCTCAGAACGAATGCTCGTTCCTTTGGCGAGCGCGTCGGTGTCCTCGGCGACCTGTTGAGCCAGCTCACGGGTCGGGCACATCACCAGAATCTGGAGCCCGCCGCCGGCTCGGATGGTCTCGAGCCCCGGGATCATGAAGGCGCCGGTCTTACCCGTTCCGGTCTGAGCGACCCCGACGATATCGGAACCCGCGAGCGCGGGGGGAATCGCCTTGCGTTGGATCGGGGTGGGGATGGTCCAGCCAAGCGCCTCGACGGCGGCGAGGCGTTCGGGAGAGAGGTCGAGATCGGCGAACGTCGTAGTCGTATCCAAGGGAAGATCTTCCTGCTGAGCACATCATCGGGGGCCGCGCCCCGAGGTATCTCACCCGAGGAGCCAAGGGGTGAAAGGTAACGAGCTTCCTTGCCAAAGGTGTAGCCGCTTGGACAACTTTGCCGAGCCGCCGGCGGGATCGGACCCGACCGGAAATCCCCTGTAAACAGAGAGCTTCTCCGGCATCATGCACGCAGAACCCTCGAGCACGGAACGCACGTCCGTCCTCTTCGTCTGCCTCGGCAACATCTGCCGGTCGCCCCTCGCCGAGGGCGTCTTTCGATCGCTCGTCGAGGAGGCCGGCCTCTCCGACCGCTTCGAGATCGCATCCGCGGGAACCGGAGGATGGCACGTCGGGGAAACACCGGACTCACGGGCCACGATGGTGGCGAGTCGCTACGGGGTGACGCTCGACAGCAAGGCACGTCAGGTCACGGAAGAGGACCTCGCTCACTTCGACTACGTCATCGCGATGGATCGCGACAACCTCGCCGTGCTCGAGCGCATGGCGGCGGACACCGGGGCCGAAGCCGAGCTGCACCTGCTTCGTGAGTTCGACCCCGCAGCAAGCGGAGACGAGGTTCCAGACCCGTACTACGGTGGAGCCAGCGGATTCGAAACGGTCTACGAGATGGTCCACCGTTCCTGCGAAGCGCTGCTCGCGCACATCCTCGATCGACGATGACCGGGCGGCTCCCCGACCCTCTGCGGGCATCGGTGGAAGCAGCCCTCGCCACGCTCGGCCCCCAGAGCGGCAGCCCACGCCGCATCGTGTCGCACCAACCCGTCGGGGGCGGCTGCATCCACAACGGGTGCCGGATCGCCTCGGACGACGGGGCCGTCTATTTTCTGAAGTGGAACCGTGCTCTCCCGCCGGACATGTTCGAGGCGGAGGCCGACGGCCTCGAGGCGTTGCGCGACGGGTGCGACCTTCGTGTGCCCGAACCCCTGGCCTGGAGCGATGACAACGCCGACTCCTTCCAATGGCTCCTGATGGAGTACGTCGCGGCCGGCACAGCGGGACCCGATTCAGCCCCTGCCCTAGGGCGGGGCGTCGCCCGGCTTCACGGTATGGACGGGCCGGACGAGGCGGGCGGCACGGAGGGGATGGACCCGCCGACGACCTTCGGATGGCGGCGGAGCAACTGGATCGGGTCGCTGCCCCAGGCCAACCCGGAGACCCCGTCATGGGGATGCTTCTGGCGCGATGCCAGGCTCCGCCCCCAACTGGAGCGCGCCCGAAGCCAGGGGAGGCTGAGGGACGAGCGGTTCGACCGGTTGCTCGAGAAGACTCCGGGGGCGCTCGCGCACGTCCGCCGGGCGGAACGTCTGCACGGCGACCTCTGGAGCGGGAATACCTTCGTGTCCCGGGAAGGTGAGCCCGTGCTGATCGACCCGGCCGTATACCGGGGCGACGGAGAGGTCGATCTCGCCATGAGCGAGCTCTTCGGCGGGTTCGAGAGAGGCTTCTATGAGGCCTACGACACCGTGCGATCGATCTCGGTCGAGTACCGGAGCTACGCCCGCGACCTCTACCAGTCCTACTACCTGCTCGTGCACGTCAACCTGTTCGGTGCATCCTACGAAGCCGGCACGCGGGCGTCCGCCGACCGGGTCCTGGCCGAGTTGGGCTGATACGCTGGGCCTGACGGGGTGCCCATGGGCGCGGGTCCCTCGGCCCGCCCCCGCCCCTCAGCCCGTGCTCGCTCCGACCATCCTCGCGATCCGGTCGAGAGCGTCGAGCAGCTCCTCGTCGGAGGCGGCATAGCTCATGCGCGCCCACCGGTCGTCACCGAATGCCGCACCGGGCACGAGCGCGACCCCGGCTTCCTCGATCAGCTTGGAGCACCAGGCGGTCGCGTCCCGGATCTGATCGTCGAAGAAGGCGTCCACGCGGAAGTACACGTAGAACGCACCGTCGGGCTCGATGAGTCGGACGTCGGGGAAGAGCTCCCGGATGCGTGAGACCACGAGGTCGCGCCGTCGCCGAAACGCCTTTCCCATCTCGGTGATCGCGGCATCCGAGGCGTCGACGTTGCCGTACGCTTCGAGCGCGGCGAGCTGGGTGGGGGTCGAGGGGTTTGACGTGATCTGACTCTGGAGCGCCGTGAACTTTCGCGCGACCTCGACCTCACTGTAGCTGAAGCCCAGACGCCATCCGGTCATCGCATGGCTCTTGGAGAGACCGTCGATCAGCACGAACCGTCCAATGCTGGCGGGGGCGATGTCGAGCACTCCGGGCGCGGCGCCCGAACCCTCTCCATAGTAGATGGTGCGGTAGATCTCGTCGCTGATGAGCCACACGTTCCGGTCCCGTGCCCATTCCGCGATCTCCGTGAGCTCGGACAGCGAGTACACAGCCCCGGACGGATTGCTCGGCGAGTTCAGGACGAGGCCGCGCGTCCGGTCCGTCGCGACCGCGTCGAGGTCGGCGGCCGTGACCTTGAAGTCACGGGCCTCGTCACCCGTCACGAACACGGGTTCAGCCCGCGCGAGTAGAACGAGATCGGGATAGGTCGTCCAATACGGCTTGAGGACGAGGACTTCGTCTCCCGGTCCGAACAGCGAGAAAATCGCGTTGAAGAGCGCCTGCTTCGCGCCCGTGCTGGCCACGACCCCCTCCCACGGAAGCTCCCGCCCGGCACGGCCGGAGACATGAGCCGCGATGGCCTTGCGCAGCTCCGGCATCCCGGGCGCCGGAGTGTAGCGCGTGCCCCCGCCGCGGATTCCGGCGATGGCGGCCTCCGAGATGAAGGGGGGCGTGTCGAAGTCCGGCTCCCCCGCGCTCAGGTTGATGATGTCGCGCCCCTCCGCGGCGAGGCGCTTGGCGAGGGCACTGACCGCCATCGTGGCCGAGGGCTTGAGCTTGCCGATATTCGCGCTGAACGTCATCCGACTCCTCTCGTGCTGGCTGTGGGCAGGGAATATGGGAGACTGCGAAGCCGGGAGAAAGCCGCAGGGTGGCGACGAGCGTCGGTCCTGACGAGCTTTTCCCTCCAATGTCCACCCTCGCCCCCACCCCTCGGCTCTACTTCGACTTCGTCGACCCCCTGTCGTTCCTGCTCGAGCGTGAGGTGTCCGCGGCCGAGTCGGCGCTGGATGTGGTCGTGGCACGGGTCGGTGTCGAGGTGAACCCGCCCCCCCGCCCGCTTTCGGATCCCGGGGACTCCGTGTGGACGGATCGGTGGGCCCAGGCCTCGGCTCTGGCGAAGGAGCTGGAAATCGAGCTCGAGGAACCTCGCCTCGTACCGTGGAGCCGCAAAGCGCACGAGTTGCTCCTCCATGCGGAGTCCGCAGGCTCGGGCGCCGAGGTCCGTCGCGCGATCTTCCATGCCTTCTTCCTGGAGGGCCGGGATATCGGGCGGGTCGACGTGCTGGTCGGCCTGGCGCGTGAGGCCGGGCTCGATACCACGGAGAGCAAGGCCGTGCTCGACGTCGACCGCTACAGTGCCGAGGTCTCCGAGCGGCGCGACGCTGCCGTGGCGTCCGGAGTGGACACCGTCCCGCTGGTCGTCTCGGGGGCGCGAAGCCTGGAGGGCTTCCACAACCGCGCCTCGCTGAGCACCTTTCTCCGTGGGTCTTCGTGACCCGCTCGATGCTTCAAGCCCCTAGACCCAGTGGATCATGGCCGGCTACCAACGTAAGACCGCCTTCTCCTCCTCCGAAGTCCTGCGGCACGCCGAGTCGGCGTTGCCGGAGCTCGTCGGCGTAGCGAAGGTCAAAGCGTCGGGTCACGGCGCGACGTACAGTGGGAACGAAGGCACCGTCAAGCTGGCGGTTCACCCCCATGGGCCCTACACCGAGGTCGTGGCGACCACCGACCGTCTCCGCACCTCACGGCTCGACTACGAGGTGCAGCGCTTTCTGAACCAGCTCCCCTACGAGCCGGGTGACCAGGGCGGCCGTGGCTCGGGAGAGCCGAGCTAACGCATTGGTGGAGCTTCGCTCTGCCCTCGGCGCGTGACCGCGCGCCGCAGTATCTCCGTCCGTCCTTTCAGGAACAACACACCGTGGATTCTTTCGAGGATTTCGGGGTCGCCCCCGAACTCGTAGAAGCGCTCACCTCCGAAGGTATCGAGGTGCCGACCCCGCTGCAGGAAGACGCGATCCCTCTCCTCAGGAACGGGAACAACCTCGTCCTGGCGGCGGGCGCCGGCAGCGGGCTGCTCGCGGCGTGGGCCGTCCCCCTTCTGGACCGGATCACGGCCGAAGAAGCCGGGACTTGCATTCTGGTCATCACCGGCGATCGCAGCTCTGCAGTCCGGCAGGCCGAATCCATCGCTCGCCTCACCCGCGACACCGCCCATGTGGTGGCGGCGCTGGGGACCTCCTGGGCACTTCCCGAGCGAGCCCACGTCTTGCTGGGCACACCTTCGGACGTCCTCGCGGCAGTCCGTGCCGGAACGGTCTCGCTCGACACTGTGCAGGCTTTGGTCGTCGACCAAGCCCAGACCATCGAGCAACTCGAAGGCATGGAGTCGATCGAGCAGGTGTTGCAATTCCTGCCGGAAGGCACCCAGCGGATCGTGAGCGCCCTCCCCGTCACGCCGGCGGTGGCGGACTTCGTGGAGCGCCATCTCAGACGCACCGTGACGGTGCCCACGGCGCACGACCCCTCCCGGACACCGAGCCGTGGCTCGGTCCGCTACCGGGTCGTCACGGACCCTGCAGACGAGCGACTGGCGGAGCTCATGGGCCAACTCTTCGAAGAAGGCGCCCGTCATGTCCTGGTCTTCTGCCGTACGGAGGACCGCGCCGCGGACATCGGAGACCGGCTCACCCTCCGCGGCTTCGTCGCCGGTGCGCCTGGCGACCCCGACGCACCCGTTTGGCTGGGTGTGAACGCGCTCGCTGTACGGAGCACGCTCGAGAGCTGGGAAGGCGTCGTGGCCGTGAGCGCCGACGTGCCTGCGGACCCCGACACGCTCGACAGACGGCACGGGATCTCGGCGCATGGGGTCGTGATGGCCTCCGCCCGCGAAGTGCCCCACCTGAAGGATGTCGCGTTGAGGACGGGGTACGCGCTGGTTGCGTATCCAGCACCGTCCGCGCGGGGGCATGACAGCGTGCGGGAGCTCCACGCCACCCTCGAATCCGCGATCGAATCGGAGGATATCGGACCGTACCTCTTCGCGCTCAGCCCGCTCTTCGAGCGTTATGATCCGGCCGAGGTGGCGGCAGCCGCCGTCGCGCTCCTCCGCACGAGCACGCCGCCCAATCGGCCCGTCACGCAGACGCAGACCGGGGCGGCCACGGCCCCTGCTTCCGCTCCGTCTTGGGCGAAGCTGTTCATCAGCGTGGGGAGCCGGGACGGCCTCGTCCCGGGTGACCTCCTCGGTGCGGTGACGGGCGAAGCCGGGGTGGCGGGCGACACCGTCGGCCGGATCGATATCAAGGAGAGCCACGCGCTGATCGAAGTGCACGACACGGTCGCCCAGAAGGTGATCAAGGCGCTGAACGGGATCACCATTCGTGGGCGCTCGGTGCGCGCGGACTTCGATCGTCCACGGCGGAACACGCCGTCAACGGGACGCAGGAAGCCGCCACCGCGCAGCTGAGGCAGAGCGAGTGCCAAAACGAGAGGGGCCGTGTCGCTGTCAGCGACACGGCCCCTCTCCACTCATGTAACGAGCTTCACGATGGCCCTCGGCAGGACATCGTTGGATCCGGCTTACTGGATGGCGTCCTTCAGGCCCTTACCGGCACGAAAGCCGGGGGTCTTGGTGGCCGCGATCTCGATGGTCTCACCGGTGCGTGGGTTGCGGCCCATACGAGCCTTGCGGTCCTTCGACTCGAATGTGCCGAAGCCGGTGATCTGCACGCGCTCACCCTTCTTCAGGGCCTTGGAGATCACACCCTCATCCGGCGAGAAGAGGGCATCCACGGCCCGTGATGCGTCGGCCTTCGTCATGCCAGTACTGTTGGCAAGCGCGTCCACGAGTTCGGACTTGTTCATCTGGCAGCTCCTGTGACTGGAAGTAGGAAATGTCGCGGCCGGAGCCGCCCTTCGTTCGGGCCCTGGAGAGCACGCTCCGGGGGAGTCGACGATCACTCCAAAAGCCGCATAGAATCAAGTGTTCCGGACCCGGTAAGTCTGTTGTGTCGAAGGGTAAGCGTCGCTTCCGGGAGCGTCAAGGGAGCACTTCACGCTGATTGCGCAAGGCTTCCAGTCGTCCAGGCGCCTGGGCCGGAGAGCATCCGGCCAGGTAGCGGCTAGGCTGCTTGAGATCGAGCGCTCTTCTTGAGCATCGAATAGACGAAGAATCCGACGGCCGCGACGAGTGCGACTTTGACGGTCAGGACGACGACTCCGACCAAGAAGGCCAGGACGGGCAGGAGTAGCGCGGCCAGGAGCTTGAGCAGGACGAGGCCAGCGACACCGGCCATGGTCAATGTGGCGAAGGTCTTCATGGAAATCTCCGGGGATGTTGCGTGACGTGTGCTTCGCTCAGCCCTACGCAAACGAACGGTCCCTGGTTTCCGTCCCTGGGTGGGGCCGGACGGGCGGCGAACTCGGCGCGCCGCCTCCCTTCGCTACTTGTAGCGGTACGTCACGCGGCCGCGGGAGAGATCGTAAGGCGACATCTCGACCTTCACCCGATCACCTTCGAGCACCCGGATGTAATTCTGGCGCATCTTCCCCGAGAGGTATGCGAGCACCTCGTGATCGTTCTCGAGCGTGACCCGGAACGTCGCGTTCGGTAACACTTCCCTGACCGTGCCTTCGATCTCAATTGCGTCTTTCGCCACTCGTATCTTTCGCCTGCGTTGGAGTCTTCTGGGTAGATCGAACCTTACATCGCACGCCCTAATGGGGCAACGGCGCGGCCGGTTCGCGCTACATGCGGAAGCGGTAGCTCAGCTTGACGAACAGGCCGTCCGCCGTCGGGCGCAACTCCCGGAAATCGAATGCGACCGGGTCCCGCATGTCACGTGAATATCCCAGGAAGAAGACGGTGCCCGGCGACGGCTCGAACGCCACCAGGGCTTCCACATGGAAGTCGTTCCCGTCCGATCCCGATCGTGCCGAGCAGGTCCCGTCCACGCACCGGTACAGCGGCGCACCCGTGACAGGGGCCCGCAAAGCCCTGGCATCCTGCGACGAATATTCGAAGATACTCCGCACGAAAATGGCACGGGAGAACTGATACTGCGCTCGCACCCGCGGGATGACCGCCGAGGAGTGCTCGGTGCCGTCCCGGTCCCGCACGAGCCGCGTCTGCCGAAGGCCCAGCTCGGCAGTGAGGCCACGGAACGGGAAGAGATTCAGCGACACGTCGCTCGAATAGGAGCGAGCGGGCTCGACCGCCACTCCGAACGAGCGGTCGAAAATGGGGGTATCCTCCACCGTGAAACGGGCGTTCCCACGAACCTTCTCCCACTTGTTGAGCCATAGGCCGACGGTGAACGCGTCGAGACCGCCGAACAGGTCCTGATCGGGGCGGAACGCCGAATACGACCCCGGACCTTCTTCGACGAAGAGACCTTCGTACGACTCGGGAACGAACGAGAAGGTGGTCCGGCTGTAGTTGCCGTAGAGCGTGATGTTGTCCTGGAACTGAACCCGCCCACCCAACTCCGCCGACAGCTCCTCCGGCCCCTCCGCCGCCCAGAATTGGTCGTGGTCCCAGAAGGACCGCACGTTGAGCGAAGGGTTGATGGACTGCAGGACGCTGCCCGCCGGCGCGTACCACGAGTACCCCGCCCGTCCGCTCATCTGCGTATCGCCGACCCTCCGGAAGAAGCCGCTACCCGCCCGGAACTCGGGGCTGGTATCCTCGAACTCGGCGTTGTACGACAGCGCCCTGCCGGAGCGCTCGACCCTGGCGAACATCAAGCGTCCGTCCGCCCGCTCCGTACCGCCAGGTGCCTGCGTGAAGCTCGCGGCAGACATCAGCGACACGGTATACCGGCCTCCCAAGCGCAGCCGCGCGTCGGCTCCGGCCACACGGTTGTAGTTCGTGGAGCCCGCCGTACGGTCCGTGTAGACCGCCCCGAGCGTCGAGCCCGTGCCCAAGTCGCGCCTCATGCGGACCAGATTCACCGCGGTGTTCGGATCCGTCGCGTCGAACGGTTCGTCCACGGCCCCCATGTACCCGAGGTTCACCCCTCCGACCTTTCCGGTGAGCTTGGCGCCCACGATCGGGTTCACCACGGACCGGGTGTAGACGAGCTGCCGCGGCATCGAGAAGATCTCGGTCCCCTCGAGGAAGAAGGGTCGCTTTTCCGGGAGGAAGATCGCGAAGCGCTCGTTGACCGAGATCTGGCCCGCGTCCGCTTCGACCTGACTGAAGTCGGGGTTGTACGTGGCATCGAGGGTGAGGTTCGACGTCACCCCGTACGTGGCGTTGAAACCGAACGACGCGCTCGGATCTTCATGGATGAAGCGGTCGGCCGATTCGTCCAGGTTCCCCACACGCGACCCGGTCAGGACCGGATTCAGTTCCAGGAACAGGCCGGCATCGAGGTCGCGTAGGCCCGCGAGCTTTCCGTACTGCGACAGCTCGTTCGCCACGTCCGAGCTCTGAGGCGCCCACGCGCTGTTGAACCCCGAGCGCTGGATACGCCGAACCACTTGAAGTCCCCACGACTGCTCCGAGCTCTGGGGAAATCGGAGGCTCTTGAACGGGATACGGATCTCGACGACGTAGCCGTCCGCCGTGATCTCGGCGTTCGCGTCCCATAAAAAGTCCGGGTTGTCGTCGATGGGCGGGCCGAAGCCGCCCCGCATGCCCCCTCCGCCTTCACTCCAGACGCCGTCGTGCTGCACGCCGTCCGGGTTCACCGTGAACACGAACGCACCGCGCTGGTCGTCATAGGTATCGATGAGCACGCGAACCCAATCGTCCGTTCGCGTGAATCCATCCCGCTCGGTCAGCGTGCTCCGGATGCGCTCGGCCTGGGAGTCGAACGCCCGGATGCCGAAGTACACGGCATCTTCGTCCACGAGGACCAGCGTCTCGGTGGGCTGGGAGGCCGGGATACCCTCGCTCGGCTGGAACTGGGTGAACCCGTGCAGGACCGCGGCCTGTCCCCAGGCGAGATCGTCGAGTCGGCCGTCGACGACGATATCGGCGTTCGCCGTGGCCGGCGTCTGGACCCGGATCTCCCCGGTCGACCCGTCGTACGCATCGAGGGTGCGCACGTCGGTCGTATCGGCGGAAGCCATGAGAAGAGGCGCGAGAATGGGCAGAAAAAATGGATGCATGAACTCGGAAGAGACAGGATTCGGGTGACTGGGGCCCGGGATGGACCCGAAGGGCTCGCACGGCTGGTCCGCCCGTCCCATCATAGATACACCTACAACCTTGAAGACACCCAAACACCTGTTCCTGTTGAGCACTGCCGACCGAGCTCCCAGCGCTTTCTCCGCCGCCCAACGTCACGGGCTGGAAGCGGCCGTGCGGGGGGGGCAGCACCCCGTTTGCCCCGAGTGCGATGTTCGCATGGATCGCCGCTCCGTTCCCCCACGGAAGGATGTCTCCTACGTGCGGGATCGCGTGTGGCTGCATTGCGCGTCCTGCGGGCGAGCATTGGTCGTGGACCGGCGCGAAAGCTGAACACGAAAGCTGAAGAGGTGGTGGCGCGAATCGGCCCTCCTGCCGAAGTTGCCCCACTTCGAGGTTCAAAGCCCCCGCAGCCCCCGCCCCCATGGTTCCTGCAAAGACCTGCGTCACGCTCTCGCTGGCCCTCCTCTGCGCCCCGGTTGCGCTCGCGGCCCAGGACGGGTTCATCAGGCTGGGTGCCGACCTCCCCTCCTCGACCCGCGCGATGGCGCTCGGGGGCGCCCACATGATGAACGGCGGGCAGCCGGACGCCGTGTTTCAGCATCCCGAGCTGTTGCGGAGCGCTTCGGGCATGTCGCTCGACCTGCAGCGATGGGGTGATGCAGGAAGCGCCACGTCGGCGTCGGCGGCCACTTCCTGGTTCGGGGGAGACATGGGCGTGGGCCTGGGACTCCAGACCGTCCAGCACACCCAGAGCTCCGTCACGGAACCGGCGGGCTACTTTCCGCAGGATCCCCTGTTCGAGACCGCAGGCGCACACATTTCGGAACGGTCGGCAGTCTTGGGCGTGGCAAAGGCGATGGGCGACGTCGACTGGGGTCTCGCCGTCCGACTTCTCGAGGTCCGGGTCGGCAACGCGGGCAAGGACTCGGACGTCGCGCTGGCCTTCGGCGCCTCGCGGGAGGTCGGACCGCTCACGGTCGGCGTGGCCTACCGCGATATCCTCCGGAGTGTGTCGGACCTCACCATCGGGGTGGGCACGTACGGCTGGGAGCTCGGCATCCTGGACGTGGGCGTGAGCGCTCGCCTGGAGGGCTTCGACGACGACGTGCGTTACGGAGGAGGCGTGGAAGTCGGTTACTGGCCCCTTCGGGGAAGGACCTTCGTGGCCCGTGTCGGTGCGCAGAACGTTCCGGACGCCAGCGAGGCCCTGCCCCTCACCATGGGCTTCGCCTATTGGGGAGACGCGCTCGTCGTGGAATGGGCCTACCAGCCCTTCGAGGACGCTCCCGAGGGCGGCACGCACCGCTTCTCCGTGGGGTGGCGGTAGAAGGCTGTTGAAGAAGGCGTCGCTCAGGGCGCTTCGACCCGGGCGGAAAGGAACGCCGGGTCGAGCCGGCTCAGGCCCACCTGGTCGATGGCCACCTCGCCGGCTTGCACACGATCGAAGACGAACCGGATCTCGCGCAGCTCCGAAGGGTCGAACCCGGGCTCGCGAGTCCGGAAGTCGGACAGCGGAATCGCGTAGGTCTGCTGGATGAGCTCCCAATGCTCCTGGAAACGCTCCCGCTCCTGATCGCGCCGACGGAGCACGTACGTTTCGAGAGGCCGCCGGATCGCACCGTAATCGCTCAGCGTGACCCGGGCCGAGCGCCCCGCGGCATCCACGACCTCGAGGGTCAGGTCGACCGGTTCCCGTTCAGTATCGTCATCCTCCCGGCCCTCCTCGTCCGAATCCTCCTCGTCCGGATCCTCCGTGGTCGAGTCGGAGGCGGGCGCGTCCGGGATCTCGTGGGTCGGGCCCAACATGAAGCTCAGCACGTGATCCTGGCCGACGCCCCAGTTGCCGGCCAACTCTTCGGGGAGCTCGATCACGTAGCGGGCCGGGCTCTCGCTCGAGGCCGCCCCACCCATCTCTCCCGCGTTCCAGCCCACCAGCACCGCCTGGTTGTCCTGGGAGGCCGACGTGTTGTTGCGGTTGCTCGACCGTAGCAGCAACGTCGCCTCCTTCCAGGACGCGAGCCCCTCGCCGCGGATCCGGACCCCCGCCTCGGTGCCGGTGGTGACGTCGATATCCTCCTCGAACGTGGCCAAAGGCCGGAAGGCGCTCGTTTCGAAGCGGGTCACGTACATGGTCTCGGGCAGCCACTGTCCGATGACCCGGTGGTCGCGGAACATGGGCAGATACCGCCGGTCGTCCTTGAGCACCACGTCGAGGAAGGCCGACACATACAGCTCCGCGAAGCGCTGCTGGTCCTCGGGCGGCACGAGGGCCCGCAGGTCGAGGAACCGGCCGCTACGCGGCCCACCGTCGTGCGGGCCCCAGACCGTGTTCCACTGGCCGTGGTTCGCGCGGTACATGTAAATGGCCGACTTGAAGCGGAAGCGGTCCGGGTCGGTGAAGCGCAAGCGGTCGTAGATCCGGAGCCCGTGGAAGCTCGTGACGTCACCGTCGTGTGACCCGTGGAACGTGAGATAGCTCACGTCCTCGACGACGACGTTTCGGCCCGTCGGAAGATACTGACCGTCGACGGGCGCGATCGATACGATGCCCCGGATGTCGAAGCCGAAGTCGAACTCCAGCGTGGCGTCGTCAGGATAGTGGCTGAGCCTGTTGAAGGCCACCGCGTTCGCCACGGCCTCTCCACCCCGTGAATGCCCCATCAACGCGATGCGCTCGAGATCGACCTTCCCTTCGAACGGGTTGCCCGCCTCTCCGTCGAACTGCGAAAAGAGCTCGAGATGCTTGAGGAGGAACCATCCACGGGCATCGTTCTCTTCCCGGATGCTGCCGTTGATGAAATTCTCGTCGACGCTGGCGAGGATGTAGCCACGACTCGCGAGGAGCTCACCCAGATAGTCGTACCCCGGGTCGGAGAAGTCCCGCATGTTGTGGTTGCCGTGCACGACCAGGACGAGGGGGAAGGGCCCCTCGCCGTCCGGGTACCAGACGCGGGCATTCAGGGGCATCTCTTCCGGCCCAAAACCCCAATATTCGTTCCGCTCGCTCGCTGTCGACCCGAGGTCCAGGAGCTTGGACGCGTCGACCGTCGGCGTGCGGATGGCCACCGAGTCACGGTACTCGGGGCGGTTCTTGTCGGTGCCGTTCCCGTAGTAGAGCGTCAGCACGTCGTACGCGCCGGACCGGCCCGGATCGGGTGCGTCCAGCACCTGCCGGGCCAGCACCTCGTCCGCGTCGCTGGGCGTGAGTTGGAGGGCGGGGGCGCACGAGCTGGAGGCGGCTCCCACGAGAAGCGCCAGGAACATGGAAAACGGTCGATGGAGTCTCATTCCGCGGAGAGTACGGGGTGGAGCGGGTCGGGGCAATTCCGTTACCGTATGAGCCTTCCCCGAACCGGAGCTACGGATGGCAAACCCCACGGTCACCTTCGAGACCAACCACGGCACGTTCAAGGCCGAGATGTACGAGGATGTCGCCCCGAAAACGGCGGGCAACTTCCTGAAGCTCGCGCGCGACGGCTTCTACGACGGAATCATCTTCCACCGGGTGATCGAAGGCTTCATGATCCAGGGTGGAGACCCGACGGGCAGCGGTCGCGGCGGTCCGGGCTATCACATCGACGACGAGTTCGCTCCAGGCCTTTCGCACACCGAGACGGGCATCTTCTCGATGGCGAATGCCGGGCCGAACACGGGTGGATCGCAGTTCTTCATCACGCTGGCCGCGACCCCGTGGCTGGACGGCAAGCATGCCATCTTCGGCAAGGTCGTCGAGGGCCTGGACGTGGTGAAGGAGATCGGTCAGCTGGAAACCGGAGCCGCGGACAAGCCGCGTGAGGACGTCGTCATGGAGAAGGTGACGGTCGAAGAATAGCAGCGCGTGGCAGGCCCCGGCGGCCCACCCGCCATTTACGGTGCCGGAGCGCCCAGTCGACCGAATTCGTACTCCTTCGGCGGCTCCGCGCCGAGCAGGTGCTCCACGAAGTAGTCCCAGCG
>JBBDSN010000054.1:0-2465 GCA_040904885.1 Gemmatimonadota bacterium | reverse complement strand
TCGTCCTCATAGTTCCGGTTGTCGTGGTTGCCCGCCTGCGACACCGCGACATCGTAGAACTCCGGATACCGGAAGATCGCCCCGGCCGCAGCGAAACCGCCGCCGGAGTGGCCAAAGATGCCGACCCGGTCGATATCCATCCAGGCGTGCCGCTCGGCCAGCTGACGGATGCCTGCCACCTGATCGGGCAGACCGTTGTCGCCCATGTTTCCGTAGTAGGCTTCGTGGAACGTCTTCGACCGGCCTGGCGTCCCCATGGCATCGAGCTCGACGACGACGAACCCGAGCTCGGCGATCGACTGAAGGTCGCGGTGCGACGCACGGAAGCTGCGACTTCCCACGCTGCCGCTCTGCGGTCCGGGATAGAGGTAGTTCACGATCGGGTAGCGACGTGTGTCGTCGAAGCGTGAGGGCCGGAACAGGAGCCCGTGGAGATCGGTCTCGCCGTCGCGCGCCGTCACCACGAAGGGAAGAGGCGGCTGCCAGCCCGTCGCCCGCAAGGCCGAGACGTCCGCCTCCTCCAGGATCGTGACCGGGCGGCCGTCCCGGTCGCGGAGCACCGTCACCGGTGGGGTGACCGGGGTCGAGGCCGCGTCCACGAAGTAGCGCTCCCCGGGAGAAAGGGAGATTACGTGATGCGCGCTGTCGGGCGTGAGAAGCCGAACGCGGCCGTCGTCCAGGCCGACGCGGTACAGATAATCGAAGTAGGGATCTCCAGCCTCACGCCCGTTCCCGATGAACGTCACCTCGCGTCGGCTCTCGTCGACCGCGAGCACGTCTTTCACATTCCAATCGCCACGGGTCACCTGCCCTTCGAGGGCGCCGCTCTCGGCGTCGTACAGGTAGAGGTGTCCCCAATCGTCGCGTTGGGAGTGCCAGAGGATCTGCCCGGACGCCGACAGGTACCGCCAGTTTCCGCCGGACTCGAAGAAGGTCTCTTCGACCTCCTCGAAGAGATCACGCACCTGCCCCGTGGACGCGTCGGCGATCCGGACCCGGGCCCGCTTGTGGTCACGCGAGCTCGACACGAACACGAACCGCTCTCCGTCCGCGCTCCACGACACGTCCGCGAAGGTGCCGCCGCAGTAAACGTGGTCGCAGACGGTCGATCGATGGGGGTCCGGCGCCATGTCGAGCGGCAACACGCGCTCGCCCTCCGGCCGCTCGACGTCGATGACGACCCGGTGGATCCGGAAGATGACCGAGTCTTCGGGCAACGGGTAACGCCAGGCGTCGAGCTCGGCATGCCCGACGTTCGTGCTCGTCACGTACATCATGCCGACGCCGCGCGCGTCGTGGCGGAACGTCGCGATGCGACGGGAATCCGGGGACCAGGAGAGGACGGGGCGGTCGCTCCGGGTCCAGCCGGCGTTGTTCGTCCCGTATCCGAAATCCTCGACCCCGTCGGTCGTCAGGCGCGTCTCTCCGCCGGAGGCCAGGTCACGGACCCATAGATCGTGTCCGCGGATGAACGCGGCGAGGCGCCCGTCCGGCGAAGCGACCTCGCTCCTTGCGGGACGCACTGGACCGGTGGCGGGAATGCATCGGTACGCGGTCAGGTCGCAGAGAAGCCAGTGTTCCCCTGCGGCGAGCCCAATGCGGGCGCTCGCACCGTCGGGCTCGAACTCCGCGATCGGAAGCGCCATGGGCTCGTAACGCTCGCCGGTCGCCGCGGACATGGCCTCCGCCAACCGTGCGTGGTCGAACGCCCGCTCCCTCGTGCCGGCCTCGGAGTCGACCAAGACGTATTCCGTCCCGTCCGCGACACGTGTGGCGTACCAGAACCGCCCGTCATCCAGCCAGGAAGGGCGCACGTCCGCTCCGAGCACGAGTGGCTCGGTATGCTGCGAGAGGAAGCCCTCAGCCCGGGCGTAGTCGTCTTCCGTCAGACGCTCCGCCCCCCCCTGCGCCGCGAGCGGAGACATGCAGGCCATCTGCAGCAGGACGAACAGTGTGGAGCGCATCGGGCATCCTCGAAGGCGAAGTCGTGGTCCGTCGCCCGAAAGTCATCCGAGCCCCGGGACCCCGCAAGCGAGGAGCCTCGCGATCACGTTCGTGGCCGTGGGGCGTCGCCACCCCGCGCCCACTGCTCGAGCCGGCCGACCAGCGTTTCCGATCCGGCCTCGCTCGCACCGAACAGGCCATCCTCCCCGCCGTCCTCGTCCATCCGCTGCACCACGCCGTGGAGGTTCAGCCACGCATCGAATCGCTCGCTGGTTCGCAGGACGGAGTAGAAGAGCCGGGGGCGCTTGCCACGGCCGCGCAGGAGGTCGATGACCATGGCCACGATCGAAAGGTTGAACACGAACAGGTCCTTCAACCCGTCCAGCGCGAGCTTGAGCTGGAAGATGGCGAAGTCGCGGAACGTGACGCTCCGGGAAGCTGTGGTCATGGGTCTCTCTGCTCTGCATGGTTCAGGTATGTCGTGCATCCGGCCCTACGAGCGCCAGCGTCTCGCGGATTCA
>JBBDSN010000053.1:0-1484 GCA_040904885.1 Gemmatimonadota bacterium | reverse complement strand
ACGTCGCGTATCGCCGCGAACATTCCCTTCATCAAGGACAACCTGTGTCCGCTCTCGTTCGTCGAGGTTCCCCATGAGACCTACATCGACGCGACAGTCGGGATCTACGAGAGGAAGGAGGTCGCTCTACTGCGCGATCTGTTCGTATGGGGCTACCGGCGGTCGTGCGACCAGTATCGGGTCGTGCGCGAAGCACTGGGTGAACCGGACGCCGTTCGCTTCCGCTACCGGGATCAGCTCGCAGACCTGGTCCGGGAGACCGTGCGTTCACGGGCCCCGATCAAGCGGGGTGATTTCAGGGCGTGGGCCCACGCTCACGGCATCGAAGAGGAGGGCCGGGAGGCTTTCGTCGAGCGAGCCATGGACATCCTCCTGAATCTCACCGAGGGAGTCGCGGGTCGGTACGGGCTCTCCGACGAGGATGTCGATGCATGGCGTGCCGCACCCGGGCGGTCACCCTTCTAGCCCTCTTCCGCCCAGATCTGCACCAGATTCAGGATCGTGCACGCGGATTGCGCGAGCACACGTGTCGAGATCCATTCCTGGGGTCCGTGGAAGCTGACCCCGCCCGCGAAGAGATTCGGCGTGGGCATGCCCATGGCCGTCAGGCGCGAGCCGTCGGTTCCGCCGCGGATGGGCTTCAGGTCCGGAGTCATGCCGGCTGCCGCTACGGCCCGCTCGAGCCGCCGCGCGACGTCCGGGTGCTCGCGGAGCACGTCGTACATGTTCCGGTACTGCTCGCGGATCTCGACCTTCACGTCGAGGTGGGGCTCCTCCGCCGCAAGCGCCGCACACATCGCTTCGAGCCGCCGGCCACGCTCTTCGAGCACCTGCGTGTCGAAGTCGCGAAGGATGAGCTGGAGCCGGCACTCCGCGGCGTCGCCGTAGACGTCGACCGGGTGGTAGAAGCCTTCACGTCCCTCGGTGCACTCGGGCGACTCGGCCATCGGTAGCCTGGCCAGAAGCTTGCCCGCGTACGTCAGCGCGTTGACCAGCTTCCCCTTGGCGGTTCCGGGATGCACGGAGACGCCCTTGAACGTCACCACCGCCTTGTCGGCCGAGAACGTCTCGACGTTGATCTCGCCCGAGAAGCTCCCGTCGAGGGTGAACGCGACCGGACAGTCGAACCGGTCGAGGGGAAAGAGGTCCGCGCCGCGCCCGATCTCCTCGTCCGGGTTGAAGCATACGCGCACCGTGGGGCGGTCGAGGTCGGGCTCCTGCCCGAGGATCTCGAGCGCGCCCATGATCGCGGCGATCCCCGCTTTGTCGTCGGCGCCGAGCAGCGTCCGTCCGTCCGTGGTGATGATCGTGTCGCCCACGCACTCCGCCAGCTCGGGGGTCTCGGTCGGATCGATGATGATACCGTGACCCACGTCGATCACGCCGCCGTCATAGTCTTCCCACACCCGTGGCCGTACGTCCGTGCCGGTGAACTGGGGCGCCGTGTCGATGTGCGCGCAGAAACCGATGCGGCCAGGACTTCG
>JBBDSN010000052.1:2103-8982 GCA_040904885.1 Gemmatimonadota bacterium | reverse complement strand
CCGAGCCGGAAGCGGACGAGAAGAAGGCCGAGTAGCTCGGCCACAGCATCATGTCGCCGGGAGATCGTCCCGACCCGCGCTATCTGGTCGTGGGGCACCTGGCCAAGGCGCATGGCACGAAGGGCGAGATGTTCGTGCTGCCGCTGACCGACCACCCCGAGGGCACCTACGCCTCCGGGGTGGTCGTCTTGTTGGGGCGGGTGGACGGCGACGCGCCCGATCCCGATCTGCCCCCCCTTCGGATCCAGGGCGTCCGTCCGTTCCGGGGCGGGTATCTGGTGACGTTCCACGGGGTGGACGACCGGAACCAGGCGGAGCTCCTGCGTGGCACCTACGCCTACCGGGAGGCTTCCGATCTCGAGCCGCTCGCCGACGGAGAGCTCTTCCACTATCAGTTGGTCGGCATGGAGGTGTTCACGCGCGACGGGACCCGTATCGGGGCCGTCACCCACGTCTACGAGCTCCAGCCGGCGGACCTCCTGGAGGTGCGTGGCGAGCGCAAGGAGTACATGATCCCGTTCCTGGATCATATCGTGGTCGAGGTCGACGCGGAGGCGCGGCGCCTGACGATCGATCCACCGGAAGGTCTGCTCGACCTCTGACGCGGCCTTCCCGACCCGGGCAACGAGGCTCGCTCATGCGCATCAACATCGTCACCTTGTTCCCGCCCTTCTTCGAGGGTCCGCTCGGGCTGTCGATTCCGAAACGCGCGGCCGAGGCAGGGCTCGTGGAGTACCGCCTGGTCGACCTGCGCGACTTCACGCACGACGTCCACCGGACGGTCGATGACGTCCCCTACGGTGGCGGCGCCGGAATGGTCATGAAGCCGGAGCCGTTCTTCGAGGCGGTCGACGCCTTACAGCCGGGCGGTCCCGTGGTGCTCCTGTCGGCGAGAGGTCGCCCGTTTCGGCATGCGGACGCCGTGCGCTTCAGCGTGGCTGACGAGCTCACATTGCTCTGCGGCCACTACAAGGACGTGGACCAGCGCGTGGCCGACCACCTCGCGACCGAGGAGATCTCGCTCGGAGACTTCGTGCTCTCCGGAGGCGAGATCGGCGCGCTCGCGGTCACCGATGCGGTCGTGCGCTTGCTGCCGGGCGCGATGGGGGACCACGATGCGGCCGCGACGGACTCGTTCTACGACGAGGGCCGCCTGAGCGCGCCGTCCTACACCCGACCGGCCGAGTATCGGGGGCGCCGGGTGCCCGACGTGCTGCGCTCGGGCGACCACGCGAAGATCGCGGCCTGGCGTAGCCGAGAGGCCGAGCGCCTGACGAGCCAGCGGAGGCCGGACCTCCAACCCGGCGACGAAGCGTGACGGGGGCATGAGCAGGAACGTCATGCTCGCGGTCTCGGGCGCCATCATTGTCGCCTGGATCCTTCCCGAGCGCGCCCCGGTCGTGTCGGTGCTGACCGGCGAGGGGGTGCCGGGCGTTTCCCTCGAGCTTCCCCTGGGATACCTGGTGCTCGCGCCGGTGCTCGGCGTCCTGGACTACCTGACCGTGCTCACGGTGGCGCAGCACGTGACCGTCCTCGTCAGTCTCTTCCTGGCGTTCGGCGTGTGGCGGATCGTGCGACGGAGGAATCCGCGTGGCGTTCTGCCCCGCGTCCTCATCGAAACGGGGGCGTTCGCCGGGTTCCTGGTCGCGCTCGTGGGCTTCTACGGCGGCGGCGTCCTCGCGCCGCGTCCGATGGCGAAGCTCATCGTCGACGATCCAGACGTCGTGGTCGTCGACTTCCATAGCCATACCCGTGCGTCGCACGACGGCCGCTGGGACTTCGATGCCGAGCGGAACCGAGATTGGCACCGCGGCGCCGGCTTCCATGTCGCGTACATTACCGATCACGACAGCATCGCACCGGCCTTCCGGGCGCTGGCGGAGAATCCGCGGCATGCGGGGGATGACACGGTGCTCCTGCCGGGCCGCGAGGTCGTCTACGCCGGTCAGCACGTGATCGCGCTCGGACCGGCCGATCCCCGAATGGCCGATGAGCCTTGGCGCACCGATTCCGACGCTCCCTTCGGTCCCCATCCGGAGGTGGAGGCCGGTGACCGGCCTGCCCGTTGGTGCCGTGGTTGGCCCGTGCTCATCCAGACCATCCCGAACGACCTCGGCCGCGTCCCGATCCCGGCCTGCACACCGTCCGGCGCCGGTGTGGACGCCATCCAGCTGATCGACGGCGACCCCAGGGGGCTGGCCCAGAGCGACCTGGAATTCGACCGGATCGTGGCGATCGCGGACAGCCTCGACCTGGTCATGGTATCGGCGTCCAACCTGCACGGATGGGGCTCGACCGCCGTGAGCTGGAATCTCATGAGGATCCCTGGATGGCGAGCCATGGCGCCCGAAGCCGTCGGCGCCATCATCGAGGACCGGCTACGCCGCGGGGGACGGGACGCGGTCGACATCGTGACCTACCGTCGACCGACGGCGGGCAGCGCGGGCAGGAGGGTGACCTTCGCCGCCGCGGCCGTTCTCCCGGCGCACTTCATCACGCTTCGCAGCCGGGCGGAGCGGGTGTCCTGGTTGATCTGGATCGCGCTCGCGCTCGTGGCGACGCGGGCACGCGCGTCTCGGCGTCGGGGCTCAGGGCCGGTCGGGTAGCCCTTCCCGCCCGTTCTCCTTCCATTCGGGCCGGGGGCCGTCCGCCAGGAACCGCACCGCTTCGACCGCCGCGTCGATGAGCGCGGCCATGTGCCGGAAGTCGATGCGGTCGACGTCGTCCGACGGCTGGTGGTAGTCGGCGTGCATGTTGTACGACGAGAGCGTGTGTGCCGGAATTCCCTCCACCGCGAATGGCAGGTTGTCGCTGCGGAAGAAGAAACGCATCTCGGGGCGGGGATCGGGCACGATGGGCGAGCCCGCCTCGGAGAGCTGGTCGCCCATGGTCGTGCGTTCGTAGCCGGTCAGCCACCCACGACCGAAGCCCCCGGCGAGCGAGTCCGGCCGCCCGATCATCTCGATCTGAAAGTCCGCTACCGTCTGCTCGAGCGGTACGAGGGGGTTCTGCATGTACCACCAGGTCCCGAGCAGGCCCTGTTCTTCGGCGGTGCTCAACAGAATGACCACGGTGCGGCGGGGCGCCGGTCCGGCGACGAGCGCACGCGCGATCTCGAGCACGGCCACCGTCCCGGTGCCGTCGTCGTCGGCTCCGTTGTAGATCGAGTCCCCGTCCACCGGCGTGCCGATCCCGACGTGGTCGTAGTGGGCCCCGATCACGACGAACTCGTTCGCCACCTCGGGATCATGCCCGGGAATGATGCCGACCACATTGACCTCGTCCTCCAGAATCCACTCCGCCGGCAGGGTGTCGAAGTCGAGCTCGGGCGAGGGTAGCGCCAGCCGCCCCTGAGCGCCCCCGACGCGGGCCAACGGAACGGGTTGGAAATGCCCGTCCTCCCCGGCGGGATCGACCCCGTACCGCTCGAGCTCCGCAGCGAGAAAGCTGGCGGCCAAGTGTGCGCCGCGCGTGCCGGTGAGACGGCCCTCCATCGAGTCGGCGGCGAGCGTGGAGAGCAACTGTTCGATGCGCTCGACCCTGGACGCGGCATCCCGCTCGGCCGTCGCCGTGACACCGGGAGTGGGCGGGGTGTCGTCGATGTTCGAGTCACCGCACCCCGTGACGAGAGTGGTGGCGACCAGGAACGGGAAGAAGCGATGCGGGAATCGGCTCTCGGCCATGGAAGCGCTCCGTTCGGTGTGAGGCACGATGCAGGAAAGTCGTCGCGACGACGTACGTGCGCCACGGCTGCGGTCCCTGGGTTGCCTTCGCCGTCCCGGAAGCACACCGTCCCAGCCACGCCGGCTCAGCCTTGACTCCCCATCCCCCTGCTCCATGCGCTTTCCCCGATTCATCCGACGCCTGGCCGACCCCGTCACGGAGCGGGTTCCCGTCCCGATCGTCGGGGGGCTCAACCGTGGACGCTTCTGGAGCCTGGCGAGCGCGGGAAGCGGATACGCGACCGGTCGGAGGGCTGGCCCGCAGATGCGGCTGCTCCATGCCCTGATCCGTCCCCGGGACGTGTTCTGGGACGTCGGGGCGCATCACGGGTACGTCAGCCTGATGGCTTCTGAGAAGGTCGGCGCTCGTGGTGAAGTATACGCCTTCGAGCCAGGGGCGAGGAACGCGGGCGTGCTCCGGCGTCACCTGCGCTGGAATCGCGTCGGCAACGTGCGCGTCGAGACCTACGCCCTCGGCGCCGCCGACGGCGAGGCTGACTTCGGTGGCGGAGACACGTCGAAGATGCATGCCCTGGGGGGCGGCGGCGAGCGCGTACGGGTCCGCACGGTGCGCTCGCTCGTGCAGGCGGGCGAGCTGCCCCCTCCCGATGTCGTGAAGATCGACGTGGAGGGCGGCGAGGCGGACGTGCTGGCCGGTGCCCTCGACGTGCTGCCCGCCGGTGTGCGTCTGGTCATCGCGATCCATTCCGCGGCGATGGACCGAGCGTGCGTCTCCCTGCTCGAGACGCACGGCTTCGCGGCCGCGCCCACCCCGGAGCTGACGCGTGCCCGAGCGAGCTCCGCACCGTGGCCCGGAGACCCCGACCTGCTCGCCGTGGGACCGGGGGTCGAGGTCGCGGAGCTCGAAGAGCTGCTGAGGTGAGATTCGCCCCTTCACCGGGCGCACTCCGCCGGTTAGCTTACGCGTCTGTTCAGCAAAAGGCCCAGACCGCGTCTTGGGAGCCCATCATGGCGGACGTACTGCAGGAAATCGAAAAAGAGCAGCTCCGGGACGAGATGCCGGAGTTCGCACCCGGAGACACCGTCAGGGTGCTCTACCTCGTCCGTGAGGGCGCCAAGGAGCGCATCCAGGCTTTCGAGGGCATCTGCATCGGCCGCCGTGGCGGTGGTGTCGATGAGACCTTCACCGTTCGGAAGGTGTCGAGCGGCATCGGCGTGGAGCGTATCTTCCCCCTCCATGCGCCCACCGTGAGCGGCGTCGAAGTCGTGCGTCGCGGTCGTGTGCGCCGGGCGAAGCTCTATTATCTGCGCGGTCGCCGCGGCAAGTCGGCCCGGATCGCGGAGAAGCGCACCCTCCGCTGACGGATCCCGGCCATGCAGCCGGACTCGATCAGACACGAACGACCCCAGGACCTTCTCGCCTACGAGCGCGGGTTCTGGGGTCGTGGTCGTTCGGTGGCGGGTGTCGACGAAGCGGGGCGGGGTCCGCTTGCCGGACCGGTCGTCGCCGCTGCGGTGATCCTTCCGGCCGGCACCGTCATCGAGGGGGCCGACGACTCCAAGCGACTCTCGCCGGAGGTCCGCGAAGCGCTGTTTACAGTCATCATGGAGACCGCACGCTGCGTGGGGATCGGTGCAGCCTCGGTTCGCGAGATCGACCAGAGGAATATCCTGCGGGCCACGACGGTCGCCATGCGCCGAGCGCTCGACCGGCTCGAAGTCGTGCCGGACCATGTGGTCGTGGACGGCCTTCCGGTCAAGCATCTCGGCCGCGAGCACGACGCGATCGTCGACGGAGACGCCCTCGTCCACTCCATCGGCTGTGCGTCGATCGTCGCCAAGGTCGTGCGGGACCGGTTGATGAAGCGGCTCTCCAGGCGATATCCAGGGTACGCCTGGGACACCAACGTCGGCTACGGCACCCGTGCCCATCGGGACGCCCTTCGTATGCTCGGACCCACACCCCACCACAGGCTCACGTTCGGCGGATGCCAGTTCGAGCTCGAGCTCTGAGCTGGGCCGACGGGCGTTCACCAGGAGATATCTGATGCAGTCCGAACATCTCACCAACTTGCACCCGGGATGGGTCGTCGGGGGATGGGTCATCGCGGTCAGCGCGACCGCGGCCCTCTACCTCGGCGGGATCGGTCTCGGTCTGGTCGTCCCCGGATCGGACGCCCTCCTCTGGGTCGTGGCCTCCCTCGCCGGGGGCTTCTACGTGGGCGGGCTCTTCGTGGGGCTCCGCTGGACGGACGCCCCGATCCTGCACGGCGCGGCGATCAGCTTCGTCAGCGTCGTGATCTGGTTCATCGTGACGCTCGTCGGGGATCTGGAGACGTTCGAGTCCGCTGACATCGTCCTCGGCCTCATCCTCGTGCAGTTCGTTGCGGCGAGCGCGGGCGGTTGGATGGGGCGGCGGGTCACGCTGGGTCGTAGCACTCGCTGAGCCACCACGCACGCGCTTCCTCCGGCCAGCTTTCCACCCACGCTCCCACCCCAGTCGTCAGGGTTCAAAAACATGCGTTTTCTTCTTCGCTCGAAGATCCATCAGGCTGTCGTGACCGGCGCGAGCGTGGACTATGTAGGCAGCATCGCGATCGATCTAGATCTCGTGGAACGTGCCGGGTTCATGGTCGGTGAGAAGGTCCTCGTGGTCAGCAACACATCCGGGGCCCGGCTGGAGACCTACATCATCGAGGGGCCGCGGGGCTCGGGTGCCGTCGAGATGAACGGTGCGGCGGCGCACCTCATCCAGAAGGGCGAGGAGATCATCGTCATGGGCTTCGAGCTCACAGACGAGCCCGTGGAGCAGAAGCTCGTGCTGGTCAACAAGCAGAACCGGTTCGTGCGAGAGATGTAGTCGTGTAGGTTCCTTCCGAGGCATCGGCGGAGGTGGGGATGGATCGCAGCTGATGGGTGGAACGCGTGCCGCAGTGCTGGTGACCGTCGCCTTTGGCGTGCTCTCGGCCCCCGCCTCTCTCGCCGCTCAAGCCACCATCCAGCGCGACGGAGGCGATCTCGCTTATCTCTCCGTCAACGCGCTCGTGGGCGGGCTCTCGGCGGGCATTTTCAGCCATGCGCGCGGCGGGTCGTTCTTCGAGCCGTTCGCGCGAGGCGCGTTGGGTGGCTCGGTCTCGTACTTCGGCAAGCGGCTGAGCGGTGGGGGGTTTCCAGCGGCCGGGCTCGTGGGCCGGCA
>JBBDSN010000052.1:0-2003 GCA_040904885.1 Gemmatimonadota bacterium | reverse complement strand
GTCATCTCGATTCGTCGCCTCGACGGCGACCGGTACGGGGCCACGCTCGCGCATGAGCGGGTCCACATCGCACAACTCGACCATCTCAAGATCGTATGGGGTCTCCCCTTCGAGGGCTGGCTGAGGGACGAGTGGGGCATCGGTCGGGAATCCGGCCTGGGGCGGGTCGACGTGGGCATGGGGTACTACCCGATCCTCTGGCTTCTGACCGCGCCCTGGCCCACCCACGCGACGCGCCCGTTGGAGCGGGAAGCCGAGTTCGTCGAGTCCTTGTGGGGTGGCTGAAGCGTCGAGGCTGCCTCAGTCGCTGTCCAGGATCCGCCGCACCTCGCGGAGGAGAAGATCGATGGAGTAGGGCTTTCCGATCAGGTTCCATTCGCGGTCCGTCGGTAGGCGACCGGCGACCGCGTCGGTCGAGTAGCCCGTCGCGAGCAGGATCTTCAACCCGGGATGGTCCTCGGCGAGCTTCTCGGCGAGTTGCGTGCCTGACATCCCGGGCATGATCAGGTCGGTCATGACCAGCTCGATGGGCCGGTCCGCTGCCTGCTCCATCCTTAGCAGCGCCTCCTGGCCGGAAGCCGCCTCGACGACGTCGTACCCTGCGTTCTTCAGTAGGCGTTTGACCAAGCGCCGGATGGCGTCATCGTCTTCCACGACGAGCACCCGTTCGGTGCCGTTGCGGGCGGCTCGATGGGGAAGCAGCGCCTTCTCAGCGGATTTCGGCTCAGCGACCGGAAAGTAGAGCTTGAACGTGGTCCCCAGGCCGACCTCGCTGTACACCCAGATGCTCCCGCCCGTCTGCTTGACGATGCCGTAGGTGGTCGAGAGGCCGAGCCCGGTGCCCTTGCCCTGCCGCTTCGTGGTGAAGAATGGATCGAAGATGCGCGCCCGGGTCTCCTCGTCCATGCCGATGCCCGTGTCGCTCACGCTCAGGAGCACGTGCGGTCCGGGTTGCATGGAGACGTGGGTGGCGGCGTGCCCTTCGTCCACCATCACGTTCCGGGTCTCGATCGTGAGGGTACCGCCCCGGGGCATCGCATCCCGAGCGTTGAGGCAGAGGTTCATCAAGACCTGCTCGAGCTGCCCTGGATCCGCGTGGAGCGAGGCCGTTTCGTCGGCCAACTTCGTCTCGATCCGGATGTGCTCGCCGATCACACGCTGGATCATGCCGAGGAAGTCCGAGATGACGTCGTTGAGCGCGACCTCCCTGCGATGCATCACCTGCTGCCGGCTGAAGGCGAGAAGTTGGCGTGTGAGGGTGGCCGCTCGATCTCCCGCGGCCCGGATCTGCTCCAGATCATCGCGAAACGGACCGTCCGCGGGCATGTCCGCGAGTGCCAGGTCCGCGGTGGCGTTAACGACCGTCAGCAGGTTGTTGAAGTCGTGCGCGACGCCTCCCGCGAGCCGGCCGACGGACTCCATCTTCTGAGCCTGCTCGAGCTGCAGCCGGAGGGCCTCGCGCTCCTGCTCGGCGGCCTCCCGCTCGGACACGTCGCGCGCGATGCCCAGCACCAGCGTTCGATCACGGTCGTCGATCAGGGCGAACGAGATCTCGACGGGGAGACGCGTACCGTCCTTTTTCAGATGAAGAGTTCGGCGCACCGGCACCTCGCCCCGGCGGATCCCTGCCACCGTGTCCTGCCAGGCTTCGGGCGTCGCCAGGTGGGGCGCGATGTCTCCTAAGCCCATCTGGCGCAAGTCTTCCACGGTGTACCCGAGCTGCCCCGCGGCCGTATTGTTGAAGTCGATGAAGCGCCCGGTGCCGGCGTCCGCGACGAAGAACGCGTCGCTCGAGCGCTCCATCGCCTGCCGGAAGAGCTCGAGCCTCGCCTGCTGATCGGCGACCGCCCGCGCATCCCGCTTGGCCTGGATCCCGAACGAAACATCGCTGCCAAGCTCCGTCAGCAGGGACATCTCTTCGAGATCGAAGGCTTGTGGCTCGCTGGAGTACAGCATCAGCGCGCCGATCGTGCGTCCATCCGCCCGGAGGGGGATCGCGCACG
>JBBDSN010000051.1:10942-47735 GCA_040904885.1 Gemmatimonadota bacterium | reverse complement strand
GGAGGTATTACATATGATACCATGTGATCCGGATCGTGCTCGACACCAACGTGCTTGTCGCGGCCCTCAAGTCCAGGAAAGGGGCTTCCTTCCAGATCCTTCGACTCCTGGGACCTGAGGCTCCGTTTCAGCCAAGCGTGTCCGTGCCTCTGGTGCTCGAGTACGAGTCGGCTCTGAGGCGGGTGCTGGGTGCGGAGGACGAGCGAATCGAACCGGTCCTCGACTACCTGTGTCAGGTGGCGGACCTGAGGGAGATCTACTTCCTCTGGCGTCCGTTCCTCCGTGACCCAGGAGACGAGATGGTTCTGGAGGTGGCCGTGGGTGCCCAGGCCTCGCGGATCGTGACCCACAATGTTCGAGACTTCGAAGGTGTCGAGGCGCGGTTCGGGGTCCGTGTCGTCACGCCCGGCGAGTTCTTGACGGAGGTGAGAGAAGAGCTATGAGCACCCTGAGCCTACGACTGCCCGAGTCGCTCCATGAGCGGGCCCGCGAACTCGCGCAACAGGAAGGGATCTCGATCAATCAACTGATTGCGACGGCCCTCGCGGAGAAGATCTCCGCGCTCGACACCGTCGGCTATCTCAAGGAGCGCGCCGCACGTGGCTCGCGCGAGGCCTTTTTGCGCGCGCTCGACCAGGTACCGGCGACAGCCCCGATCGCTGGCGACGAGCTGCCTGTCGGCTTCGACGCAGATGACGAGCGATAGCAGGTTCGGGGCTCTGGTCGGTGCGGAAGCCGAAGGTAGCTGGCCCTCCCGGACGACGGAGTCAGCCCTGGTGGGCTAGATATTCGACGTCGTCCAAACCGTCGAAGTCGGCATCCTGCGTTCAGATCGTGGCGTCAGACGCTCGGGCCGTGGCGAGGATGATGCTGTCCGCTAATACAAGCTGGCGATCGGCGCTGAGATTCGCCGCGGCAACGGCCAAGTCTTAGGAGTCGACGCTCCACGGGCCCAGCGTGGCCGCCCCTTGTTCGTGTCTCCTCTTGACCGGAGACTTCATGCATAGACGTCAAACACCACGACCTCGAAGCTGTCGCCCGCCTTACCCCGGAAGCCAAGCTCCGGGTGTTGTCCGGCATGATCGAGCAGGCGTGGGCGCTCAAGGAGGCGTGGCTCCGCACGCGGGATCCGGACGCTCCCGCATCTGAGATCCGGAGTCGAGCGCGGAGCATCGTCGGTGAGCCACCCTCCTGACCTCATCGGGCTGTTCATCCGCCCGCTCGAACAGGCCGGGGTGGAGTACATGATCACCGGCGGTGTGGCCTCCGTGATCTACGGGGATCCCCGATTCACCCGCGACGTGGACGTCGGTGATTTATTTTTACCTCCCCCCGAGGAAACGCTCACGGCGGAGGTCCTGCGGCCCGAGGGTGGGCACTTCAACGTCATCCACCACGACACGGCACTCCGGGCCGACGTCTACCTCGCTGGTGAGGTCCCGCTACATCGATGGGCGCTGGACCGTGTACTTCAGCTCCCTTTGGGAGGCGAGGCGATCTCGGTCGCGCCCATCGAGTACGTCATCGTCCGCAAGCCTCAGTATTTCCGGGACTCGGGGTCCGACCGCCATCTCAGGGACATCTCCCGGGCCTTGCCTCGGAAGGGCGATCGTGCCAAAAGGGGCCTGGGCATCCCCGAGGTGGTCTACCTGCGGGTCATTGCCGTGCTAGCGTCAGAGCTACGTGCTGATGTGAAACGTCATTGCGCGGGCAGGCGCCAGGCGCGCCGAGCTCGTCCGGGTCGATTAGCTTGCCGTAGGGCGGTGGCGAGGGGTCGGCTCGGATGGTCTTGGGAATCGTTCCATCTTCGAACGATCGCGTCCGTCACGCCCACAACGAGGCAGGCTTCGGAGCGCCTGTATGGTGCGGAGCGACTCCCGGGGTTGACCACGACCGTTTTTTCGACTCGTTCGACTTTTGAACGGCTTTCGAAGTTCGCTCGGAAGCGTCGGAGGCCGGTCGGCCACCTACCCGAGCCGACGCTCACCCACGGATTCTGCAGACAAACCCACGTTGCATCTTCCTCGGGCGAGCGCAAACATGCTGAAGCCTCGGAGGAAGCCGCCTGGATGATCGAGTTCCTCGTCGATGAGGATGTACGAACTCTGACAGACGCGGCTCGTGGCCATGCCCTCTACGGCCGCCACCGGTGCCTCGGCCGCGCGAGGGCGGAGCCGACCACGTGCCGGCGAGGATCCCGTGCGCACCTCCGTAGTGCTCGATCTCACCGAGGACCCACCAACCGCGCGCGTCGATACTCGACGGATCGGCGCAACTTGATGAGTCGCCCTTCGTCGAAAGGCAGGTCGGCGAGCCCGTCGATCCACGCGTCGACCCGGTCGCACAGCTCGTCCAGGGCCCGTGCCACGGCTCGGGGCTTCAGACCCACTGCGGAGCCCAGGGCCAGGAAGTCGGCGCGGTCGATGTCTTCCTTGTTTCGCCCGTTGATGGTGAGGGCCATGGTCGTATCGCCGTACGGGTACGAAGAGGTGAGGTCGTACGCGGGGGTGACCCGCCACTCGCCCCGGCCGAGCTGCCGGACGGAGAAGCTCTTCGCGTGCGCATCGCCATTGCAGGACAGGTAGGCGAACGCGACTTGCTTCAGCAGTGGAAGGGCCGCAACGGGCCGCGCCTGGCAGACCCTGCTGAGCGCCGTCACGACCTCTTCCGTGCTGAGCCGGTACTTGTCGGCGGGGAGCGGGCGAGCACCTGGCAGCCGTCCTCCTGCGCCAGGCGCACGACGCGACCCGAGGTGTCCGCGACCCGGTCGAAGCGACGGACGAGCAGGCCTTCCAAGCCTTCCGAGTCACGGGCGACCTCAGTCTCCGCGGTCTCGAGCCCCGATCGGCGGGCGGCGTCCAGGAAGAACGCCTCGTTGGCCACCAGGTGCAGGAACTCGGGCGGATCGAGCTTCAGAATGAAGCGGTCGCTCTGCTTCGCGACGGGGATGTTGACCATCCGAGCGGACACCTTGTCCTGCACCCCCGGGATCGCAACCCGGTCCACCGCGGCCTCGTCGCCCACCGACGCCACGAACAAGTCCGGGAATCGGACCTGACTCCACTCGGCCACGGCGATTCTCGGCTCTACATCGATGGGCTCGGATCCGTGGGGGACGATCCGGACGTCGCCGACGGGATCCCCTCCCACGGCCAGCAGCAACGTGAACTCGTCGTCCGCGGATGTCTTCACCGCCGGCCTCAGCGCGGACAGCCGCCGTCCCTCCGGCAGGAGTCCCGAGAAGAAGGGCGGGAGCGCGCCGGCCGCATGGGTCACGACCGCGTCTCGGGAGACGGGAAGGGTGGTGGCCACCGGGCGCTCTCCGGCCGACAGATACTCCTCCTCGTAGCCGAAGACGACGGAGTCGCGTACCCGAGTGGGCCCGGAGCCCCGCCCGCGCAATTGATTCGCCCGCACGCATGCGGCACCTTGCGGGCGCCGGGGCGTAGACCGCGTCGGCGCCTGCCCGCCCCCACCCTCGACCCCCGATCCCGAGTCCCTTTCGATGCCCTCCCTCCTTGCCCACGACCGGATCACCGCTCCCGACGCCACCCCCGAACGCTGGATGCTCGTCCTGCACGGCATCTATGGTGCGGGCCGGAACTGGGCGTCGGTCGCGCGGCGCCTGGTCCGGGCGCGACCCGAGTGGGGCGCCATGCTCGTCGATCTCCGGCTCCACGGCGACTCGCGGGGTTTCGCGCCCCCCCACACGCTCGAGGCGTGCGCCGACGACGTGAAGCGGCTCGTCGCCGAGACGGGCGTGAACGCGGAGGCGATCCTGGGGCACTCGTTCGGCGGGAAGGTGGCGCTCGTCTACGTGCGTGACGCGGAGGAAACGCGTGGGGAGGCGGGCCCGGTCGCGCCGCCCCGCAGCGTGTGGGTCGTCGATTCGACGCCGTCCGCGCGTGCTCCGGACGGGAGCGCGTGGACCATGCTCGAGGTCCTGCGGCGTGCACCGGGGCCGTTCGCGGACCGCGCCGAAGGAATCGCGGCGGTCGAGTCGGCGGGCTTTCCCAACCCGGTCGCGCAGTGGATGGCCACCAACCTCGTCCCGGCTTCGGTGGGCGACGAGCTCGTGTGGAGGTTGGATCCCGACGACATGGAGGCGCTCTTGCGGGACTTCTTCGAGACCGATGCGTGGTCGGTCGTCGAATCACCGCCGGCGGATACCCGCGTCCACGTCATCAAAGCGCGTGAGTCGAGGGTGCTCGACGCGGAGGCGGTCGCTCGCGTGCGGGAGGCAGCCCGGACCACCGAAGGGCAGGTCGTGGTTCACGAAGTGAAGGGGGGCCACTGGGTGAATGCGGACGATCCGGACGGCCTGCACGAGCTGTTGCTCGAGCACCTCCCCTGACGGATGCGGGCTCGTCAACGCCCCGGGGCTGCGAGCCCCCTACGTCTCTGACGCCGGCTCTGGCTCGTCGGGTCCGGTCTCAGCCTCGCTGGATCCATCTTCCGGCTCGTGCAGGGGCAGGAAGACCGCGAAAGTCGAGCCCGAACCGAGCGTGCTATCCACCTTCAGATACCCGCCGAGGATCTTCACGAGGCCGAACGCCTGGGCGAGCCCGAGCCCACGTCCATAGCCGCGGCCCTTCGTGGTGAAGAACGGCTCGAACATGCGCGCTTGCACGTCCGTAGTGATTCCGGTGCCCCGATCCTCGACCTCCAACACGGCGAACGCTCCCTCCGAGGAGCCCTCGTTCGCGCTCACGAAGTCGGGTCCGAGCACCTCCCGGCGGGTGCGTATCTGGATGGGCGTCCCCTGCTCCGAAGCCTCGACCGCGTTCCGTACCAGGGCGAGTACGACCGTCTCGACGTGCTCGGCGTCGACCTGCACGGGGAGCGGACGGGGTGCGCGGGTCACGACCGGCTGGGTCGCGCCCGTGACCGCTCGTACGCGCGGCATCGCGTCCTCGACGAGCGTCCGGAGGTCGGCCTCGGACGTCAGGAGGTGCTGTCGGCGTGAGAACGCCAGGAGGCCGCTGATCAGGGTCTCCGCCCGGACCACGGCGGCATGCGTCGACAAGAGGGAATCCACCACCGCCGCCGGAAGGTCGCCCTGCTCCATCGCCAGCTCGATCTCGACCTTCATGACCGTGAGGAGGTTGTTGAAGTCGTGGGCGATCCCGGCCGATAGGTTGCCCATGGCCTCCATCTTGCCGACGGGCCTCGTGGGAGTGGCGGGAGTGGCGGGAGTGGCGGGCCTGTCGGGCTTCTCGGGCTTCTCGGGCCCTCCGGACTCGACCGGCGGGTCTTCGGTTGCGCATCGCTGCGGCGACGCGCGTCGGTCCGGGGTGGCGCGCCGATCTCGCGTGGTACGTCGATCTCGCGCGTCGGGCGCTTTCGTCGACTCCGGTGTCGGGTCGGCGGCGGTCCCACGGGGCCGGCTCCGATCGCAGTGGACCCGCCCACGGTTCGGCTCCGCGGCGGGCTCCCGCGCTTGCGCGGGATCGAGCGGCACGCAGTGCAACAGCACGAGCGGCGTGGCCTCCCCATCGAAACGGACCACGCGGAGGCCTTCACCCCGGTACCGGGTCTTGCGGCCGTCCACGGCCCGCAGTCGGATGGGGCGATTGATGGGAACGCCGGCGGACGCCCAGCTCTGGAGGTTGGCGAGGAACGCTTCCGGTGGGTCCTCGACGAAGTCGCGCAGATCGAGATCCGTCCCTTTACACCGGCCCTCGCACCCCAGCACGGCGGAGCCGCTCGGGTTCGCTGCGACGACCGATCCCTCCGTGGACAGGAGGAACACGGGGTGTGCGTTCCTGGCCGTCAGGGCCAGAAAGGATTCAGGATTCACGGGCGGGGACGTCAGAGGGGGGGGGTGAATGTCCTCACGCTTGTTCCAGCCCTGCATCATACGGAGTTGGCGGAACCGGGGCAAACTCGCGGGGGAAGGCTGAATGCGATAATCGGCCTCCCTGTATGCGCTCCCGCTCAGCGCAGTGTGACGTTGTCGATCAGGCGGGTCCGGCCTACCCGTGCCGCGAGCGACAGCAGCGCCCCTTCGTGCGCCGCTTGGAGCTCCTCCAGCGTATCGGGGTCCGCGACGCTGACGTATTCCAACGATACGAGGGGCCGCCGGGCGACCTCGGCCCGGACGGCCTCACGCAGGAGCTCGGCCTCCTTCAGCCCCGAACGCCATGCATCGAGCGCTCGCTGGAGGCCCGCGTGCAGGGACGTGGCCTGCGTTCGCTCCGCGTCCGTGAGATGGCGGTTCCGCGAGCTCAACGCCAACCCGTCCGGCGCGCGAACCGTGGGCACGAGGACGTGCTCCACGGACATCCCCAGGTCCCGTGAGATGCGGCGGATCACCACGTTCTGCTGTGCATCCTTCGCGCCCCATACGGCGAGGTCCGGGCGGAGGATGGTGAGGATCTTGGTGACGACCGTCGCGACGCCGCGGAAGTGGCCCGGCCGGTGGGCTCCCTCGAGCACGCGGGCGATGGGGCCGGGATCGACTTCCGTGGACGAGCCTGGCGGGTACATCGCGTCGGCGGTGGGCGCGAAGAGAACATCGACGCCGTGGCGCTCGAAGATCTCGAGATCCCGCGACCTGTCCGCCGGATACCGCTCGAGATCCTCGGGGTCGTCGAACTGCGTGGGGTTGAGAAAGAGAGACGCCACGACCGATGCGCCCACGTCCCGTGCACGGTCCAGCAGCGCTTCGTGCCCCTCGTGCATCCCGCCGAGGGTGGCCATCATGGCGACCGGGCCGGATAGCTCCGAGCGGGCGCGGTGCATGTCCGGGATCGACGCGATCACCCGCACGGGCAGCCCTCCATCGGTGCGGTCGTGCTCATTCCGCCGGAGGCGTCAGGACCTTCGAGCCCAGATCGATGGCTTCGCGTACGTGGGAGGTCTGCGCCTCGGTCGGAAAGCGCCGCTCCCGCACATCAGCGGACCACCGTTCGAGGGCCTCGAGGATGGTCGTGCCGATTTCGGCGTACTTCGAGGCATGGCGCGGAACGAAATCGAGTGAGAGGCCGAGCAGGTCGTGCCAGACCTGCACCTGTCCGTCGCAGCCCCCGCCTGCGCCGATCCCGATGGTCGGGATGTTCAGGGTGTCGGTCACCTCCTGCGCGAGCTCGGCCGGCACGAGCTCGAGCACCAGGGCGAACGCTCCAGCCTTCTCGAGCGCCCGCGCATCGTCCAGCAGTTTACGAGCGGCTTCCGCCGTGCGTCCCTGGATGCCGTACCCCCCGAGCTGGTGCACGGATTGCGGCGTGAGCCCCAGGTGCCCCATGACGGCGACGCCCGCGCCCACGAGCGCCGAAACGGTCTCGACGACGGCCGAGCCGCCCTCGACCTTCACGGCCTGGGCTCCGCCCTCCTTCAGCAGCCGTCCCGCGTTGCGGAGCGCGTCGGCCGTGCTGGCCTGGTAGCTCATGAACGGCATGTCGGCCACGACGAACGCCCGCTCCGTGCCGCGTACCACCGCGGCCGTGTGGCGCACCATGTCGTCGACCGTCACCGGTAGGGTGTCCTCGAAGCCGAGCATGGTCTGCGCCATGCTGTCGCCGACCAGGATCATCGGGATGCCCGCGCGGTCGACGAGCAACGCCGAGGTGTAGTCGTACGCGGTGACCATCGGGATCGGCTCTTCCGACTCGAGGAGCCGGCGCACGTCACGGAGCGTGGTTCTATTCTGCGACAATCTCGTCTCCCCGTGGGGTGGGAGGGGGTGGGGGTGCGTGCCCCGCGTCCGCCAGAAGCGACCGCAGTTCCTGCACCCGGTCTCCAGGAATGTTGCCTCGCTCCGCGGCGAGCGGAAGCTGCGCCAACGCGAGCGCGGCGTAGGCGTGTAGGGTTTCGGGTCGGAACGACTCCAGCGCGTGCACGTGCGCCCGCACCGGATCGACGTCGCCGCGGACGAACGGACCGGTCATCGCGGACGGGATCCCCATGTCCGCCACGTGCCGGCCGGTCGCCAACAGGAGCGGCGCGAGCGCGCGGAGACCGGTGTCCCGGTCGTAGCCGAGCCCGCTCCACAGCTCGGACGCCAGACCGGCGAGGGCCGCCGTGAGCGGACCGATCATGACGGCCGAGGCGTGGTAGAGGGGGCGTGACGCGTCGTCGAGGGTCACGCAGGTGCCGCCCAGGTCGGACGCGAGACGCTTCAGCCATGCGAGGGCGGACGGGTCGTCGGACTCGATGCCGAAGGTGACCCCCTCGAAGCGATCGGCGCCGTGCTCGTCGGGGAAGGTCTGCAGCGGGTGGAAGCCCGCGGCCCACGAGCCGTCGGGCAGAACATTGGACAGCGTGGAGACCGGTGTGGCTCCGGAGCAGTGGATGACGGTCTGTCCCGGCCGGAAGCTCAAGGTTTCGGCGAGCGGGGCGATCCGGTCGTCGGTCGTCGTCAGGAACACGACGTCGGTGGCGTCCACGACATCCTGGGGCACGGTCGTTCCGAGGACCTGGTCACCGAGGCTCGAGGCCAGATCGGCTGCCCGGGACGGGTCGCGCCGACTCACGGCGGTCACGGCATGGCCGGACCGCTGGACGGCGATGGCGAGGCTGCAGCCGAGCCTGCCCGCGTCGATGAATCCGAGGCGTGGGGAGGTGGGCTCGGGCGATCCGGCTGTTGGGCTCACGGTCGTGGGCCGGTTCCGCCCCGGTAGAACAGCAGGCCTCCACCGATGCCGCCGAGGAACAAGTCGTCCACCCCGTCGCCGTCGATGTCGCCCAGGGCGGGCGCCGCCAGTCCATGTATCGGAATCTCCAGGGAGCCGTCCCGCACGAACTCCGGGGCGGTCCGCGTGCCCACGTTGCGGTAGACATGGACGCCTTCACCCTCGGAACCGACCAGGAGGTCCAGCAACCCGTTCCCGTCCAGGTCGTGGAGCAGCGGGACACTCCGCCGGCCGACGTTGACATTAGCGAAGTCCTCCGTCACCAGCTCGAACTCCGGTCGCAACGGCGTGCCGACGTTCTCGAAGAAGTTGAGGGTTCCCGAGCTCTCTCCGACCAGCATGTCGAGATCACCGTCCCCGTCGAGGTCGCCCAGGGTCGGAGTGGTATTGCGACCCCGCGGGATCCGGGCGACGACGCTGTCCACGACCGTGAGGCCGAGGCCCTCTTCGTCATCGCGCGTGAGGTACCTGAGCTCGTCCGACCACGTCCCGAGGATGACGTCGAGACGCCCATCGCTGGTGAGGTCTCCGAACGCCGGGGCGGGATGGTAGCCCCCTCCCACCTCCAGGGTGCCAGTGTGCCGGAAGCGTGGCGCGTCGGTCGTTCCTTCGTTCATGTACACGGTGAGGCTGCCGTTCTGCGTATCGTCCTGGTCGATCTTGTTTCCGATGAGGAGGTCGAGGTCTCCGTCCCCGTCCAGATCGACGAGCGTGGGCAGGCTCTCACTCCCGACATCGATCATCGAGACGAGCCGGGACGTCACATGCTCGAAGGCGCCATCGCCGACCTGCCGCAGGTAGTGGAGGTTGTCGATGCTCGTCGTGTTGGGATTGTACGCGCCCCCGAGCACGCCGACGATCAGGTCCGGTGCTCCGTCCCCGTCCACGTCGCCGACGGTCGGTGCGTTGTAGCCGCTCGTGAGGAGCGGATCGCCGAGAGGGAAGGGACGGGGCGTGCCCCGGTACGACGGAGACTGGCAGGTGCCGCTGTTCTCGAGCAGCAGCACGCCGGGCTCGAAGAAGTCGCCCCAGAACAGGTCCTGGTCGCCGTCGCCGTCGATGTCCCCGAACGCCATCGTGTTCGCGCCGTGAAGGCTCCCGAACTGCGCGACGATCTCGATCTCCTCGAAGCGATCCGTGACGTGCTCGAAGATGGGCGCGCCTCGTGCGTCGGTCCCGTTCTCTTGGTAGCGGGTGATGGTCCCGGTCAGCCGGCCGATGAGCAGGTCCATACGGCCGTTGCAGTCGATGTCGGTCGCGTTCGGAATGTTTTGACGGTCCGAGAAGATCGGGGTGCCCGAAACGTCCGAAAGGCTGTCGGCCGCGACCTCGAAACGGGGCTCGGTCGCGGTGCCGACGTTCCGGTAGTACCGCACGTAGCTGAAGGGTTGCTCGGCGAGGAGGTCGGGGATGCCGTCCCGGTTCAGGTCGACGAAGCGGAACCACTCTCCGACGTCGAGCCCGTGGAAGTGATCCGTCCGGAACTGGAATTGGGGCTCCTCGTCGGGGACGTGCTCGAAGAACGCGACCTTGCCGGATTCCTCCTGGACGAAGAGGTCCAGATCTCCGTCGCCATCGATGTCCACCAGCTGGGGCCGCGGCAGGTTGTATCCCCCGAGGAACGGGTGCTCGTAGGGCGTTCCGTCTTCGCCGATGACGGTAAACGGGGCGACTTCCCGGGTGAAGGCCTCGGGGCCAGGCGCGCGGGCGCCGGGTGTCTCGGCCCCAGGGGCGCCGCTAGTGGCACATCCTCCCATGGTCGTGAGCACCGCGAGGAGCGCCGCCACGCAGGACGGCGCTCCCCGGGTTGTGCCTGGGTGCGCGTGGCGCACGCTTCAGGAAACCGAGCGCGGCCGGTACCGGACCACGAACAGCCCCTCACGCTGGCTCGTGACGATGACGACGCCACTCTCGAAGTACGGATAGTTCGACCACGATCCGTTGAACTCGGCCTCGTCGCCGCCGTACGGCACGGTGTCGAAGTGACCGACCGGACGCGGGTTCACCGGATCGGACACGTCGAGCACGCGGAGCCCGCTCGTGTAGTTCGACTGGTACATCGTGTTCCCGAGCACGTACAGGTTGTGGTCGATGGCCCGGGTCTCGTGGAAATACTCGTTGGCCAGGATCGGGTCGTCGAGGTCCGAGATGTCCCACACGAGCGTGCGGGTGTTGGACACGCCGCCGCCCATCTCGTCGAGCTCGTCGTTCATGAAGAAGTACGCGTGGTCCTCGGACACCCAACCCTGGTGCGAGTACGCGACGTTCGGATACGTGGCCGTGGAGAGCGCGACCGGGTTCTCCTTGTCGGTCACGTCGGCGATGGAGAGCGCGGTCTCGTTCGATCCGAAGCAGATCTCATTGCCCTGGTAGTCCGTGTCCGGGCCGCGGTAGACGACGCACTGCGCGTCGTGCGAGTAGCCGGTCCGCTGACGTCCGGTCGCGGTGTCCTGGAAGCAGCCCGCGAACGTCGGGCTCTTCGGGTCGCGGATGTCGATCATGTGGAGCCCGCCGCCACACGTGTCGCCGCCAGCGCTGGCGCCGACCGCGTACGCGAAGCCGGTCTCTTCGTTGATCACGATGTTGTGCGCGCTGTTGATGCGGTCGTAGTGCGCGTCCGCCTCGAATGTCTCGGGGTCGGAGCCGTCGAGCTCGCGGAGCCGGGTCAGGTCGAACACCTGCATCCCGTGGGGCCCCGCGCCGTCCGACACGACGTACATGTGGTCGCTGTAAACCTTCATGTCACGCCAAGTCGACCCATTAGCTTCGTCGGGCATCGGCAGGCGGCCGAGGTACGTCGGGCTGCCCGGGTTCGTGACGTCCACGAAGACCGTCTGGTTCGTCATGCCGACCAACGCGATCTCCTGGCCGGTCTGCGGGTCGGTCCATCCCCAGGTGTCGTTCACGCGGACGCCTCGGTCGGCACCCATGTCGCTCAGCGGCAGGAACGAGAGGAGGTCGACCGACGAGCATGCGAAGCCGGCCGCCGTCTCTTCCTCAGAGCAGGTGACCTCGTCGCCCGTCACGGCGTCGAGCCCGAGCACTTCTCCCGCGATCCGGCTCGTCGTCTCCCACCCGTCTGCGGTGCGCTCGAGCACGTACGCGGCTCCGGCCCCGTAGTCCTGCCCGAGCGACGCGGCCACGGCCACGCCTTCGTTCTGGTCGACCGTGGCGGCGAAGAAGTCCTGCGCGGTGAGTCCGGACGGACCCACCTTGCGAGCTTCTGTCCATTCGCCCGAGGCCGCGTCTTTGCGGAAGACGTAGACCCGGCCCTCGCCCGACGCGGCGCCCGGCGTCCCGATCAGGGCCGACTCACCGTCGAAGGCGAGCGACGAGCCGAACTGGCCTCCGGGCTCCATCTGGAACGGCGAGAGCATCGCGTCGAGCTCCCATGCGCCGTCCGTGCGGGAGTACGAGAACACGATGCCCATCCCCTGGAGGAAGCCCGGGGCGGTCACGAGCGCGTTCCCGCCCTGCAGGGCGATGTCGCTGCCCATGGCCGTCTGGGGCTGGAGCCCCGGCGCCTGAAGGTTGCCGCGAGCCTGCCACGTGTCCGAAGCCGCGTCGTACTGGAAGGCGTAGACCGCGCCCTGGCCATCGGCCCGGGCCGGCGCGCCCACGAGCGCCCAGCCGTCCTGGAGGGCGACCGTGCTGCCGAAGCGGTTCTCGGCCTGGAGGTTCGTGGGCGCCAGCTTGGAATGCTGGACCCAGTCGTCACCGTTTCTCCTGAACGCGTAGACCGCTCCGGCGCCTCCGTTCTGGCCGATGGTGCCGATCATCGCCCATTCGTCGTCCACGGCCAGCCCGCTCCCGAGACTGTCGGCGGGAGACCGGTCGTCGGTGATCAGCTTGCCCGCCTGCGCCCAGGTGTCGCCGTCCTTGCGGAAGACGTACACGGCACCGGTGCCGCCGTCGATCCGGGTCGCGGAGACGTAGAGCTCGTCGTCGTGAAGGGTCGAGCGGATGCCGAAGCGATCTCCGGGCATACCGTCGGTGGCCTCGAGCCGCTGGGCCTGTGCCCAACCACCCTGCCCGTCCGGACGGAACACGTAGACGACGCCCGGCCGCATCTCGTGCGTGGGCTCGCCTACGAACACCTCACGGTCCCCGACCGTGACGGAGTTCCCGAACGACTGCGCGCTCAGCGGGGCCGCCCAGACCGCGGTCAGGGCCAGCAACAAACAACGTCCCATCCTCTTCATCCGACTACCTCTCGTCTTGATCGACCGATCGCCCCGGCGGACACCGCCGTGGGTCGCTTCATACATGCCATCGATGGTGGCGACCTCCCCCGGCTTCCGCCGTGGTATGGCCCTCGAGATCTACCGTGCGCGGGCCGGATGGGTCCACCGGCCCCCGTGTCGCCAGGCGCCCGCGTGGGCGGAAATCCGCCGGGTCACCGGCCCCCGCCCGACGATGTCCGCGTCACGAAGATGTCTTCGAACGCTTCGAGGAAGCGATCCATCTCCTCCTCCGTGCCCACCGAGACCCGCAGGTGCTCGAGCATCGGGGGAAACGGCCGTCCGACGAGAATGTCCCGTTCGCGGAACGCGCGGGAGACCTCCTGGACGGGGCGGCGCATGTTCACCATGAAGAAGTTCGTATCCGAGGGAATCACCTCGTACCCGAACCGCTCCACCTCGGCGGTGGTGCGCTTCCTGAGACGGAGCGTCGTCTCCCTGACCCACTGTTCGGACTCGTGGTCGGCGAGCGCCGCGGCGCCGCCCCACTTCACGAGCGCGTTCGTGCTCCCCGTGCTGAACGCCTGCATGCGCTGCACCATGTCCGCCGGCGCGACCGCGTAGCCGAGCCGCATCGCCGCCATCCCGTAGATCTTCGAGAAGGTGCGCGCGACGATGACGCGGCGGCCTTCGAGCACGTACGGGATCGCCGTGGCGTAACTCGGGTCTTCCACGAAGTGGTGGTAGGCCTCGTCGATCAGGACGGGAATGTCCTCCGGAATCCCATCGAGCAGGTCCTCGACCTCGCGCGCGCTCACGGGCAGCCCGGTCGGGTTGTTCGGGTTGCAGAGGTACACGAACCCGACGTCCCGCGCGTTGCGCCGGGTGGCGTCGATCATCCGCGGAATGTTCTGGCGGTAGTCGGGCTCGAGGGGCAGCAGCAGCGCCTCCGCGTCGATGCCGCTGGCGTGGCTGTAGACCGACCCGTACGAGGGCTCCACCCCGACGACCAGCTTCGACGGGTCGAGGTAGGTGAGGCCCACGACCTCGAGGATCTCGCCGGAGCCCGCGCCGAGAAGGATGTTCTCGCGGCCGACCCCGTGATGGTCGGCGATCGCCTGCGTGATGCCGCCGTCCGGGTAGCCGTAGCGCATGGAGTACTTGAAGGCGTACTGCATGGCCTCCATCACCTTCTCGGAGGGCCCGTAGGGGTTCTCGTTGAAGTTGATCTTCGCGAGGGCGTCGTACTCGTCACGCTCCTGGGCGAGCGCCGGGAGGTACGGGGCCGCGCCGCGCCGCGTGGCATGCGCCCCGCCGGTGGTGGCGGCGAGCGCGCCGGGTGCGAATCCGAGGGCGCCGAGCGTCGCCGCCGCGCCTCCGACGAAGTGTCGCCGTGTGACCTTCCGTTCCTCACCCATGATGTCTCCTCGCGGTATACGACGTGGCCCGAGCGTCCGTGGTGGACACCCGGGTAGTGTCCGTCGTCGCCGCCGTTCGCGCAATGTGGCGAGGAGCGTGGGCTACCGAGGCAGGTCGCTCTCGCCCATCAGGTGGGCGTCGACGGCCCGTGCGCACTGCCGCCCCTCGCGGATCGCCCACACGACGAGGGACTGGCCCCGCCGCATGTCGCCTGCGGAGAACACATGGTCGATGGACGTCCTGTACGCGTCGGTGTCCGCCGCCACGTTGCCGCGTTGATCGAGCGCAACCCCGAGTGCGTCCAGCATGCCCTCGTGGACCGGATGGACGAAGCCCATGGCGAGGAGCACCAGGTCCGCATCCAATTCGAACTCGGTTCCCTCGATGCGCTGCATGCGGGGCGTGAGCCGCACCCCGTGCAGCGTCGTGACCTGTCCGCCCTCTCCGGAGAACCGCTCGGTGGCGACGCTCCAGTCCCGCTCGCCGCCCTCTTCCTGCGAGGACGACGTCCGGAGCTTGAGGGGCCACTCCGGCCATGTGGTGCCCTTGTCTTCCTTCTTGGGCGGCTTGGGCATGATCTCGAGCTGGGTCACCGACCGGGCTCCCTGCCTCCAGGATGTCCCGATGCAGTCGGATCCCGTATCGCCACCGCCGATGACCACGACGTCCTTGTCCGTGGCGAGGATCTCGTGCTCCGCCGTCAGCGGCTCGCCCGCGATCCTGCGGTTCTGCTGCGTGAGGAAGTCCATCGCGAAATGGACGCCGTCGAGGTTCCGGCCCGGCACCTCGAGATCCCGGGGGTGCTCGGCGCCGCCGGCCAGCACGACCGCGTCGTACTCCCGCATGAGCGCCTCGACGTCGAGGTCCTTCCCGATCTCACAGCTCGTGCGGAAGACCACGCCTTCGGCCTCCATCTGCTCGACGCGGCGGTCGATGTGGTACTTCTCCATCTTGAAGTCGGGGATGCCGTAGCGGAGCAGGCCACCCACGGTCGCGTTCCTCTCGAAGACGGTGACGTCATGCCCGACGCGCGCCAGCTGCTGGGCGCACGCGAGGCCGGCCGGGCCGGAGCCCACGATCGCCACGGTCCGGCCCGTGCGCTTCTCGGCGATCCTGGGCCGCACCCAGCCTTCCTGCCACGCCCGGTCGATGATGGAGCACTCGATCGACTTGATGGTGACCGGATCGTCGAAGATGTTGAGCGTGCAGGACGTCTCGCACGGCGCGGGGCAGATGCGCCCGGTGAACTCCGGGAAGTTGTTCGTGGAGTGCAGCACCTCGATGGCCTCTTTCCATCGATCCCGGTAGACCAGGTCGTTCCAGTCCGGGATGATGTTGTTGACCGGGCATCCCTGATGGCAGAACGGGATGCCACAGTCCATGCAGCGAGCGCCCTGGAGCGCGATCTCCTCGTCGGGCAGGGGCTCGATGAACTCCTTGAAATTCCTGATGCGCTCTTCGACCGGCCGGTAGCCCGGCTGCTTGCTCGCGATCTCGAGGAATCCGGTGATCTTATCCATTCTGCACGCCCTCCATGGCGGGCGTAGGCTCCCTCATGTGCTTGAACTCGGGCTCCCCCGACGTCTGCGCGCCGATTCGTATCAGCGCCCGCCGATAGTCCGTTGGCATGACCTTCACGAAGCGGGGGAGGTATTCGTCCCAGTTCTCGAGCACCGTCCGCGCACGGGAGCTGCCGGTGAGTCGCTCGTGACGCACGAGCATCCGGTGGAGGCGTGAGGCATCCTGGCCGAGCATGTCCCGGGCGACTTCCGAGAGTTGAGCGTCAGGACGGGCGTCCGCCGCCTTGGTCTCTTCGTTCCGAGCATCCTCGAGGCGCTGCAGTTCGACCATCTCCGGATTCACACGCAAGCTGAAGTCGCCGTCGTGGTCCAGCACGTACGCGATACCTCCGGACATCCCGGCCGCGAAGTTGCGTCCGGTGGGGCCGAGGACCGCGACCACGCCTCCTGTCATGTACTCGCACCCGTGGTCCCCGACACCCTCGACCACCGCCCAGGCGCCCGAGTTGCGCACCGCGAACCGTTCGGCCGCGACGCCCCGGAAGTACGCTTCCCCGGAGATCGCACCGTAGAGCACCACGTTACCGACGATCACGCTGTCGTCTGGGACGATGGCTGCTCCTGCTTGCGGATACACCACGATGCGCCCGCCGGAGAGTCCCTTCCCCACGTAGTCGTTGGCATCTCCCGAGAGCTCGAGCGTCACACCGTGCGCGAGCCAGGCGCCGAAGCTCTGCCCTGCGTTTCCCGTCACCTTCAAGTGGATCGTGTTGTCGGGAAGGCCCGCGTGCCCGTACCGTCGGGCGACCTCGCCCGACAGCATCGCGCCCGTCGTGCGGTCCGTGTTCCGGATCGCGTGCTCCAGCCTGACCGGGGTGCCGTTCTCGAGCGCGGGGGTGGCTGCGGCGATCAGCGTTCGGTCCAACACGTCGTCGATCGCGTGCTTCTGGTCGGCCGTGTGGTAGATGGCCACGTCCGGTCCGACTTCGGGCCTGGCCAGGAGCGGGGTCAGGTCCACGCCATGGGCCTTGTAGTGCTCGATGCCGCGGCGCATGTCCATCCGCTCCGAGCGCCCGACCATCTCGTCGAAGGTCCGGAACCCGAGCTCCGCCATCAGCTCTCTTACTTCCTCGGCCAGGAAGAAGAAGTAGTTGATGACGTGCTCGGGTAGGCCCATGAAGCGCTTCCTGAGCTCGGGGTTCTGGGTCGCGACCCCGACGGGGCAGGTATTCAGGTGACACTTCCGCATCATGATGCATCCGGAAGCGACCAGGGGCGCGGTCGAGAATCCGAACTCGTCGGCGCCGAGAAGCGCGCCCATCACGACATCGCGCCCCGTCCGGAGGCCGCCGTCGACCTGGACCCGGATGCGGCCCCTCAGGCGGTTGAGCACCAGGGTTTGCTGCGTCTCTGCGAGCCCGATCTCCCACGGCGACCCGGCGTGGTGGATGGACGTGCGCGGACTCGCCCCCGTTCCTCCGTCGTGGCCCGCGATGGTGACGCGGTCGGCGTGGGCTTTCGACACCCCGGCCGCGACCGTTCCTACCCCGATCTCCGAGACGAGCTTCACGCTCACCAGAGCCTGCGGGTTCACGTTCTTCAGGTCGAAGATGAGCTGAGCCAGGTCCTCGATCGAGTAGATGTCGTGATGCGGAGGCGGAGAGATAAGGCCCACGCCCGGCGTCGAGTGGCGTACCTTGGCGATCGTCTCGTCGACCTTGAACCCGGGCAGCTGCCCGCCCTCCCCGGGCTTGGCGCCCTGGGCGACCTTGATCTGCATGACCTCGGCGCTGATCAGGTATTCGGTCGTCACCCCGAATCGGCCGGACGCCACCTGCTTGATGGCCGAGTTCATGAGATCGCCATTGGGGAGTCGTACGTAGCGGTCCGGCTCCTCGCCACCCTCACCGCTGTTCGACTTGCCCCCGATGCGGTTCATTGCGATTGCGAGCGTCGTGTGCGCCTCACGTGAGAGCGCTCCGAAGGACATGGCTCCGGTCGAGAACCGCTTCACGATCTCCGTCGCGGACTCGACCTCGTCCAGGGGCACCGGTTCTCCAGGCTTCAACTCGAAGAGCCCACGGGGGCTCATGAGGCGCTCGCTCTGGTCGTTCACGAGCTTGGCGAAGTCACGGTACCGGTCCTGGGCGTTTCCTCGCACGGCGTGTTGGAGTGCCGCGATGGACTCCGGATTCCAGTAGTGGCGCTCCCCTCGGAGACGGTACTGATGCTCCCCCCCCGGATCGAGGGCATTCTCGAGCACCGGCGAACCGCCGAACGCCTCGCGGTGGCGCCGGTACGTCTCTTCCGCGATCTCCTCGAGCCCGATGCCCTCGATGGCCGTCGGCGTGCCGAAGAAGTACCGATCCACGAACGACTTACGGAGGCCCAGAGCGTCGAAGATCTGCGCGCCGCAATACGATTGATACGTGGAGATGCCCATCTTGGACATCACCTTGAGGATCCCTTTGCCGGCCGCCTTCACATAGTTGGCGTGCGCGGCTTCGACGGTGACCGTTTCCGGCAGGTCCTTCCGATCGACCATGTCGGTCAGGGTCTCGAACGCGAGGTAGGGGTTGATGCCTTCGGCGCCGTACCCACCGAGTGCCGCGAGATGGTGAACCTCGAAGGCCTCGCCGGTCTCGACGACCAGCCCGACCAACGTGCGCAAGCCCCTGCGGATCAGGTGGTGGTGGACTGCGCCCGTCGCGAGCAGCGCCGGAATGGCGATGCGGTCCGCCGAGAGGCGCCGGTCTGACAGGACGATGATGTTGTCGCCCTCCGCCACGGCTGCTTCCGCCCGCTGCTGAAGGGCGTCGAGCGCCGGTTCCAGGCCCTCGGGTCCATCCTCCACCGGATAGGTGGTGTCCAACGTGACCGCTTGGAACCGCCCGCCGGCGAACTTGGAGATGCAGCGGATCTTGTCCAGATCCTGGTTGGTCAGGATCGGGTCGCCGGACTCCAGACGCATGTGGGCGTCCTTGTCGCCCACACCCAGAAGGTTGGGGCGAGGACCGATCATCGAGACCAGACTCATGACCAGCGATTCCCGGATGGAATCGATCGCTGGATTGGTGACCTGGGCAAAGCGCTGCCTGAAGTACGAGTAGAGCAGCTTCGGACGGTCCGACATGGCCGCGATTGGAGTGTCGTTCCCCATCGAGCCGATCGCTTCCTGACCTTCTGAGGCCATGGGCGCGAGCAGGAGCTTCAGCGCTTCCTGCGTATAGCCGAACGCTTGTTGGCGGTCGAGCAGGGGAGCGGACTCGGGAGGATACTCCGGCGCGCACTCCGGCAGCTCCTCGACCAGGACCTGGGTCTCGTCCAGGATCTCCTGATAGGGCTGCGCGGCCGCGAGCTCCGCCTTGATCTCCTCGTCGTCGATGATGCGTCCCTGCTCCGTGTCGATCAGGAGCATCCTGCCCGGCTGGAGACGCCACTTCTTGACGATTTTCTCCTCGGGGATGGGGAGCACGCCCGTCTCGGACGCCAGGATGACGAGGCCGTCGTCCGTGACGATGTAGCGGGAAGGACGAAGGCCGTTGCGGTCGAGCGTGGCGCCGACCTGGCGGCCATCCGTGAACGCGATCGAGGCCGGACCGTCCCACGGCTCCATGAGCGCCGCGTGGTACTCGTAGAACGCGCGCCGCTTCGGATCCATGAGGCGGTTGCCTTCCCACGCCTCGGGGATCAGCATCATCATGGCGTGCGCCAGTGAGTATCCGCCGCGCACCAGCAGCTCGAGGGCGTTGTCGAGACCCGCGGAATCCGACTGACCCTCGGGGACCAGGGGCCAGAGCTTCTCCAGGTCGTCGCCGAGCACGGGGGACCGCATCGCGGCCCGCCGCGCGTTCATCCAGTTCAGGTTCCCGCGGAGCGTGTTGATCTCGCCGTTGTGGCAGATCATACGGAACGGTTGCGCCAGGCTCCAGCTGGGGAAGGTGTTGGTCGAGAAGCGCTGGTGCACGAGCGCCAGGCACGTGACCAGGCGGTCGTCCGACAGGTCCGCGTAGTACGGCCCCACGTCCTCGGCCAGCAGCATCCCCTTGTAGCCCATCACGCGCGTCGACAGCGTGCAGACATAGAAGTCGCCGGCTTCCTCTTCCTCCATCGCGGCGACGGCCAGCTCGGCTTGCCGGCGCACCACGAACAGCTTCCGGTCGAATGCGTCCCGGTCGCCTCCGAACTGCGGTCCCTTCCCGACGAACAGCTGGCGAATCACCGGCTCCGTAGCGCGCACGGTATCGCTCAGAACCTCGGGGTGTACCGGAACGTCTCGCCATCCCAACGGGGTCAGGCCTTCGGCGATCACGTACTTCTCGAGGGTCGCTTCACAGCGCTCGCGAAGGGGCCCGCTTCTCGGCAGGAAGACGTTCGCTGCGCCGTACTCCCCCTCATCGGGAAGCTCGATACCCGCCTCGGGCGCGACCTCGGCAAGGAGATCGTGCGGCATCTGGATGAGGATGCCCGCCCCGTCGCCCATCGTCGGATCGGCGCCCACCGCGCCACGGTGGTTCAGATTGATCAGGATCTGGAGCGCCTGCTCCACGATCTCGTGGCTCTTCGTGCCGTGCATGTTCGCGACGAACCCGATGCCGCACGCGTCGTGTTCGTTGCGCGGGTCGTAAAGGCCTTGGGCCGCGGGGAAATACTGACTTCGGCCGGAACCTCGGTCCGGTCCACTATACGGACGCACAGACGCGCCCCGCCTGCTTTCGTAACGCATGCGAGCAACTCCAGAATCCAACTGGGAAACGTCCTGGCAGGGTTGCCGGACGTTCTTTCGGCGGGGATGAAGAGGTTAGGGTCCGGGCGGCGTTAATGCAAGAGAACGTCCCTTACCAGGGGTTCACGCGGTACCCTTCGGCCTGGAGAACAACAAAGGCGGTCATTGCCGAAAGCGACGTTTCGACGCCGTCCATGAATTCCGCGCCGTCTACGCCTCTGGACGCCGCGCTTTGTCCGCACACGATGACGCGCGTGCCAGCGGCCAAGAGCTCACGGAGGAGGGTCGCGTTGGGGTTCACGGCGCCGTGCCGGTCGTGGTAGGCCTCGGCGCTCAGGACGTCCATGACCGCCGAGCCGTGAACGACGACCGCGGCGACGATGTTCTCGCGCGGCACACCCGCTTGGCCGTGCATGTTCAGGAACCGGGCCACGGTGTTGAGCGACGTGCTGGGCCGCTCCGGACCCGAGCCTTCGGACACATCGAACGCGACGCGGTAGTCGACGTCGAGCGGCGTGGGCAGGTCGGGGGCCACAGGGAAGACGGCGCCCGCCGACGGGACGATCGGGCCCGCTTGGGCGGATGGCGTCTGCGCGACAGCCAGAGTGGGAAGCGCGCAGCCGAGGAGCAGGAGGAGGTGGCAAGAGTTACGCACGTGCAAGCCTGGGTTCGGGTGGGGATGGATGGATGCTACCGATCTCCGGAGACGGAGGCGAGGCCCCCGGTCAGTGCGGGTGCCCGTGCTCGCCGTGGCTTTCGTGGGCATGGTCGTGGCGGCCCTGGTGGAAGACGACGTGGAGCAGGGTGCCCGCGACGAACGCCTCGAAGAGCTCGAAGTTCGGGCCGTGGACGGGCCCCGTCAGCTCGATTCCCACGACGGCGCCGACCAGGGTGGCCAGCACGAGCGAGCCCACCGCGGCCGTGGCCATCGAGATCCCGTGCCGGGGTCGCACCAACCACCAGACGATGAGTCCCACCGGAATCCGGTGAAGCACCACCGCCCAACCGAACGCCGGGTCGATCGGCGCACCGGCCGGCACGAGTGCCGCGCCCTCGAGTGCCACGTGGACCACGAGACCGGAGATGCCGACCACGATGGCCAGGTTGTCCGTATGCTCTGCCAAAAAGCGGGACGCGCGCTCGAACGCGGTCGGAACCAAGGCGCCGACCGCCACCATTACGAGCATCAGTACCGAGCGTTCCTCGATGGCGTGAGGAAGCACCTGGATCGCCACCAAGGCCGGGACGGCGACATAGACGAAGCCGTCCACCAGGCGCATCGCACGCTCCTGGCCATGAAGCGAGCGGTAGAGCATGGCTCCGAGAACCGGTGTGGCCAGGGATACGACGAGGTAGGTCACGCGGATCGTGGACTCGGGGAGAGTGAGCGGGGTGCGGCCCCCCGCGTACGTGTTCGCCGCTAGTGTCCCGAGTCAGAAGTTCGTTGAGCACCGAGAGCGTCGCGGCGCCGCTGCGGCGAGGCGCGACGACGAGGCATAGCACCGCTACGTCGAGGAGGAGCAACGCGGCCGCAGTGGATGCAGCGGCGTTCGAATGCCGACGAACTTCTGACTCGGGACACTAGACCGGCTCAGGAAGATGTTCGCGCGGAGTCGGCGGGCGGGCAAGGTATATCCGCCGTTCTGCGCGCGGTCTGGGATGCGGGTTCCGCCGCGGTCCTGCGAGGCGCCACTCGGACTTTCGTTCCAGCCTCCTCTCACTGGCGTCGCCCTGACGGCCGGGTCACCTTTCGCGGGTCGCGGCATGAATCTATCCCGATCTTCGAAGAAGCCATGATTGATTTCGACGCTTTGCTCCAGGATGCCTCCACCGTCGTCGCCGCCTGGACGCCGAAAGTGCTTGCGGCCGTGGCCGTGCTCGCCGTGGGGATGCTGCTCGCTCGCTGGAGCAGGGGCATGACCCGGCGGGCGCTCGCCCGGAGCAAGGTCGATCCGATGCTCGCCCCGTTCGTCGTGGGCCTCGTGCACGTGGGTATCGTCGTGCTCGTGGCCATCACCGCGGTCAACACGCTCGGAGTCGCCACGACCTCGTTCGTGGCCGTGCTCGGTGCGGCGGGCCTCGCCATCGCGCTCGCCTTCCAGGGCACGTTCTCGAACTTCGCTTCGGGCGTGATCCTCTTGACCTTCAGGCCCTTCGACATCGGCAACTTCGTGGAGATCGGGGGACAGTCGGGCACCGTTCGCTCCGTGGGGATCTTCTCTTCGGTCCTCGCGACACCCGACAACATCGAGATCCGTATTCCGAATTCGCAGGTCGTCAACCAGACGATTCGCAACTATTCGGCTAACGACACGCGCCGGATCGACCTGGTGATGGGGGTCGGCTACGACGACGATCTGGGCGTCGCGGTACGGACGTGCATGGATGTCATCGCGGCCGACTCGCGGGTGCTGCAGGACCCCGAGCCCGTCGTTGCGGTACATGAGTTGGCGGATTCCTCCGTGAATCTCGTCGTACGGCCCTGGGTCGCGGCCTCGGCTTACTGGTCGACACGTTGGGACCTGACCAGGGCGCTCAAGGAGAACCTGGAAGCGGCTGGGTGCTCAATTCCGTTCCCGCAGCGTGACGTCCACTTACATCAGGTGAGCTGAACAAGATGAAACTCAAGGCCTTCGCGGTGGCTGCCGTCGTCGCATTGACCCTGCCCCAGACATCCGCTGCGCAGGGATTCGGTGTCGCCGCGCGGGCGGGCACGCTGGGCCTGGGTGCCGAGGCCGGTTTTGGGCTCGGCGAGAGGCTCGTGGTACGCGGCGGCCTGGGTCTGATGCCGTTCGAGATCGACGGAACCGTGGACGAGATCGATCTGACGCTGGAGCTGCCGCGGACCTGGTACAACCTCGGCGTGGACCTCTACGTGACCGGAGTCATGCGGATCGGAGGCGGCTTCCTCTTCAAGCCCGACGACGTCATGCTGAGCGCGACACCCACCACCAGCCAGGATATCGGTGGTCAGGAGTACACGCCTGAGCAGATCGGCACCCTGATCGGTAGCCTGGACTCGGGGAATCGGGCTCCCTACGTGATCATCGGATTCGGGAAGCATACCGCGAGCGGCGTCGGCCTGACGCTCGATCTCGGCGCGGCCTTCTTCCAGGAAACGCTGGTGACGCTCGACGCCGAGGGCGGCACGCTGTCGAACAACCCGGACTTCCAGGACCGCCTCGAAGCCGAAGCTCGCAACTTCGAGAACGATCTTCCCCGATATATCGACATCTGGCCGATCCTGAACCTCGGGTTGCGAATCGGCGTCGGGCGCTGAGTCGAGGGAACCCGGATGGGGGAAATCTCGCTCACCATCGAGTGCGGGCACGACCGCGGACCCGTGTCCGGACTGCTGGTGTCTGCGCACGATGCTCGCGCGCTCTTCGTATTCGGTCATGGCGCCGGGGCAGGGTTGCGCCATCCGTTCATGGAGGCGGTCGCGTCGCGCCTCAGCGCATCGGGGGTGTCATCTCTCCGGTATCAGTTTCCCTACATGGAGTCGGGGAGACGGGCCCCGGATGCCCGGCCGGTTCTGGTGGAGACGGTGCGAGCCGCGGTGCGGGATGCGGTGGGGCTCAGCGCGGGCTTGCCGGTCGTCGCCGGAGGGAAGTCGATGGGTGGCCGCATGACTTCGACGGCGGCCGCGGAAGCGTGTCTGCCGGGGGTGCGTGGCCTCGCTTTCTTCGGCTTTCCCCTGCACGCCGCCGGGCGTGATTCCTCCGAGCGCGGGACTCACCTCGCCGAGGTCGGGCTCCCGATGTTGTTTCTGCAGGGGACGCGCGACCGGTTGGCCAACCTGGAACTCCTCCGGCCCGTGCTCGACGTCGTCGAGCCACCCCCGACGCTGCATGTGCTGGACGGCGCGGACCATGGCTTCCACGTCTTGAAGCGATCCGGACGCACCGACGACGCGGTGTTGGACGAGGCGTGCGGCGCGTTCGTGTCGTGGGTCGAGCGCTTCGATTGACCCCGTGGGGGAGGGGCACCATTCTCACGCACACGATGTGCAAATCTTCGAGGGGCGACTGATGATCGGCAACTTCGCTCGCGCCGCTCTGCCGCCCGTTCCGCGGTGCGCTCCGGTCGCGGCCGTGCTGTTGCTCCTGCTCGTCGTGCAGGTGCCGCTGCCGCTCGCGGCCCAGGCTCGCGAGTCGCGGCTCGACCGGGTGTTCACGGGGCTGGTGTACCGGCCGTTGGGCCCGGACGAGCACCGCGCCTCGGCGGGGCTCTCGGTGGAGGCGCGCGCCGTGGATGTGCCGGGCGTGGCGGGTGGGGCGGCCGTGGTCTCGCCCCACGACGAAGCGGTGCGCTACCGGCTGGACGCGGGCGTCCTGCGCTCCACGAATGGGGGTGCGTCGTGGGGGCCGATCAGTCCCGATCTCACGGCCGACCCCCCGAGTGCCGATCCAGATGCCACTGCGGACCCCGGAGGAGCCGCGCGCCCGGCCACGGTCGCGCCCCGCCGCACCTTGTCGGTGGTCGCGGAAAGCCCCTTGGAGCCTGGCCTCATCTGGGTTGGGGCGTCCGACGGCCGTGTGTTTCTGACACGGGACGGAGGGGCGTCTTGGAGTGACGCCGCCGCCGCGTTCTTCTCGGATTTGCGCGTCCGTTCGATCGAGCCGTCGGCGCATGTAGGGGGGCGAGCGTACCTGGTGGCCGAGCGGGTCGCGACCGACGACCCCGATTCCATTCCCACCCCCCCGCTCGTCTTCCGGACCGACGACTACGGTGCGGAGTGGCGTATCCTGAGCGATGAATACAGCGGGCTGCCCCAGGACCAGGCGGCCACCGTTCTCCGCGAGGACCCCGAGCGGGAAGATCTCTTGTTCGTGGGTACGCCTTCAGGCGTGTACGTCTCGTTCAACGAAGGCGGGTCGTGGGATCTGTTCCAGTTCGGGCTTCCGGAGGCGGCCGTCACGGACCTGAAGATCGTCGGCAGGGACCTCGTGGCTCATCTGCAGGGTCGTGGACCCTGGGTGATGGACGAGATCGGTCCGCTGCGACAGGTCGTCGAGGGACTGACGACCGGTGAGCCCTACCTCTTCGAGCCGTCGCCGGTGTACCTCGACCGGCTACCGGCCGACGAAGGCGTGGCGGACGGGCGTGGCGCGATCTTCGACTACCTGCTTCCGTCCATTGTGCGCGAGGTGCGGCTCGAAGTGCTCGACGCCGAGGAGGGCCGGCGCCTCGTGGGGTTCACCGGCGTGCGGCGGCCCAGGGGCGGCGGGGGCGCCTCGCGCGGGACGACCGCCGAGGAAGCGCGTCATATTCCGGGGACCCGGAGCGGTGTCCACCGGATCGTCTGGGACCTCGCTGAGCGCGACGCCGACGGCGAAACCACGGGTCGACGCGTCCCCCCGGGCACCTACCTGCTGCGCATGACCGTGGATGGCCTGGTGCGCGAGCGGACGTTCGAGGTCGTGCCGGGCCGGTAGGAGCGCTCGCGGTCCACGCCAGGCTCGTGGGTCACCCTTCCGCTTCCTCGCGCTCGTGCTCGGCGAGCCACTGGACCGCGTCTTCTCCGAGCACGCGATCGAGCTCTTCCGCGAGTCGCGCGCCGTCATCCTCGGTGAACGGCATCGGTGGCTTGACCTTGAGCACGTTGTGCCCGGGCCCGTCGGCGCCGAGCAGCACGCCGCGCTCCGCCATGCGGTCGATGACGTAGCGGGCGATGGCCGCGGAGGGTCGCTTGGTCGACCTGTCGGAGACCAGGTCGAGCCCGAGGAACAGCCCGCGTCCCCGAATGTCGCCCACCACGTCGTGACGCATGGAGAGTGACGCGAGGGAGCCTTTCAGCGTGCCGCCGAGCACCGCCGCTTTGTGCTGTAAGCCCTCCTCTTCGAGGACGTCCAACACCGTGAGGCCGATGGCCGCGGAGACGGGGTTGCCGCCGAACGTGCTGAAGAACTCCATGCCGTTGTCGAACGACGCGGCGATCTCGGGCGTGGTGACGACCGCTCCGATCGGGTGGCCGTTACCGATCGGCTTCCCGAGCGTGACGATGTCCGGCACGACGTCCTGCGACTCGAACGCCCAGAAGTCGCTCCCGATGCGCCCGAAGCCGGTCTGGATCTCATCGGCGATGCACACCGCGCCGAACTGGCGTGCTTGCTTGTAGGCCGTGGCGAGATATCCCTGCGGCGGCTCGATCTGGCCGCCGCACGACGGGAAGGTCTCCGCGATGAAGGCTGCCGGCGTGATGGAGGCACCGCGTAGATCTGCGAACGCCTCCCCGACGTGCTTGGCGTATCGGCCCGCGCGGTCGGACACGTCGCGGCCGTAGCGGCCCCGGTATTCGTCCGGCGCGGGCGCCGTGCGCACCCACGGCGGCGGGCCCAGGCCGCCTTCGCCGGCGAACTTGTAGTGACTCACGTCGATGAGGGTCTGCGTGTGTCCGTGATAGCCCCCTTCGAGGGCGACCACGCCGGAACCGTTCGTGTGCGCCCGAGCCATCCGGAGCGCGAGCTCGTTCGCCTCGCTACCCGAGTTCACGAAGAAGCAACAGGAGAGTGGCTCCGGTAGGAGTCCGGCCAGCCGCTCGGCGTACGCGACGACCTTTTCGTGGAGGTACCGGGTGTTCGTGTTGAGGACGGCCATCTGTCTCTGACCGGCGCGTACGACCCGGGGGTGCTCGTGCCCGACGTGCGCCACGTTGTTGACGCAGTCGAGGTAGCCCCTGCCCAAGGGGTCGAAGAGCCGCGTGCCGATCCCGCGCACGATGTGGATCGGCTTGGCGTAGGAAAGCGACAGGTTCCGCGGGAGCGCGGTCTCGCGTCGCGCCGACAAATCCTCGGGCTCCTGGTACGTCGTCTCGGCCGGGAGCCGGAGGATGAGGTTCGGGTCGGGCGAGAACGAGCTCCAGACGGTGCGTTCCCTCGGGATCGCCACGCCGGGAAAGTCACCCCCGTGCCCGAGGAAGTGGGTTACGATCTGGAAGTGGAGATGGGGAGGCCACTCCCCGTTCTCGGGAGGGGCGCCGAGACGTGCGAAGGTCTCCCCGGCCGGGATCTCCTGATCGATCTCGAGCGCTTCGAGCGAAGCCTGGTCGAGGTGGCCGTAGAGCGTCCAGAATCGACCGTGCGGCGAGCGGTGCTCGAGCACGACCGTGGGGCCGTAGTCCAGCCTCGCCGCGTTGTTCTCGATCGCGCGCACGGTGCTCGCGAGCGGTGCCTTCACCTCGGTGCGCGCCTCCGTGAACAGATCGATGCCGAGGTGGACGGTACGGCGCTCCCGTGGATCCCCCTCACGGCCCGCGAACTGGCGGGTGAGGTAGAAGGCGCGCGGCTCGAGGTAGCGGCCGATGCCCACCTTCGCCCCGTCGTCCACGATCTTCCGGAAGACGCGCTCGGTGAAGCGGGGTGTGTCGTCGGTGTCGTGCCCGTCGAAGTCCGGGCTCTGCACGCTCAGATCGAGCACCGTGAGCGCGTCTTCTTCTTCCGGGAGATCGATGACGGGCTTGCACTCCTGCTTTTCGAGCCAACCCATGAGGGCGGGGGTCCGGACGTTCGCGTGTTGACCGCACGCATCGCGCAGCACGCCGCGAGCGAACTTGTCCGGAATGACGTCGAGTTTCCGGAGGAGGTCCCAAGCCGGCTCCTCCGACACGAACAGGGAGTCGTCCGCCGCCTGACCCTGCGCCCGCCGCCAGGCCGCGAAGCTCACGCTCTGGCCGAGACGGGCCCGGGCCAGCGTGAAGATGACGTCCATCTCCGATTCCAGGAGCGGGGTGGCGTCGTTGAAGCCACGTACGATCGTGGCCGCGGCCGTGATCGGGTCCGGAACTCCGAGCGTGGCGTAGGCGACCGCGATGGCCAGGTCGAACACACGGGGCGCGGAGTGTGCGTCGCCGAAGTCGATGAAGCCGGTGACGTACCGGTTCGTCCCGTCCGGCTCGGAGACGAGGACGTTGTGATCGTTGATGTCCCCGTGGATGATCTGCGATCCGAGGCCGAGGAAGTCGTGTCCGCGCTCGTCGAAGGCGCGGCTGGCGTTCTCGATGAGGGTGCGCTGCTCTCCGCTGAGCAGGTCCAGGCAGCGCTCCATGACGCTGCCCGCGCTGCCGAGCGCCCAGTCGAAGTTGAAGCGTGCCGGGGGGTGGTCGGGGTAGCCGCCGAGCGCGCTGTCGAGCTCCGCGACCCGCTTCCCGAAGTCGTAAAGGAGACGCTCGGAGCGGGGACGGGCGTTGGCGAGGAGCGTGCCGGGGAGGAAATCGACGATGCGAATTCGGTGGGTGTTGCCCTCCACGTCCTCGAACTCGGACAGGTGCGCTCCGGACGTGGCCGCACGCACTCCGGGCACCAGACCCTCCGTCTCCGCGCTCAGCGTGACCAACATCTCCGTCTCGAAGCGGAGGATCGGGTCGGGCTCATCCGGCGAGCTGATCTTCACGACGTAGCGCTCGCCGTCTTCCGCCGTGAGCAGGAAGTTCTGGTCCCGCTCGCCTGGAAGGACGGTCAGCGTGCCGTCCAGGTCGAATAGGGAGCGCACGGCCTCCAGGGCTTCCTGGAGCCCGATCTCCGTTCTGCGCTGGATTCGGATCATGGACGTGCGTCGGGTAACGGGAGACTCGGACCGGTAATGTGTCGCTTTCGAGCGGCGTTGATAAGGGAAGCGTTCCCCCGGTTACTCCGGCGCAACCGACACCCTCGGGAGGAGGAGAGTCCAGACGGTGTCGTGGACGAACGACCCGGGATACCGTTGAAGCAGGGTGGCCAGCAGGGCTTCTTCGCCGGAATGGACCGAGATGGCACCGCGGTGGAAGTAGTCCGGCGACGGTACGGGTGGGTCGAGACCGAACTCGTCGTCCATCTCGGGAAGCGTCGCCTCGATACCCGACGGGGGCTCCGGCACCACGGCGCTCTCGATGCGGCGCCACTCGTAGACCACGCTCGAGTCCGGTGCCACCAGCCCGGGAGCCACCGCCTCCGCCGAAGATGTCGGGGGCCAGGCGCCGGTCTCGTCCAGCGTGGCCTCTGCCGCGGTCCGGATCATGTCGACCCCCGCGACCACCGATTCCACGCGCTGATCGAAGGCGCGCGCCCGCCATCCCGGGTAGAGAAGGCCGGCGACCAGGACCAGGGTGGCGATGAGGAGCAGCACGTTGCCCAAGGTGCTTCCCGTGCGCGTCACGACCTGTCGATCCCTTCCATGAAATCGGACGCCTGCTCCGTGAGCTCGGGCGCCGGGCGGGTCGATTCGTAGACGACCGCGCGCCCGTCGGGTCCGTAGGCCACGAGCTGATACACGCGATCGTTGGAGCGCACGAACCTCACGCCGGGCATGACCACGCCGAGCTCGTCGAGGCTGTCCGGAAGGCGCTGGTATCGCTGTCGATAGGCTTCGATCTCCTGCGCCTGGAGGACGAGCATCATGCGGGCGCCGAGGGCCTTGGCGCTGGCCGGCACATCGGGGACGGGTTCGCCACGGAGCCACGTCGGCGGTGCCACGAGAAGCGCCGCGCCGGCCATCAGCAGGATCGACGCGACCAGCCCCTTCCACTGCCTCGTCGGACCTTCCGACGGCGGACGGTAGCTGAGGTCCCGGGCTTCGGCATGCGCGAGCGCCTCAGCGATCAGGCGATCCCGCTCCTCCGGGCTGCTGGTGTCGTTGGGTGTCATCGCATCACGGGTGACTAATCTCGTACAAGCTTCCGGTACCGGATCCGGTGGGGGCGGTCGGCTTCGTCTCCCAGCCGCTGGCGCCGGTCCTGTTCGTACTCCTGGTAGTTGCCTTCGAACCAGACCACGCGCGAGTTGCCCTCGAACGCGAGCACGTGGGTCGCGACCCTGTCGAGGAACCACCGGTCATGGGAGATCACGAGCACCGAGCCCGCGAAGTCCAGAATGGCGTTCTCGAGCGCCCGAAGCGTGTCGACGTCCAGGTCGTTCGTGGGCTCGTCCAGCAGCATCACGTTGCCCCCTGCCTTGAGGAGCTTGGCCAGGTGGAGACGGTTTCGCTCCCCTCCTGAGAGCACGCCGACCTTTTTCTGCTGATCGGCACCCCGAAAGTTGAACCAGGAAAGGTATGCGCGCGGGTTCACCTCCGCCCGCCCGAAGTGCAGGATGTCTTGCCCGCCACTCACTTCTTCGAACACGGTCTTGTTCGGGTCCAGCTCGGCCCGGGATTGATCGACGTAGGCGAGGTTCACGGTCTGCCCGACTTCGAGCGTGCCCGAGTCCGGTGTCTCGTCCCCGACGATCATGCGGAAGAGGGTCGTCTTACCGGCGCCGTTCGGCCCGATGATGCCGACGATCGCACCCGGCGGCACGTCGAACGAGAGGTCGTCGATGAGCAGCACGTCGCCGTACGCCTTCTGGATCCCGTCCGCCCGGATCACCACGTCGCCGAGCCGGGGACCCTTGGGAATGAGGATCTCCGCAGTCCGCACCTGCTCGCGCTCGTCGCGGCTCAGCAACTCTTCGTAGGCGCTGATGCGGGCTTTGGCCTTCGCGTGGCGCGCTCGTGGGGACATGTTGACCCACTCGAGCTCCCGGTCCAGTGTGCGCTGCCGGGCCGACTCCTGCTTCTCTTCGATGCGCAGCCGTTCGCGCTTCTGCTCGAGCCAGGACGTGTAGTTTCCCTTCCAGGGGATGCCCCGGCCCCGATCCAGCTCGAGGATCCACTCCGCCACGTTGTCCAGGAAGTACCGGTCGTGCGTGATGGCGACGATGGTGCCGGGGAAGGCATCCAGGTGGTGCTCCAGCCACGCGACGGACTCCGCGTCGAGGTGGTTGGTCGGCTCGTCGAGGAGCAGCATGTCCGGCTGCTCGAGGAGCACGCGGCAGAGCGCGACTCGGCGACGCTCGCCCCCGGAGAGGGTCGAGACGTCGGCATCGCCTGGCGGGAGGCGTAGCGCGTCCATCGCGATCTCGATCTTGCGGTCCAGCTCCCAGGCCCCCGAAGCGTCGATGCGGTCCTGGAGCCGGGCCTGCTCGTCGATCAGCTCGTTCATCTCCTCGTCGGTGGACACCTCGCCGAAGGCCAGGTTCACTTCGTCGAAACGCCGGAGGAGGTCCCGTGTCTCGCGGACGGCCTCCTCGACGTTGCCACGCACGTCGAGGTTCTCCACGAGCTCGGGTTCCTGTGCCAGATATCCGATCCGGGTTCCCTTCGCGGCCCATGCCTCTCCCTGGAAATCGGTGTCCACGCCGGCCATGATGCGCATGAGCGAGCTCTTCCCGGACCCGTTGGGTCCCACGACCCCGATCTTCGCGCCAGGGTAGAACGAGAGGCTGATGTCCTTGAGGATCTCCTGCTTGGGCGGGACGATCTTGGACAGCCTGTGCATGTGGTAGATGAACTGCGGTCCGGACATGGCTTGCGTCGTCGACAGAGGTGAAGAGATCCCGGGCAGTTTGCCCGAGCGTGCCAAAGAGGCGAGAATCTAACGGCTCCCATGCCTGCACCGGAGCGTCCGGCCCATGGCATTGAAGATGAAGATTGGATAAATATCCCTGGCTGCCTAGCCGATCACCTCGAGCGGAGCCGGGCTACCGATTGCGACTGCGGGTTCCAAGGAGGAATCATGAGCGCCGCCAAGACGGTCCTCGTCGTGGACGACGAACCGTCGGTCCTACGCGTTGCCAGCAAGGTCTTGCGCCGTGACGGCTACGAGATCCTCGAGGCTCTCGGCGGAGAGGAAGCGCTCCGGATCGCGGCTGAGCATGACGGCGATATCGACCTGCTGCTGACCGACGTGGTGATGCCCGGCCTCGGTGGCCGCGAGCTCGGTGAGCGCTTCCGGGAGCAGCACCCCTCGACCGCGCTCCTCTTCATGTCGGGTTACACCGAGGACGAGGTGCTTCTGCAGGGCATCCGCGTCGCGGAGGTCAACTACATCTCCAAGCCGTTTACCGTGGCGGGTCTCAGGGAAAAGGTGCGCGAAGTGCTCGACAAGATGTCGAGCGTCTGAACGAACCTCATCCGCCGCCCACCCGGGCGAGCGTCCGGTAGTATTCCTCCACGAGCTCTCTGTAACCGTCCGGCACATCGTCGGACCCGCCGAGACGTGCCCGCTGGGGCGTCTCACCCTCGACATCCCGGCGTAGCCCGAACTCCAGCCGTTTCAGGGCATCCAGCGCCTCGGCCTGGAGCTGCGCCACCTGGATCGGGTCGTCGTACGCGCCCTCGGCGGAAAGCCGCTGCATCGCGTCCAACACGGCCTGCAGGTCCTCGGTGGAGCGCCCCGCTTCGCGAAGCTGGGCCTGCAGATCCCGCACCTGTCCGGCCCGTTGCTCGAACTCGTTCCGGTACTGCCGGATTTCCTCGGGCGTGAGGGACCGGGGGTCGCCTCCCGTGGGTCCGCCGGCGCTCCAAGCTTCGGGGTCACCCGTGCGCGGGTCGCCCGTGCGGTCTCCGGCCAGTCCTCCGCGCTCGCCACCACCTGGTTGGCCTCCGGCCTGCCCCTCCTGACCGGGTTCGCCACCAGGCTGCCCCTCCGCACCCGGCTGGCCTTCCGCGCCCGGCTGACCCTCCGCACTCGGCTCTCCTTCGCCCGGCTCGCCGGAAGGCTCTCCCTGGGCCGCATCTCCTCGGGGCTCCGACAAGCGCCGCTCCATGGCCTCCATCCCACGCACGAGATCGCGTGTCTCCTCGAGCGCCTCGTTGAGTGGGTTGCGCTCACGTGCTCCTGCCGCCTCCAACGCGCCTTCGAGGTCGTCCCGCAATCCCTGGAGGTCCCCCTCGATGCCGAGCTCGAGCGTGAGGGCGGACTGCGGATCCCACTGCTCGATCGTGCCCCTGGAGTACTGGAGCTTCTCCTTCAAGCTCGACTCCCGGATCCGGTTCGCTCCGGCCTGGAGCCGGCGCGCGGCCTCCGGGTTCTCCGCCTGGCCGGCGCTGGCTGCCTGGTCGAGCTCCTGCTCGAGCGCCCGGACGGCGTCGGTCATCTGGTTCTTCCGGTCGCGCAGCCGATCAATGGCGTCGCGACGCGCCTGGCCGCCCGTGGGCAACTCCCGGACACCCCGCTGCACGTCCCGTTGCTGGCGCTGCAGCTCGTCGACCTGCCTGAGTGCCTCCTGCGCGTCCCGGCCGGCTCTTCCCGCACGGGTCTCCTCCAGCGACTCCCTGGCGTCGGCCAGCCGTCGGAGCGCTTCGGAAGCTCCGGTGGTCGCGGCGTTCCCGCCTTCGGACGCGGAGCGCCGCATGGCCTCCGCCGCCTGCTGGAGGGCTCGGGCCGTTTCCTGGAGCTCCCCGTCGGCTCGCTCTCGCGCGAGCCGCTGGAGCTGGCGGGCCGCCTCTTCCGTCTCGTCCGCCAGGTTCCGCTGGGACTGACCGGCGCCCGGTGTGCCCTGGGCGCCTGCCTGGGCCCGCCGCCGCTGCCGTTCGGCTTCCTGCTCCTGACGGCGCGCGAGCTCCCGGAGCTGTTCGAGGAGCTCATCCACCTGCGCGTCGGCCTGCTGCTGCTGACCTCGCCGGACGGTTTCGTACTGATTCTGGAGCTTGTCGAGCTCGAGCTCGAACAGGTCCGCGAGGTCGTCCGCGGCCGCGTCTGCGCCATCCCCCCCGCCGCCGCCGGCCTGTTCCTGGGAGCGTGTGACGTAGCGCTCGTAGGTCTCCTCGGCCTGCTGGAGAAAGCGCAGGGCCTCCTGCTCCGCCGGGAGGGCGTCCCGGAGCTCCTGTTCGCTGAGCTGCTCGTGAGCGCGTGTCATCGCTTCCGCCGCTTTCGGCAGGACTGCCGAGACGTCGCGGAAGCCCGGGTCTGTCTCGACGAGGCCCCGATTCCCCATGCGCTCGAGCAGGGTCTCGACCTGGCCGCGGAGCCGTTCCTGGGCGAGCGCGACGCTGACCACGTTTTCGGCGAACTCACCTTCACCGTAGCTGTCGCGCTGACGGATCAGGTTGAAGGTCGCGGCGATGATCTGCCGCTGCATCTCGGATAGCGCGTCTTCGGCGCCCTGCTCTCCGCCGCCCCCACCCCCGCCGCCCTGCTGTTCGGCTTCACGGTACGCGCGTTCGAACGGCCGGACGTTGAGGAAGTAGATGTCGCTCGCGACCACGCGCGGCGTTCCGAGCCCCCGGTTGTCACGAACGAGCCCATAGTACGAGACGAGGTCTCCGGGCTCGAGCTGGAACTCTTCGAGGTACAGGGTATGGCCCGCCGATACCTCGGCGAGCGGGGCACCGCTGGTGCTGAAGACGGAGACCGTGTCTTCCGCCCCTCCGTTCACCGAGTAGACGAGCCGCAGGTCCCCGACGCCGTAGTCGTCGATCGCCTCCATCTCGAGGTAGATCTCCTCGATGGGCGACGCCGGCATGTCGCGTCCGGGGCGGGTGAAGCGGATCGACGGCTCCAGGTCGGAGAGCACGTCGATGGCGTATTCTGGCGAGGCCGGGACGAGCGTGCCGTTCGCACGGGCGAGCTCGATGGCGTACAGGCCGGTTTCCTCGACGGTGAACCGGGTCGTGAGCGTTCCGTCTTCCTCTGCCTCGAGGTCGCTGACGGGCTCGCCGTCGATCAGGAGGCGTCCTCCCGGGGTGGCGATGGTCGACGAGATGCTCAACTCCACGACCGTGCCGGGGAGCGCCGCCACATCACCTCCGCCCGGAACCGTGCGGGGCTCGAGACCGGTGTACTTCGGGAAGTGGTAGGTGAGATCGATGCCTTCCACGTAGGGAAGCTCGGCAACCTCGACCGTGAAGGTCGGCGACCGTACACCCGAGGCCTCGACGAAGTAGCGCGTTTCGCGGTCGACCGCGAGCAGCATCACCTCGAAGTTGCCCTCGGCGTCGGGGAGCATGCTGAGCCGCCGGAAGCCGGCCTCGTCTGAAGCGTTCGTGAAGATCGAGACTTCACCGGCTTCGAAGCCGCGCAGCGCCGCCTTGACCACCAGATCGGCGCCACGAGCGATGGCCGTGTTGCCGGGGGTCACGTCGACGGCGTAGGGGTTCACCTCCGCGGCGTCCCGGGTTGGCGTCAGCAGCGCGCCCATCCCGTGTCGTAGCGATGTCGGCCCGAGGAGCGCCAGCAGCAGCCCGGCGACCACGACGCCCGTCAAAGCCCCGCCGAAGCGATAGAACGCGGTCTGCTCGATACGCCTGCCGTTGTCCACCGCTTCCGCTCTGGCGAGCGCGTGCTCCAGCACGCGTCCGGTGAGCGCCGGAGAGAATCCCTGGGCCCGTGACGCTTCGAGCGCGCTGACCACCGCATGCTCGAGCGAGGGCTCGTGCTCTTCGAGGTAGAGGGCGACCTGGCTTTCGGTGACCGGCCGGAGGAGCGGACGGACGACCCACAGGTAGAGCGACAGCGCGAGCGTGCCCCAGCTCGCGATACGCAGCCAAAGGAGCGCCTCGGGAGAGAAACGGGCGCGCTCCACGCCATACGCGGCCATCAGGAAGACGGCGACGGAGATCACGGCGGTCCAAGCCAATCCACGCAGCGCGAGACGCAGCTTCCAGCGCCTCTTCACGCTCCGGACGAGGCTGCTCAGCTTGTTGTCCGCGATCCGCCGTTCCGAGTCCGTCATCGTTCCTCCACAGTGGTCCTTCTCAACCTAGGGAGCCCGTGCCTCTCGGCGCCAACGCTTCGGAGCGCGACACCCAGTTGGAGAGCACGGTCTCCAGGATCAATAGTCCCAAAGCGCCCGCCAGGATCCAGCGCCAGAGGGATTGCCTCCGCTCTTGGTCTTCCCGACGGAGCGCCTGGGCGCCGTCCGCTCCGCTTCCCATCGATCCCGCTGCCGTCGCCTGGACCTGGAGCACCAGCTCCTCTGGGTCGATCGTTGCCAGCTCCGACTCTTCGAGGTCGACGTTCACCGCCAACGTGAAGGGCCGGTCGGCATCGCCGCCCGGGGGGCGCACGGTGTAGAAGCCGCGTTCCTGCAACGAGATGAAGCGCGCCTCAGTGCTCTCCGGAACCCGGATCCCTTCACCCGACGGGGTGAGCGCGACCTGCTCCGTCCCCTCGACGAGGCCCTCGGCGGCGTCGACCACCAGACCTGCGGACTCCAGGGCGCGAGGGTTCGCGAGGTCCACGACCTGGCCCACGGCGAACGAGGGGGTCGCGTCCGTGCGGCCCGCGAGGTACTCGGCGATGCGGTGCATGAACGGCAGGTAGACCGGCTGGAGCGCCAGGTCGTTCCAAAAGGCGTCGAGCGTGGTCGTCCACACGAGCAGCGTGCCATTGCCCGTCGCCAACTCCGCCAGCGCCACCGAGCCGTCGTCGAAACGGGCCAGCACGTCCGCCGAGTCCGACGGCACGAGGTCCCTGGCGCGGAAGAAGCGCGCGCCCCCGAAGTCGCCGCTGCGCGGTCCGGCGAACGCCTCGAAGATCGGGTGCTCGTACTCGAGGTGCCCGAGACGGGCGCCCCGGCC
>JBBDSN010000051.1:0-10842 GCA_040904885.1 Gemmatimonadota bacterium | reverse complement strand
CCGTCCGAGCTGATTCCGAGCGCCCGCTGCACGTAGAGGTTCGGATCGGCCGCGCCGCCGGAGGGACCGACCACACGGACCGAGAGCACTGTGCCGGGCGAGACGACGAAATGGTGCTGGTCGTCGGCGGGGACGGCGTCCTCCGGGACGCGGATCGTTCCCCGCGTGTGCGGCCGCGAGATCGTGATCGGCTGGAAGGTCACCGCCGCGGCGCCGTTTCCATCGAGCTCGATCTCCTCCATCTGGATGGGCTGGCCGTCGATCTCCAACGTCACCGGCACCTGGATCGGCTCTCCGCCGCCCCGGCGCACCAGCCTGGCGGTTGGCGTGATGCGCTCCCGGCCCGCGTCGACCGCTCTCGGCAACGAGACCCCCGCGACCTGGACGTTCTCGGGCGGCTCCCCTCCCAACGCCACGGGGATGAACTCCGCACCCTGCGGCAGGCGCACGCCTTCGTCGCCGGCCCACCCGGTGCGCTGGAAGTCGGTCAGGAGATACACGGCCCCCGCCGATAGCTCGGACTCCTCGAGGATGGTCTGCGCGGCCCTGAGCGCCGGACCGAAACGCGTCACGTCGGACCCCGCCCTGAGCGTGTCCAGGGCGGCTCGCAGGCGGGCCCGGTCCGCGGTCGAGCGGGCCAGGACCGAGGCGCTCCGGTCGAACGCCACCAGGCTGGCGCGGTCGAGCGGGCCGAGCGCGTCGAACACGCGTGTCGCCTCGGCGCGGGCCTGCTCCATGCGGTCGCCGATCTCCATGCTGTAGGACCGGTCCACCAGCACGACCACTTCGCGCGGTCCCGACGTCGTGCCGGCGACGAGGTCCGAGCGGTCGAGGAAGGGACGCGCGAACGCGAATACGAGCAGCGCCAGCGCCATCGCGCGCAGGAGCAGGAGGAACCAGTGCCGCACCCGTCGCCGGCGTTGTTCCTGGTACGGGATCTTCTCCAGGAACATGAGGGACGGGAAGTGGACCACGTCCCGGCGCTGACGCCGGGTCAGGTGGATCGCGATGGGAACGGCGACCCCGGCGAGTCCGAGGAGGAAGAGGGGGACGAGAAAGCTCATCGTGTCGCCCTCAATCGCTCACGCGCGAGGAGGTAGTGGAAGAGCGCGTCGTCGAGCGGCTTCGATGTGTCCAGCAGCGCGTAGTCGATGCGGTTGTCCGAGAACCGGGTCGCGAGCGTCGCCAGATGCGCGTCCATCAGTCGGCGGTACTCCGACCGGAGTCGCTCGGGAACAACGGGGATCTGCTCGCCCGTCTCGAGGTCCTCGAACCCCCGGGCGCCCTCGAACGAGAAGGTGAGCTCCATGGGGTCGAGAATCTGGAACACGATGACGTCGTGCCCGCGGGCCCGCAGGGGTGCGACCGCGGCCAGGACCTCGTCGGGCTCTTCGTAGAAGTCCGACAGCAGCACGACGATGCCCTTGCGGCCCAGAAGCTCCGTGGCGCGGAGCAGGCCCGGTCCGAGACGGCCCGGCCGGCCCGCGTCGACGGCGTCGAGCAGGTGGAGCATGGTGTCGATGGGGCGCATCGACGGCGGCAGGTACTCGATGATCTCGTGGTCGAACGTCACCAGGCCCACCCGGTCCCGCTGCTTGTTCGAGAGGTATCCGAGACAGGCCGCGAGATATCGGGCGTAGTCGAGTTTGGTGACTTCGTGGCTGCCGTAGCTCATGGATCGTGAGCTGTCGAGCAACACCGCGAAGTTGGCGTTGGTCTCGGCCTCGAAGAGCTTGATGTAGTGGCGGTCGGTGCGCGCGAACAGTCGCCAGTCGATGCGCCGGACGTCGTCCCCGGGCATGTAGGCACGGTGCTCGGCGAAGTCCGTGCTGAACCCGAGGTATGGAGAGCGGTGGAGGCCGGTCAGGAAACCGTCCACCACGGACCGGGCCAGCAAGTCGAGGTTGCCGATCCGGGCGAGGACCGCCGGATCCAGGAACCGGGCGCCTCGCGTCGAGCGCCGGGTGTTCGCCATCACCGGTCGTCGCCTACATGCCCGACGAGGGGACCGGTACCTCGTCGAGGAGCATGTCGATCAGCTCTCCGGTGGTCCGTCCCTCCGATTCGGCGTGGAAGTTCGTGAGAATCCGGTGCCGCAGCACGGGATGGGCGAGCGCCTGGATGTCCTCGAAGGTGACGTGGTACCGGCCCTGGGTGAGGGCGCGCGCCTTGGAGCCCAGCACGAGGTACTGCGCTGCCCGGACCGAAGCCCCGTAGGCGATCCACTTCTTCACGAACTCCGGGCTGTCCCCGTTCGGTGAAGGCCTGCTGGCACGGGTGATGGACACGGCGTACCGGAGCACCGAATCCGATACGGGAACGCGACGCACGAGCTTCTGGAACGCGATCAGGTCCGGGCCCGTGATGGCGTGGCTGAACTCGGGGGCGAGGATGCCGGTCGTGGTGCGCACGACCTCGAGCTCCTCTTCTTCCGAGAGATGTTCGATCACGATTTCGAACATGAAGCGATCGAGCTGTGCTTCCGGCAGGGGGTACGTGCCTTCGAGCTCGATCGGGTTCTGGGTCGCGAACACGTAGAATGGCTCCTCCAGCACGTAGGTGCGACCCTGCACCGTGACGCGATGCTCCTGCATGGCCTCGAGGAGCGCGGCCTGGGTCTTGGGCGGGGTGCGGTTGATCTCGTCGGCGAGCACGATGTTCGAGAACACCGGGCCCGGGGCGAAGACCATCTCACGCCGCCCGGTCTGCGGGTCTTCCTGAATGATGTCCGTGCCGGTGATGTCGGACGGCATCAGGTCCGGCGTGAACTGGATCCTGGAGAAGTTGAGGTCGAGCACCTGCGACACCGTGTGGATCAGGAGCGTCTTGGCCAATCCGGGCACGCCCATGAGCAGGCTGTTGCCGCCGACGAAGAGGGTGAGCAGGACCTGCTCGATCACCTCGTTCTGCCCGATGATGAGCTTCCTGAGCTCCGTGATAACCCGCTCCCGCCCGTGCTTCAGGCGATCCGCGAGCGCGACGTCGTCCGCGTCGTCGAGGGTGATCGTTCCGATGGCGTCGTCGGTCAAGATGTTCTCCGTGGTCTCGGGTGGCCGCGAGGGCGTAGGGGGCTGCTAGTTGGTGTAGGCGTAGACGATGTAGTTGACGCCGAGCTTGTACGCTTCGTTCGAAAGGTCGATCGGGTAGTACCCGTAATCGCTGTACTCCCAGTAGTCCCCGATGTCGTTGTTGTAGTTGATGACCATCATGATGCGGCGTGACGGGTCGTTGTCCTCATAGACGGCGAACCAGACCGGCGGCTCGTTGCCGTAGGGTGGGATCACCTCGTGGGGGACGACCCGGAAGAACGAATCGAAGATCCTGTGATCATCGGGAAGGGGCATGAGCCGGGCACCCGGAACGATCCGAGCGACCTGATACGCCAGATTGTCGAGTGCGTAGCGTCCGCGAAAGTCGTCGACGATCAGGAACCCGCCCTTGCGGAGGTACGCGGACAGTCCGGCGACCTCCTCCTCCGAAGGATCCCAGGCTCCGACCTCGACGATGTAGGCGATCGGGTGCTGGAAGAGTCGCGGGTCGTCCGTGGTCAGGACATTCGTGCCGTCCAGCGTGGTGCGGACGTGGGTCGTCTCGTCGACGATCTTGAGGAAGTTCCTGTCGGCGCGGGGATAGTCGTGCGCCCACATGGGCTCCCTGCCGCCACGACCGAACCCCCCGAAGCCTCCTCGGCCGCGGGCGTCGAAGCGGATGCGGACGAACTGGTACTGCCCGTCGTACGGGACGGTCATCTCCTGGAGCTCGGACGGATCGCCGGATGGCGTAGCGCGCTCCGGCCGCACGTCGGGCGGCCGGACGTCGGGCCGCCCGAGCACCAGCGCGGCGGCGGTTCCTCCCACGGTGCATGCCACCAGAGCGGCGTACCGGACGAAGGCGGTCACCTCGGCGCATCCCCTCCCCCGCGAAGCTCGAGCAGGAGCTCCAACGCCTCTTCGTAGTTGGGTGCCACGTCCAGGGCGCGCAGCACCGAGCGGCGTGCCGCGTCCGTGTCGCCCGCCCGCCACTCGGCTCGGGCGAGCAGGTAGTAGGCTTCGGCGCGATCGGTCGGCCGGAGTGCAACGACGGCACGGCGCTCGAGGACCTCGTCGTCGTGCGCTCCGAGCTCCGCGTAGCGATCGCCGAGCTCGCGATGCAGGTCGAGGTCGTACGGCCAGATCAACACGGCCTCCGCGAGCGCGTCGGCGGCCTCGGCGTGCCGGTCCAGGTCCCGCAGGATCTCGGCACGCTCCAGGCGGGTCTCGTAGCTCGACTCCGCTATGGCGTCGTAGCGGGCGAGGCTCTCCGCCGCACCGGCCAGGTCGCCCCGCTCGCGCTCGACGCGCGCGATCTGGATCCACGGAGCGTCGGGCCCCGCGTATTCCGGAAAGATTCCGATGGCGGCCCGCAGGTGCCGCTCGGCGTCGTCGAGCCGGCCCTCGTCGGCGAGGCGCGCCCCGAGCGCCAGCCGCGCGGCGAAGTCGTCCGGACGACTGGCCGCGAACGCCTCGAGCGCGGTCGTCGACGCATCGCGTCCCGGGCGATCTCCCGCCCCCGGCAGACCGCGGAGAGCCCGGGCGAAACGGTCCTCCATGTGCGCTTCGAAGGTCTCGTCGAACGTCGCGAGCGGGACGTCGAGGACGGCTTCGAACAACGCGTCCGGCGCGTCCCCTCTGCGGTATCCATCGAGCATCTCGCGGATGGCCCCGAACCCCCAACGGTCTTCGATCATCTGGAAGACCAGCGACGCCTGGTAGTAGGAGTGCATGACCTGCTCGGGGTACTCCGGCCGCATGAAGCCGTCGTCGAGCTCGCTCACCGGCTTCAACCGTCCATCCCGGAGCGCGGCCAGGAAGCTCGGGTTCGGCTGGTGGCCCCACCCCTCACGGGCCTTCCGCTGCTCGTGCACGGCCAACCCCTCGGAGAACCAGCGGGGAACCCGGTGGTCCGTCATGGCGAGGTGGAAGGTGTGGGCCAGCTCGTGCCAGAAGACCGACGCCCAGTTGTAGTCGCCGAGCGTGCGCGCCGCGGGCGAGTCCATGACCAGCACGTTTCCGAAGCTCACCCCGAGCGCGCCGAGCCCGGCCTCGCCGAGCGTGCGCACCGAGAAGTCCGCACTGCTGGGATACAGCTCGACGCGAACCGGGAGCGAGGGCTCCGCTCCATAGCGCTCCGCGAGCGCCTCGTATGCCTCCTCGGCAAGGGGCGCGAGGTACGTGGCCAGCAGGTCGGCCTCGTCGCCGTGAAGGAACAGCTCGAAGTGTGGCGTCCGGTGCACGGTGAAGCGGTCGAAGGTATCGAGCAGGTCCAGGGTGTTCTTGAACCACGGGTTGAACGGATCCCCCTCGAACGCGTGCTCGAGCGCCGCGCGGCCTTCTTCGATCTCGCCGACGCGGAGCAGGTTCAGCCCGAGCAGCCCCCATGCCTCCCACGCAGCGGGATCGAGGGCGACCGCGGCCCGCGCCCGCTCCACCGCTTCTTGGTAGCGTCGTGTCTGGACCGCGAGGTCGGCCAGCGCCTCGTCCATCCCGGCGTAATGGGGGTTTAGCTCGAGCACCCTCGCCCGCGTTCGATCGAACCCGGTTTGGTCGGCCGAGATCAGCTGATAGGCGGCGAGCGCCGTGAGCGCCGGAAGCGCGTTCGGGTTCGCCTCGAGCGCGCGATCGATCTCTGAGCGCGCCTCTTCCCGGTCGCCGCGCGAAAGGTGCTGGCGGGCGAGGAGCGCGCGGGCCTCGACATGGCTCGGGTTGACCTCGAGCGCGCGGCGCAGGTACGCCTCCGCTCCGGCCGCGTTGTCGAACTCCAGCGCGCGCGCCATGCCGTAGAGCGCATCGGGATGGTTCGGGTTGCCCGAGAGCACCGCCTCGTACTCGGCCTTGGCCTCGGGGCTGGAATACTTGGACAGGAAGAGCGTCCCGGCCCGCACTCTCGGCTCGTGCCAGCCCGGGTCGGCTCCGGCCGCTTCGTCGAACGCGCGCAACGCGTCCTGGAAGAGATTCGGCGACTCGCGCCCCAGGTAGGTCACGGCACGCCCCACCGCGACGAGATCGGGCGCGCCGAGGCGCCCGGTCGACGTGTTGTACACGTCGATGAACCGGTCGAAGCGCGCCATGGCCTCATCGATCCGGCCGCGCGTGAACCACAGCTCGGCGAGGTTCGCCTCGGCAGTGAGACTCCAGGGACCCCGTCCCGCTGCCGCTCGTTCGAACGCGGCTTCCGCCGCTTCGAGCTGTCCCGCGCCGAGCAGGGCTTCTCCGAGGTGGTTGGCCACCGCGACCTCGTTGGGCGCCTCGCGGCCGACCTCCACGGCCCGCGCGTACTGGCCCGTGGTGACGAGCGCTTCCATGAGGCCGAGCCGGGCCTCGACGGACGCCGGGCTCGAGCGGAGTTGGCGGGTGAACGACTCGATGGCCGTATCGTAGTCGCCGGACCGGAGCGCGGCGCGGGCGGACGCCGCGTCCTGAGCGCTCGCGCCCGTCGCCGCCGTCGCCCCGAGCACCAGCACGAGCGGGACCAGGAGGAAGGAACGGACACTCATCCGCCGCCGCCTCCCGCCGCCCGGATCTCACGGTTCTTGAGCGCGAGCTCCACCAGGAGCTCTTCCATCCGCTCGAGGTACACGTCCTCGTCGATGGATCCGCTGAGCGTCCTCAGCTCGTCGATGCGCGACTGGATCTCGCCTCGCTCTTCGTACAGGCGGGCGACCTCCGGGTCGTCCGTTTCGGGAACGTCGGTCGCCGCTCCGGGACCCCCGAACGCGAAGGTGCTCGCCAGCCCGGCGTCGCCGTCCTGGAGGACCGCGTTCTCGGTCAGGATCTGGTTCTCCGCCTCGTAGTGGCGCGCGACCTCGTCCCGGGCGTAGGTGAACGCCTCCTGCAACGAGATCGAGCCGTCCCGGTCGATGTCGGCGCCCTCTCCGGTGAACGCGGACACGAAGTGCGCCGCGAACCGGGTCGCGTTCAACTCCCGACCCGAGCGGGTGGCCGTGATGACGATGCGGTCGGGTCCGGCCAGCGGCTCGAGAAAGGCGCCGCTCCCGCTGCCCGTGTGGACGAACGCCACCGACTGGGACGGGAACCCGTCCAGCGCGGCCGCGAACTCCGAGGGGCTCGCGTCGGGACCGGGAAGGTTGAAGCTCTCGCCACCCGATCCGGACGTGCCGTGCCCAATGAGGACGACGAGCACGCGGTCCGACGCGTCGGCATCCTCGGCGAAGCGGCTGAGGGTGCCCATCACGTTGTCGCGGGTGGATCGGTCCCGGATGACGTCGGGGGCGACATCCACCCGTTCGCCGAGATAGACCACGTCGGCGTCACGCACACCGTGTTCCTCGATGAGCGCCTCACGCAGGGAGCGGGCCTGCTCGTGGAACGTCTCACGGTACTCCGCGGTCCCTCCGAGCCCGACCACGATCAGGACGTGCGTGCGCGATTGTGCGGCGGCCTCGACGGGCGTGCTCAGGCCGCCGACCGTGCCGGCGGCCATGACGTAGAGCAGCGTCGCGAGATGCCGGGGCAGCCTCACACCAACCCCCGTATGCGTCGGAAGCCCCACTCGGTGCCCAGGAGCACCAGCATCGCCAGAAAGAGGATGGGCATGTCCCACAGATCGCGCTCCTCGGTCAGCGTGACTCCGGCCCCTGTCACCGAGATGTCCTCCGGGAGCGAAGCCACCGTGGCCGGGGTGTAGGAGCGTCCTCCTGTCTCCTGGGCGATCCGCTCGAGGAGTCTCGTCCGCCTTCCGGCGTCGAAGTACTCCTCGTCGCCGGGCCCGGCCCGGAAGTGCGCCGTACCCGACCCCAGGGTGGCGTCCCCGTGCTCGGCCACGATCTCCACTTCATAGTCGCCTTCGATTCCAGGTCGGAGTTCCGCAGCGTACTCGCCGTCTTGCTCCACCGTCCACGCCAGAGGCACCTCCTCGATGGTGCCCATCGGGTCGGTGACACGTGCGACCACCGAGGCGTCGTTCACCTCGATGTACGTCGAGTCCGACACCGTGGCCGTCACTCGAACGGGTGAGCCGGGGTCGACGCGCTCCGTGCCCATCGAGGCGGCGACGGGCGTGGGGACGCCGTCCACGAGCCAGCGGAGCATCTGCTGCCAGAACGCCTCGTGGCTCCCGTCTTCGACCGGTACGTCGGCGTGCATCTGCCAGAGCCACGAGTCCTGGACCGTGAAGGCGGCCGCCTTGCCGCGGCCGTATCGCTGGAACGCGAGCACGACCTGATCGGACGCGAGGCCGGGAGCCGATCCGGTGAGCAGGGTCGTCGCCCCCGGCTTGATGTCGGTCACCCGGTTCACGATGGTGAGCGGTGGGAGCGCGTCCCACCGGTCCGCGACCTCGTCGAGCGCCGCGTCGAGCTGCACGGTGGGATGCGCCATGCCGGCCGGGGTCGGGCTCACCTCGACCTCCGAGAAGAAGCCGTCCTCTCCCGAAGCCGGAAGCCCCAACACGACCGGCATGACTTCCTCGACCGGCGTGCCGGCCCATCCACCCTCGGCGAACGCGCTCCGTCCGCCCAGGAAGAGGAGCCCTCCACCCCGTTCCGAGACGAAGTCCGCGATCATGTTGAGCTGATCGTGCGTGAAGTGGGACGCCTCGACGCTTCCCAGCACCAGCGCACGATAGCGATAGAGCTCTTCTCGGCTCGTCGGAAATCCGAACTGCAGCTCGGTGCTGTCCGTCACGGACAGACGCAGAAACTTGCTGTCCGCGGTGCGCTGCAGCACGACGAGTTGGAGGTTCTCGTCGTCTTCCACGGCGCGGCGGGTGAACTTCACTTCGAAGCGGGGCTCTCCCTCGTAGTAGAGGATCTTCTCGCGGTCCCCGCGCACGTTGACCAGGACCTCCCTCGTGTTGTTGCGGTCGACCCGCTCCCCCGGCTGTGGAGGGATCCTGAACCGCACCCGGTGCGGTCCGGGACGCTCCAGCTGGAAGCCCAGGCGGGCGACCACGGGCTCACCGTCCGGGCCCAGCTCGATGGTCTCTTCCGCCAGGATCATACGGTCGTCCTCGACGAGGACCGGAACGGACCCCCGTCCCATACCGTGCTGCGTGACGACGATGTCCACCATGACCGTGGTTCCAACGAGCACCGTGCGCGGCAACTCGACACGGCCCATTTCGATGTCGGGCGAGATCACCTCGTCTCCGACCCCGACCGTGAAGACCGGAATACGGCCTGCCTGGAGCGGCACGAGCGCGTCCGTGATCGGGCGGTCGCCGGTGTCCGCGCCGTCCGATACGACCACGAGACCCGAGAGGGGCACACCGGAGAGCTCCTCCCTGGCCGCGTCCAGGGCCACGCCGAGATCGGTCCGAGGACCCGAGTAGCTCAGCTCGCCGATGCCTTCCATGCGACGGGCCACGTCGGAGAAGCGGAAGAACCGCAGAACGAAGCGCTCGGATAGCGCCTCGAGCAACGCACCGTCTTCGGCGGAGAGCTGCGAGGCGACGAACGCGCTGCGCGGGTTCCCGTCCTGGTCCGACAGGCTCATGCTCCGGGAGTCGTCGACGAGCACACCGACGAAGTTCTGCTGCGGAACCACGGTCGAGACGACGAGCATCGGTTGCAGGAGCGCGAACACCACCAGCGCGACGAGCGCGAGCCGGAGCCCAGCCATGATCCCACGATCCGTGCGGGATGCACGGCCGCGCGCGACCGAATAGGAGGCGATCGCCCCTGCGGCCGCGACGGCCGCGATCGCGATCCAGAGCCGGGTCGTGCCCGACGCGCCCAGCACGAAATCGCCCTGCTCGAAGACCAGCGGGCGATACTTGAAGAAGAACTCGAAGACGGTGCTCATGCGCTGCCGCCGGGGCTCGTTGCGGGCATCAGTGGCTCATGGCGTAGACGATCATGTTGGCGCCCATCTGGTAGGCGTAGGTCGAGTACTCGAGGGGGTAGATGGGGTCCTCCGCCCACTCCCAGGCGTCGCCGAGGTCGGTGTTCCAGTTGATGATCACCATGAGTCGCCCGTCGTCGTCGAAGATGCCGCGCACCGTCGCTTCGCACCCTCGGCACTCCGCTGCCGGCCGGCCGCCGACACCGCGCCCGCGCGCCGGAACCTGCTTCACGTCCCGGATGTCGTAATACGCGCTGAAGATCGGGTGATCGAGAGGGAGATCGACGATCGCTTTGTCGGGGAGCACACGGTGGATGTTCTCCGCGAAGCCGGCCCACTCCCGGGATCCCCAGAAGTCGTCGATAATGAGGAAGCCTCCGGCGTCGAGATAGCCTCTCAGCCCCTCGACCTCGGTGTTGCCCAGGTCCATGTCGCCCACTTCGACCATGTACAGCACCGGAAAGCGCCTCAGCAGCGGGTCGTCCAGTCGAATGGCGTTCTCGTGCTCCTGGACGTCGAGCCGTACGAGGCGCTTGAGTACCGTCACGAACTGGCGGTCGCTCTTCGGGAAGTCGGTGGCCCAGGCGTCCGACCGGCCCCAGCCGTAGTAGCCTCCGCCCGAGTCGCTCGAATAGATGCCGCGCGTCCAGTAGAAGGCGTGGCGCCCGGGCACCTCTTCGACGGTCGGGTAGGACCGCGCGTCGATCGCGTCGGTCGCCCCCGGCACGAGCGCGCCAGCGGCCAGCGCACCCACGAGCGCGACCACCCATACCGTGACGAGGCCGGTTCGGAGCGTGCGCATCATGGGTCAGGTTCCCGGGAGTGGGGGCGGACCTGCGGAGCCTTTCCTACGGCGCCTCGGGGTGAAGGTTCCTGAGACGGCCACTCGAGTCCTGAATACACGACACGCGCCGAGCGCGACCTGTTAAGTCTCTCCTTTGAATCCGCTGAATCCGCGAGACGCTGGCGCTCGTAGGGCCGGATGCACGACATACCTGAACCA
>JBBDSN010000050.1:0-1505 GCA_040904885.1 Gemmatimonadota bacterium | reverse complement strand
GCCTAATGGGAGGCGACCCGGTCCTGTAGGACTTGGTTCCGAGCCGCTGGCCGGTGAGCACTTTCGTCGCCTGAGATCTGATCTCTGGGGTCAGAACGTGCCCCGGCTGGTTGGTGAGGTCTGCCCACAAGCACCGATGGGGTGTCGTGCCTCGAGCACTGATCCATTAGGCCGCGCCGGGCTTCCTCCGGTTCGAGTCCACGATCCCCGAGACCAGGAACGGTGAGGTGCAAGTCTGACGTGATCTTCGTCGGAGACGACTGGGCAGAAGCCCATCACGACGTGTACGTGTGCGACGAGAGCGGCATCCAGCTCGCGGCGCGTCGATGCCCCGAAGGCATCGAGGGGGTGACCGCTCTCCACGAACTGATCGCCGAACAGGTCGGTGATCCCGCCGAGGTGGTCGTCGGTATCGAGACCGATCGTGGCTTGTGGGTCCAGTCGCTCATCGAGGCCGGCTACGCGGTGTACGCGATCAACCCGAAGGCGGCGTCGCGGTATCGGGACCGGCACACCTTGTCGGGGGCGAAGTCAGATCCGGGCGACGCGAAGATGCTGGCCGAACTGGTCCGCACCGACCGGCACAACCACCGCCAAGTCGCGGGCGACACCAGCCTGGCCGAGGGCATCAAAGTGCTGGCCCGTGCCCATCAGAACCTGATCTGGGATCGGACCCGGGCCACGAACCGGTTGCGGAGTGCGTTGCGCGAGTACTTCCCCGCGGCGCTCGACACATTCGCTGACCTGGCCGATCGCGACACGCTCGCCGTGCTCGGGCGTGCGCCGACACCAGCCGAGGCGAAGAACATGCCGTTGGGCAAAGTCCGCACGGCGCTCAAGGCCGGAGGCCGGCAACGCAACATCGACGCCCGGGCTCGTCAGATCATCGAGGGTCTCCGCGTCGAGGCGCTCGAAGCGCCCGATGCCGTGGTCTCGGCGTTCGCCGCGACGACCCGGTCATCGGTCGCGATCATCGCTGAGCTCAACAACCAGATCGCCGCACTCGACACCGAGCTGGCCGACCATTTTGAACAACACCCGGACGCCGACATCTACCTCTCCCAGCCAGGAATCGGTGTTGTGCTCGGCGCCCGGGTGCTCGGCGAGTTCGGGGATGACCCGAACCGGTATGCCAACGCCAAGTCTCGCAAGAATTACGCCGGCACGTCACCCATCACCCGCGCCTCGGGCAAACGCCACGTCGCGCTCGCCCGGTTCGTGCGTCCTCGACGCCTCGCCGACGCCATCGACCAGTGGGCGTTCTGTTCGCTACGCACCAGTCCCGGCGCCCGCGCCTTCTACGACATGCGACGCGAGATCGGCGACTCCCACCACAAAGCACTCCGCGCCCTCGGGAACCGACTCGTCGGCATCCTCCACGGCTGCCTCCGCCACCACACCGCCTACGACGAGAACACCGCCTGGGCTCACCGACCCGAGAACGACCTCCTCACCAAGGAAACCCGAGATGCCGCTTGACACTTACGAACCTGGGGTGTCTGACC
>JBBDSN010000049.1:0-1507 GCA_040904885.1 Gemmatimonadota bacterium | reverse complement strand
TTCTAGCCCTCCACGTGAGCACGCCGCTGCCGGTCTTCTACAACTGCCTGAACTGCCCGGCCCACTGCTGCTCCTATCCACGCATCGCCGTGACGAAGCGCGACGTGCGGCGCCTGGCCAAGCGCTTCGGCCTCACGCCGGATGCGGCGTGGAAAAAGTTCACGAAGCCGGGTTGGACCTCGCGGGAGCGCGTGCTGAAGCATCAGAAGGACGAGGTGTTCGGATCTGCCTGCCGCTTTCTCGACCTCGAGACGCGGCTCTGCACGGTCCACGACGCACGGCCCGAGGTCTGCCGCGGCTTTCCCGAAGGGCCGAACTGCGGATACTACACGTTCCTCATGTCCGAGCGCCGGAACCAGGACGACCCCGACGCCGTCGCACGGGCGTACAACGTGCCGGGAGAATGGTCCAAGTTGGAATCGGGAGACTGACACGAGCGGTCCCCCGGTAGCCGACCGGTCAGTCGGCGGCGTCGGCCGTCTTCTGAACGATGCGGAAGATCACGAACTCCGCCGGCTTCAGTGGAGCCACCCCGACCTCGACGACGAGACGGCCCTCGTCGATGTCGTGCTGGGTCATCGTGACGTTCGGACCCACCTTCACGAAGAATGCGTCGCGCTGCGTCGCGCCGTTGAGTCCACCCGAGCGCCAGATCGAGCTCAGGAAGGTCGTGATCGCACCCTCGACCGCGGTCCACAGTGGCTGGGCGTTGGGCTCGAACACCGCCCACTCGGTACCCTTTCCGATCGAATGCTCGAGAAACATGACGAGCCTCCGGACGTTCACGTACTTCCACTCGGGATCGCTCGAAAGCGTGCGAGCTCCCCAGAGCCGAATTCCACGGCCCGCGCTGCGGAAGTCGCGGATGCAGTTCACATGCGCGGGGTTCAAGACGTCTTGGTCCGCCGCCGTCACGTCGCGCTCCAAGGCATGGATGCCCCGGACGATCTCGTTGGCCGGCGCCTTCCACACGCCGTGCTCCCGGTCGGAACGGGCGTAGATCCCCATGACGTGCCCGCTCGGTGGCACCCTTCGCAGGGCGCCCGCAGCGCCGAACGGGTCGGGCACCAAGAGCCAGGGATGGAAGATCGCGCCGTGGTCGGTGTCGAAGCTCTGCCTGTGGAGATGCGCACCCGCGACGTCGGCAGCCTGCGGAGTCTCCAGCACGGCGAATCGGTGACGCATGCGCTCACAGTGGGCGACGAGCGCCGCCTGGACGGTGGCGCTCGTCCGGCCAGGGGCGGCGACCAGGTCGATGTCCTCATGGTTGAGGAAGCTTTGGATTCCGGAGCGATCGTCCGGGTCGGCGGCAGTATCGCCCACGACCACGGCGTCGTCGATCCCTGCGAAGTCGTCGGCGCCTCCCGTCAGCGCCAGCGCCGTGCCTTCAGCCGGGATCCCCATCCGACGCGTCCCGGCGTCGGCCTCCGGAGTCCCGTCGGGCGCGAACGTCCGATCCGACATGACGACGAGCCTGGAATCGCCGTCGTTGCTCGCTCTCTCCGAA
>JBBDSN010000048.1:0-47987 GCA_040904885.1 Gemmatimonadota bacterium | reverse complement strand
ACCGGCGCTCCACCCTGCCCCGGAAGCGCGCAGCGTCCACGGCGGCTTCCGGATACATGACGGTAGCGGCCGCATCGAACGCGCACCGATACAGCTCGAGCGCCCCATGGATATGGCCCTCAGCCTCAGCCTCCGCGCCCGCCGTGACCAGAAGATCTGCGACCTCGGCGTACCGCTGCCCTTCCATCGCGTCCAACAGCGAGTCCAGCCCCCCACCGGCATGGCCAGTGCCTAGTGACGCCTTCGCCATCTCGGCGCGGGTCCGGCCCACGCGATCGGCCCATTCCGGGCTAGGAGCCTGGCTCCCGTACTCGTCGAGGAGGGCACGGGCGAGCCGCACGAGCATGAACCGCTGCCCGATCTTCGCGGAGACATCCGGCCGATCGTCGTGCTCGTCGAGGTCCTCCAGGACGGGCCGACCCACGAACCCCGCTCCCTCCCGTCCCCGAGGTGAGTGTGCGTACCCCTGGTCGAGATCCTGATGGAGCAATGCGGCAGAGCACTCTCCGGCGAGGAACAGCATACGCTGCCGCTCGTCCACGGACAGTCGGGGCCTGGGACCGACCGAGTCGCAGACCACGAACCAGGCCCGAGCGCCGTCGCTACCCAGGGCGACCGCGAATAGATACGACCCGTCACCGAGACGCCGGAACCCGTCACCCGAACCCTCGAACACGCCCGGCAGGCCGATCTCCCACGCACGCTCCAGGGGTTCGAGCGGGAACGACCGGCGGGGCCGATCGCTGAGCAGGTCGAGCGTGACGTAAGGATGAACGCGACCCTCCCCGTACTCGTCGATCCAGACGGCGGCCGCGCGGTCCGCACCGGTGACCTCGGCCAGATCGCTCAGGTGTCGGACCAGAGCGGCGCGCACGGGATCACCCGACTGCATGGCTCGGGCGAGCGACAGCCGCTGACGGCGCCGGCTTCTGTGCTCGGAGAGGCCGATCACCTGGGTCCGGGAGGTCCGGACCATGCCGGACTCACCGATGTTTGTCGGGAGCATATTTCAAGTTAGTGTCCACCCCAATGACCGCACAACATTTACGAGTTCATCGCGCTTGAAGGCGCTTGATCGCTCGGTGGTGGCCGACCTCGGCCTCATCAGCCTCGCGGGCATCTGGGGGCTCAACTTCTCCGTGGTGAAGGTCGTCCTCCGGGAGATGGGCCCCTTCGCCCTGAACGCGCTTCGCTTTCCTATGGCGGCGCTTGCCTTCTGGCTGGTCCTTCGCGCCCGCCCGGGCATCCGCCGCCCCTCGCGGCAGGACGTGCCACGGGTCCTGCTCCTCGGCCTGGTGGGGAACGTGGCGTATCAGGTCTGCTTCATCCAGGGACTCGACCTCACGCTCGCGGGGAACGCCAGCCTTTTGCTGGCGACTACACCGATCTGGACGCTCGCGCTCTCGACGGTGGCCGGGCACGAGCGGCCGACGGTCCGGGTCGTGTCGGGGATCTGCATCACGCTCACCGGGATCGTCCTCGTGATCATGGGACGGGGGGCCGGGTTGACCCTGGAAACCGCGACGATCCGGGGTGACCTGCTGATGCTCGGCGCCGCCGTGCTGTGGTCGAGCTACACCGTGTGGGGCCGCGCACCGGTGGGCCGGTACGGTCCTCTCCGGATGACAGCTTGGAGCTTGTGGATCGCGACGCCGGTGATCGTGCTCCTGGGGGTTCCGTCCCTGGCAGCCACGAATCTGGGCGCCGTGTCGATCGGCGCCTGGCTCGGCGTGGTGTACGCGGGCGTCATGTCGATCGCGGTCGCCTACGTGTTGTGGTATCGGGGCGTCCAGATGCTCGGAAACAGCAGGACTGCCGTGTACTCGAACCTGGTCCCCGTCTCGGCGCTCGGCATCGCTTGGCTGTGGCTGGGTGAGACACCGACCCCACCCCAGCTCCTGGGCGCCTGCGTGATCCTGGCCGGGCTGTGGATCTCCCGTACGGCTCAGATGCCGGGACCGAGCTCGTCTCGGTGGCGAAACTCGGGAAACTCGTAGTAGATCACACCTTCCTGCGAGATCTCCGAGCGGACGCGGAAGTCGTCGTCCATGCTCGTCAGGATCTTCTCGGCGGCGGAGAGCGAGAGGTTCAGGTCCGCCGCGACCTCGGATACGGTCAACGTCCCGCGTTTGGCCTTGGCGAGTTGGAGGATCTTCCGCTGCAGGCCACGCATGACCGCCTGACGGCGACCCTGCAGTCCCTGCCAACCCCAGTAGAACGTGAGCGACCCACCCATCCCCATCACGCTTCCCACAGCGATGGCCGCCGCCTCCGCTTCGACGATTCCGATGAGCACCAACAGCGTCGCCAGCAACACCATGACCACCCCCGCGATCCGACGCTTCACTCCGCGGCTCGGGAGCGGCTCGTCGGGCCTCGCTTCGATCAGGCGCCGCTCGGGCTCTGGACCGGTGACCGACAGCACACGCGAAGCGTTCTCCCAACCGAGACCGCAGCGAGGGCACACCAGGTGGTTCCGTCGCGCCAGCCAGTAGACGAGCCCGCCGAAGCCGTACGTGAAGACACTCACACCGACAAGAAGCGCGACGTGCCCCGTCTTCCGGAAATAGGGGACGCCCTCGCCCTGGTACGTACACCGCGGACAGACACGAAGTCGCTCGGTACGGGCGACGAGCCGACCGACGGGCGCGGCAGCGCCGCACGTGTCACAGCGGTCGCTCCCCGGCTCGAGGCGTTCGCCACAAGTGGAACAGTGCATGTCTTCGACTACCCTGCGGATGGGGTTGGCGTTCGTCCGCTTCCCGAATCCCTACGGTCGCAACTCGTCGAAGATTCACACGGGTGGGCAAACTGCCTCACCGGATGCGCACCAGACGTAGCCCGAGCGCGGCGCCGGGAGCGTAGTCGCCGCCTCCGGGTCCTCCGAAGCCGACGCTCAACGAGCCTCCGTCCGGTGGCGCCAGGCGAAAGTAGCGCTGCGTCGAGGACAGCAGCGTGGCGGAGCCCCCGAAGTCACTCCCTCCGAACGTCGGATCGTGGTACGGGGGCGGATGTCCGAGGAACTCCGCCAGGTCGACGTTCGGATACACGAACGGACCGCTCGCTCCCTCCACCCCGTCGATGTAGGTCGCGGCCGCCCAATCCGGCAGGAGCACGGGCCACGTCGCCCCGGTCTCCTGCTCGACGTTCGACACGCCCGTGCGGGTGCTCCCCGTCAACCGCCCCAACACGTCACCGCCGACCTGTTCGTGGAGGTACAGGAGAAAGAGGAAGCCCGCGCCACGCTCGCCCAAGGTGCCCCGGCCGCTCGAGACGATCAGGCTGACCGTGTCGGGACGTTGCAGGAACAGCCTCGCCCGCCGTCGGTTTCCGTCCCGGAAGAGCTCGGCTTCGGACGATTCGGGGGTCCTGTCGTAGACGCGTGCGACCAGTTCCTCGGCCATCTGCGCCAGCCCCTCCAGCAGCCAGAGGGCGTCCTGGGAGGCTCCGCGCACCAGCACCCGCTCATTGAAGTGCACCATGTGCTGGAACTCGTGCGCCAGGATCGCTGGCACGACGGAAAGCACCTGATCCCGCGAACGCTCATCCCCGTGTTCTGCCTCCGGATCCGGGACGAGCGCGTAGAACACCTCGGCGGCGTTGCTCGAGGAAAGCTCGGGCAGGAGGTCGCGGCCGAAGAAGAACCCGCCCACGAAGCTGTCCGATTCGCGCGCCGTGAGCCGGTTCACCACCGGCGTGAACAGCACGGCCACCCTTTCGCTCCGGTCGAGGTCCGAGGTGCGGCCGAACGTGCCGGTCACCGTGGGATGGATCACCTCGTCGAAGCGGGCCGCGAGGCTCTCGAGGTCAGCGTCCGTGAAGCCCGGCTCGGGCGCGTCGACGTCGACGTAGATCGCCACCTCCTCGCCCACGAACCGCACGCTCGCCGTGATCTCGTCGAAACGCTCGTCGGGGTCGGTGGCCCCGTTGAACACGAAGAAGTTGCGGGTCTGCCCGACGCTCGGCACGGCGGCCGGCGCCGCCAGTGCTTCGGAAAGCGGCCGGTACGATCCGCTGCGAGCCTCGATCAAACGTTCTTCCTCGAGGCGGAGCTCGTGCTCGAAAATCTCCTGGGCGGACGGGGTCGACCGCTCAAGCGACTCTGACGGGCTCGCGAGGAGATCGGAGGTCGCACGGACCGGCGCGGTTCCGGTGGGACTGTATGCAAGCCCGGTCAGGTGAAACGTGTGTCGGGCGCCGGCAACGGTCCCCGACGAATAGGTCGTGGCGAGATAGACGGCTCCGTCCGCCCCCGGGAGCCGGACACACGCGAGGCCGGCCGGATCGTCGAGGTCCTGGTACTCGCCGACAGCCATGGCCACGGGCGGGGCGTCGGACGAGACGGAAATCGTGAGGCTGTCGCTGGACACGGTCCCCAAGCTCGTCCGGACGCCGAAAGCCCCGCGGGGGGGCAGGCAGTCCGGGACCTCGACCTCGAGACGCGTGGCCGTCGCGCTCGACACCCGTCCACGGATGCCCGAGAAGAGGACCGCATTCTGCTCCGGCACAGGGCTGAAATTCTCACCCTCCAGGACGATGACGCCCCCGGCCGCGACGTCCGTGGGCTGCACCGACGTCAGCACCGGGGTTCCCACCAGGAAGGAGCGCAGCGTCGCGCCTGCTCCTGCCTGGCTCGCGACCCGCGCGGCAACCGAAACCTCTCCGACGCTCGTCCCGAGACGCAGCGAGATCTCCGCGGAGCCGTCTTCGGCCGTGACTTGCACGTCCGGACCGACGATGGAGGCGTCGCCCGAGACGACCTCCCAGATCACGTCGACCTCGGACGCGGGCAGCTTCGTCTCGACCACTCGTACCACGACGCGGAGCGGCTGGGGTAGCTCCACGCCTTCCGTTCCGTACTGCCCGTCCCCACCGGCCACGACGACTTCGAGCGCGGGTAGCGCCGGCTCGACCGGGTTGCGCGAGCATACCGCCAGGACCAGCAGCAGGCCGGCTGCTGCTGCCATGCGGAGGCCCACACCCGCGGCCCGCCATCGACGCCCGATCAACGGCCCGCCCCGCGCTCGATCGCGAGGAGCTCCAGGATCGGGGTCTCCGTGAGTGCCGACGAGGCACGTCGGACACGTCCCGTGATGGTGACCACCTCGAGCGGGGTCAGGCCCTGGATCTCGTCGATCCGCTCGGGCGGGACAGCGACGTAGACGAAGGGTCCGTCTCCGCCTCCGAAGCGACCCAACATGAAGGGCTCCCCCTCGAAGAAGTCCGTGCGGACGGCCTCTGCACGCTCGAGGGAAATGAAGAGAATGCGCCAGGTCACGCGCCGTCCCACGTATGCGTCCCCGCCCTGCCCGGTCAGCATGTCGGGCGTCACATCTCCGACCGGAGCGTCATCGGCATCCGGTGCGTCCCCCTCCGTGGCTCGAGGCCGCCAGACCCAGCCGTCGAGTCGTACGCGAGTCCAGTTGCCCTGGCGAGCGAGCACCTGGACGTCCCCCTCGGCCGAGGAGAAGGCGAGCGTGTCTCCGTCCGGGCTGCTGAGAATGGGCGTGCGGTCGCCCAACCGCACGAACCCGTCGTTGGACTGAGCCGCCTCCGAGCCTTCGGCCAACTCTTCCGCGACGGCAACGGAGGGCGACCAGAGCCATCCGGACCGGCGGACGAGCGTCCATCCGGGTTCCCGGTCGAGCTCTTCCAGCAGCGTGCCCTCCTCGAGCCGGCCCAGGATCTCCCCGGAGGGAGCCGCTCGCACGTTCTCGCCCCCTCCCACGGACACCACGAGTTGGAACCCCTCCCTGTCCGTGGTCCGGAGCGAGGCGGTCCACACCCAACCCTCCAGAGAGACTTCGGTCCAGGAGGCCTGACTCGAAACGTGGGAAAGCGGGACACCCGCCTCCAGCCTGCCCAGGATCTGACCCTGAGGCTCGCGCCGGAAGTTCTCTGCGACCCGGGTTTCGACGGTCAACTGGGCACCCGCGGGCGCGGTGGGGAGCACGAGGGGCAGGATTGCGAGCAGGACCCACGCACGGCCCGGCTTCGACACACCCCTACAGGACTTCGGATAGCCTGGCATATTGTCTTGAAACGATCCCGGACGGGCGGTGTTACAAGGGGCGTTCGAGCGCTGCCGCTCGTCCTCCCAATCTGCCCGAGACGCCCGAAAGCGTCAATCAACACCCGACCCCGAAGAGGAGCGCGGCACCCGGATGGGCCTCAGAACCTGGTATACGCTCACGACACTATTGGCGCTCGCGGTGGTCCTGGCCTCCGATGCAGAGGCCCAGACCGTGCCGTCCCCCTACACCTTCATCGAAGCTCGCCAGGAAGCGGGTCTCATCTTCGGGAAGGTCGACGCCGCATCCGGAAGGTTCGGCTACGCTCCGAAGGGCGGAAACATGTTCGGCGGTCGTTACGGCATCGAGCTCTCGGGACCGCTCTCCCTCGAGGGCGTGGCGACCCTGATCGACGGGACCCGCGACGTCATCAACCCTGGGCGAGTGGAAGGAGACCGAGTCGTCGGCGAAGCCGACGTGCTCCTCACGACCTTCGACGCTCGCTTCAAGTTCACGCTCACGGGAGACCGTGCGTGGCACCGTCTGGCTCCGTTCATCGTGGCGGGCGGGGGGGTGGTCCTCGATATCTCGGACGAAGCGGAGGACGACGCGCTCCTGGAGCCGGAAGACCAGTTCGACTACGGAACGAGCTTCTACGGAACGACGGGCCTGGGTGTGCGTTGGTTCCTGACCGACACGTTCGCGTTGCGCCTGGACGGCACGTTTTCGCTGTGGAAGGTCGGAACTCCGCCCGGCTTCAGCGACCCCATACGCGGCTTCGAGAGCGTCGAGGAGGGCGAGTGGCTCCGTTCGCTCGGGCTCACCGTCTCGACTCTGATCCGCTGGTGACGATGTCGGGGACCGCCGCGGTTCCGTGAAGCCCGGCGGAGCAGGCACCGAGTTCGAGCGCCGCCCGGCGGACTGGATCGGAGTCCGCGACGCACAGGAGCGGATTCTCTCCCACGCCCGGACTCGGCCGCCTGAGGACGTTCCCGCTCACGAAGCCTTGGGCCGGGTACTGGCTGCACCCCTGGTTGCGGGCGCGACACTCCCCCCCTGGGACAATTCGGCCATGGACGGCTACGCGGTGCGCGCCGACGACGTGCGCCCCGCTTCCCTGGACGCACCCGTCGGGCTCCGGGTCGTGGGCCGCGCGTATGCGGGGGATGCGGCCCCCTCCCCGCTGGGAGCGGGAGAAGCCATCCGCATCATGACGGGCGCACCCCTTCCACCGGGCGCGGACGCAGTCGTGCGGGTCGAGGACACGGACGCAGAAGCAGAGAGACCGGGACGGGTGAACGTCGCCGCCGCGGTGGACGCAGGACGCTACGTTCGTCCAGCCGGCCAGGACTTCCACGTTGGGGACGAGGTGCTCGGCGGCGGCAGGGTCGTCACTCCGGGGGTAATCGCGCTCGGGGCCGCGCTCGGCCTCGGCCGCCTGTCCGTCCATGCGCGTCCGGCGGTGTCGCTCCTCGCCACGGGGGACGAGCTCCGCGCCGTCGACCGGTACGAGGACGTCGCCGCGGGAACGGGCATCCCCGAGTCCAACACCCCGATGCTCTCCGCCATCATCGCGGAAGCGGGTGGCGTCGTCGGTCGCGTCGCCATTGCCCGGGACGACCCCGCCGACCTCGAGGCCCACATCGAGGCGTCCGCACCCGCCGACCTGCTGGTCACCATAGGCGGCGCATCGATGGGCGAAGCGGACCTGGTGAAGCGCGTCCTGGACCGCATGGGCTTCGAGCAGGAGTTCTGGCGCGTGCGGATGCGCCCCGGAAGCCCCTTCAGCTTCGGTCATCTGTCGCGCGGCGAGCGACGCCAGCCGGTCTTCGGGCTCCCCGGCAACCCGGCGTCGGCGTTCGTCACCTTCGAGCTGTTCGTGCGGCCGTTCCTGCGGCGCCTCGCGGGACACGCCGCGTGCTTCCGCCCGACGGAACGATTGATCGCCGGTGAGGAGTTGCGAGGCCCGACCGATCTGGCGGCCTACCTTCGGGTGCGCATCGACCGCGACACTGAGCCGGGGACAGTGCGTCTCACCGGGCCCCAGGGATCGGGGCTCGTACGTGGCCTGGCGTTCGCCGACGGCCTGGCCGTGCTCCCGGAAGGGCTGGGCTCCATTCGTGAGGGTGACCCTGTGGACGTGCTCCTCCTTCAGGGGAACCGCGACCGGGGCGCCCCATGAGGAGCGCCAGGATCGTGCTCGTGGTGTCCGTGCTGGCGGCCTCGACAGGTTGCGGCCTGCCGAGGTGGCCGGTGGACGCCCCGATGACGTCGCCGTACGGGCTGCGCTTCGCCGGCATCCTCCCACGGACCCACAGGGGCGTGGACCTGGACGTGCCCCACGGCACCCCGGTGCGTGCCATGTCCGATGCCCAGGTCCGCTTCGCGGGGGCAATGAGCGGCTACGGGAACGTCGTCTGGCTCGATCACGGAGGATCCGTCCTGAGCGTCTACGCGCACCTGTCCGAGATCCACGTCACCGCCGGCACTCTCGTGCGCGGCGGGAGTGTGATCGGGTTGAGCGGAGCCTCCGGCGACGTGACCGGGCCCCACCTCCACTTCGAGGTGTGGAGATGGGGCCGTCCGGTCGATCCCGTGCCGCTGCTGGGACGAAAGCCCGGAGACTAGTCTCCGGCCTTGAGGGCCTTGATCTCTTCGGCCAGCCGCGGAACGACATCGAAGAGGTCTCCGACGATTCCGTAGTCGGCCACCCCGAAGATCGGAGCGTCGGCGTCTTTGTTGATCGCCACGATCGTCTGGGAGGTTCGCATGCCCGCGAGATGCTGGATGGCACCCGAGATACCCACCGCAAAGTAGAGCTTCGGTGCCACGGTCTTGCCGGTCTGGCCCACCTGCTCTCCGTGCGGACGCCAGCCCGCGTCCACGACCGCCCTCGATGCCCCCAAAGCGGCGCCCGATCCGATCGCGTCGCGAAGGCTCTCGAGCAACTTCCAGTTCTCGGGGTCCTTCATCCCGCGCCCGCCCGATACGACGATGGCGGCCTCCGAGACATCGACCTGGCCATCCGCAGCGCCCTTGCGCTCGACGACCCGTACGCGGAACGCGCTCGCGTCGATGTCAGGGGTGAACGTCTCGACCTGCCCGGCCGCTCCCGACTCCACAGCCTGGAACACGTTCGGACGGATGGAGACCAGCACGGGCGATGCGTCCACCTCGAGATGGGCGAAGGCTTTACCCGAGTAAACCGGCCGCACGATGGAAATCTTCCCACCCTCCGCGTCCAGCCCGGTCACGTCCGCTGCGAGCGGCACGTCGAGCATCGCCGCGACCCGCGGCGCGAGATCCTTACCGAGCGTCGTCGCCGGGAAGAGTACCGCGCCGTAGCCGCCTTCCTTGATCCGGGCCGTCACGACCGCCGCATACGCTTCGGGATTGTAGTCGCCGATCGCTTCATGCTCTCCGACGTGCACGACCGCGGCGCCGAAGCGCCCGAGATCACCGGCCCCCGCCGCCACGCCCGGCGCGCCGAGCACGAGCGCATGCGCGCTTCCTCCGAGGGATTCGGCCAACCGGGCCGCCGTGCTGACCGCTTCACGGGCAGATCCACCGATCTGGCCGTCACGCTGTTCCGCAAATGCGAGAACGTCCGCCATGTCTATCTCCGATGCTTCTTTTTGAGTGAGCTCATTCTTGGAAATCGGGCCGGGATCAGAGCGCGTTGGCTTCTTCCCGGAGGAGGCGCACCAACTCGGGCACGGCGTCCGCACCCTCACCGACGACCCGTCCGGCGGACCGAGGCGCGGGCTCGACGAGTCGACCCACGCGCAGCCTGGCCTCGGCGGCCGCGGCCTCCTTCTGCTCGAGAGGCTTCTTCTTCGCGGCCATGATCCCCTTCAGGGATGCATAACGCGGCTCGTAAGCGCCCTTGGTGATGGTGAGCGCCGCCGGAAGATCGACCTCGACGACCTCGGTCCCACCTTCGACCTCTCGCTGACACACGACCTTCCCGTCGGCGACTTCGAACGACGAGACGCCGGTGACGCACGGCCGGCCGAGCATGGTCGCGACCATGGGACCCACCTGCTGCTGGTCGTCGTCCGCCGCCTTCACCCCGAAGAGGAGGAGCGGAGCATCCGCGCCCTCGAGCTCCGCCGCGAGCACCTTGGCCGTGGCGAGGCCGTCGATCGTGGGCTCACCGACCAGGAGCATGGCGCTGTCAGCGCCCATGGCCAGCCCGGAGCGCAGCGTTTCCTGAGTCGCCGCGTCGCCGAAGCTCACCAGATGCACGCTGCCGTCCCCGGCCGCTTCCTTGGCACGAAGGCCCGCTTCGACCGCGAACTCGTCGTACGGGCTGATGATGAACTTGACTCCGGCGGGGTCGATCTTGTCCCCGGAGCCGTCGATCCGGATTCGGGTTTCCGTGTCCGGTACCCGCTTTACACAAACGATGACGTTCAACGGTCGCTCTCCGATCTACTGATAGAGGTTCAGAAGCACACGTGGCCCGGTGTCGCCGAAGGGCCGGAGCCGCGTACCCCCCAGCCGATTTCGGGATCCGATCGGCCCTGGAGGACTACAACGAAGCCCCAAGTATACCAAAAGCGACCGTCGCGATCCCACCCCCGATCAGGGCGTAGGGAAGCTGGGTCCTGACGTGGTCGATGTGATCCGTGGCGGCGGCCATGGACGAGATGATCGTCGTGTCGCTGATCGGCGAGCAATGATCCCCGAAGATCCCACCGGCGAGCGACGCCGCGACGAAGGGAGCGAGCGGGAGCCCCAGGGCCTCCGCTGCGGGAACGGCGATGGGGAGCATGATGGCGAACGTGCCCCAACTCGTTCCGGTCGAGAACGCGATCCCGCCCGATACCAGGAAGACGAGCGGCAGGTAGACCATGTTGGGCATCGTTCCGGCGGTCACCTGCGCGACATAGACGCCGGTGCCGAGCTGCTGGATCACGTCCCCGAGCGCGAGGGCCAGGAGCAAGATGAGCGCCAACGGGACCAACCCCCCTCCCCCCTTGAGCGCCAACCGGACGAGCTCATCCTGGGTGAAGCCCCGCTGCACGAGCAGCATCATCCAGGCAACGGCCAGGCCGAAGAGGACCGACCAGAGCACGCTGGTCGAGCCGGAGCCGGCCGTGATCGAGCCGTCGCCCGTGATGTACAGCGACACCGGCATGAACACCACCATGGCCGTGATCGGGACGATCATGTTCCGCGCCCGGGCCGGAAAGTCCTCCTTGGGCTCCGACGACAGCACATCCTCGTCGATCATCGGGGTCGCGTTCGGCCACAGAACCTCCCCGGCCCGCGTGCGCTCCTCCGCCTTCCGCATCGGTCCCAAGTCGATACCCCACACGATGACGGCAAGGACGAGAAGGACCGCCGCGATCGCGTAGAAGTTGAGGAAGATCGAGCTCAGGAAGACGCCCAGGGCGTTCTCCACGCCGAGGCTCTGGAGAATCCCGAGGTTGTAGGCGCCCCAGGCGTTCATCGGGATGAGGATACAGATGGGCGCAGAGGTCGAGTCGATGATGTACGCGAGCTTTTCCCGGGAACATCGGTACCGGTCGAACAGGGGCCGGGCGACCGATCCCGCGACGAGAACCGTGATGTTCGACTCAATGAAGATCACGACGCCCGTGGCCCAGGCGAGAAGCTGCGACTTGCGGGCCGAGTCGACCCACGCGTTCCGCTCGAGGGCGTGGACGAAGCCGCGAAAGCCTCCGGCCGCCTCGATGGTCGCGATGAGGGCTCCGATGACGAGCGTGAAGAGGATGACGCTTGCGTCGCCCGATTCGCCGAGCACGCCCACGATCCCCTCGATCGCTTTGGCGAGCCCGGCGAACACGCTCCAGCCCTCGACGATCATCCAGCCCAGCCAGATCCCACCGGCCAGAGAGAGGTAGACCTGTCGCGTCCAGATCGCGAGGGCGATCGCGAGTACCGGGGGGAGAAGTGAAACCCAGCTCGGCTCGATCATTCGGAGGCTCTCTCCTCAGGACGTGAAGTGACGGGATGCCGTCCGTCGTCGGCGACTCTTCGATTCTTCCGGTGCTCAGCGGTTCGCTGGAGTACTCTGCCCGGAAACGCCGGCGGCGCCCCGAACATAGAACCTGCGGGGCCAATCCGCCGCCCTTCGCACCCCGATCCGTCCGGACACACCGATTCGCACGTCATCGAGAGGAGGGGTCGGAACGAGGAGCAGGGGCGGCTCCGAGAGGTCGTGCCCGTAGAGCTCACCCGTCACACCGAGGGCTTCGCTCAGCCTCCCAGGACCCGCACCCAGGGGGAGCCGTCCGTGCCGACGGGCACGCATCACGTCCAGGCCGTCGACCGGATCGATGCCCCGGACGAGCACGGCCCCCGCTTCACCGTCCGACGCGCACACCACGTTGAGACACCAATGCACGCCGTAGCTCCGGTAGACGTAGAGCGTTCCGGGAGGCCCGAACATGGCACGATTCCGCTCCGTGACCCCGGACACGGTGCATGCGTGGGAAGCCGGGTCCTCCGGTCCGCCGTAGGCCTCCGTCTCGACCACGAGCCCCGACGTCGTCGCTCCGTCGATGGTCGATACCAGGCGGCACCCGAGAAGGGCTCGCGCTACATCGACGGGCCTACGTGCACAGAACGCCCGGACGGCTTGCCGCCCGGGCGTTCCCGATGCCGTGTCGATGCGGGTGTGGTCAGCTGGCGCCACGAGACGCGGTGGCCTCGGTACGGCGGTCGTAGTCCAACTCCCAAGCCTCGAGCACCTGCTCACCCCGGCGGGCGGGCACGGCGTTCTTGATACGTTCGGGATCGTCCCGGAGCACGGTGAACACGTCGGCACCGAACTGATCGACGAGCGTCTCGGCCGTCTTCTGACCCACGCCCTTGTAGCGATGCGTCATGTACCGGACGATCGCGTCGGGGTCGGTCGGAAGCCCGAGCGCCTTGAGATCGATTCCGCCGCCCGTCGCCGATGGTGCGGCGGTCTCGGCCGCCGGAGCCGAGCCCGAGGGGCTCGCCTCCGAGGCAGCGGACTTCTCCTGCGTGACCGTGGTCGTCGACCGCTCCTGTCGTGGAGCATCCTTCGTCGAGGAACCGCGCTCCTTCGACGAGGGCGCGGCGACGGTCTGCCCTTCGAAGAGCGGCACCGTGTCTTCGGAGCTCGAGCGTCTCCGGGTCGATCCGCGACGCGGCCCCAGCTTGAGGCCTTTGCCGTCCTTGGTGGCCTTCACTTCGATGACGGTGGGCCCGTCCGAATCCGGCGCGTGCGTGCCGGTCGGCGCTTGCTCGGAGGACGGAGGCGGGCCGCTTTCGTGAGGCGTGTCGTCCCGGCGCTTCGGCTCCCGCTGCCGCGTCGCCACAGGCTGCTCGGCCCCCGCGTCCCGACTGCTTGATTCGGCATCGGGCAACGCGACCTCGGACGCGCCGTTCTCAGTCTTCGTGATGACGACCGCGCCACGATCCACGGCTTCGGAGAGGAACTTGCTGAACTTGCTGAAGCCGAGCTCGCCCTCGTCGAAGTCCGGGTGGGTCTCGAGGATCTTCCGTTTCACGTCCGAGTCGCGTACCGACTCGCGTCCGTCCTGGTTGAGGCGCTCGAGCGTTCCGGTGAGGATCGCGATCGCGTCCTTGACCCCGTCTTCACTCCCGGGGCTCCCTTCTGCACCAGCGCTCGGAGCTTCAGGCGCAGGAGTCTTGTCCTGTGCCTCGTCGTCCCGGTCGCGCCGCTCGCGACGTCCGCCGCGCGGCTTACGATCCCTGCGCCCGCGGCCTCCGTCGGAATCGGAGCCACCGTTACGGCCGCTCCGACCTTTCGGGGGCTCGATCTCGTACTGTCCGTTTTCGAGCTTCTTGAGCTTCACGAGGCCGCGTGACGACGCCTCGGTGAGGAACTTGCTGAACTTGCTGAAGCCGAGCCCACCTTCGTCGAAGTTGGGGTCGATCTCCTGCATGACCTGCTTGAGACGGTCGGAGCGCATGACGTCGTCGCGCTGGACCATCTTCGCCAGGGCATCCTTTACGAGCACCCAGGGATCACTCGAGCCGCTCGTGAGGTCGGTCGTCTTCGTGAGTCCGGTGAGGCTCGTGTACGAGTAGTACTCGTCGCAGTTCTGGACCAGGATGTCGGAGCTCGACTCCTGGATGCCGACACCGATGACGTACTTCCCGTACTCCTTGAGCTTCAGCACGAGGCTGGAGAAGTCCGAATCCCCGGTCAGCAGGATGTACGTGCCGATCTCCGGACGGATGAAGACAAGCTCGAGCGCGTCGATCGCCATGCGGATGTCGGTCGCGTTCTTCTTGTTGCTCCCGTAGGCGGGCGCGAAGATGAGATCGACCGAAGCCTCGGACAGGGGCACGATGTACTGCGGATAGCGGCGCCAATCGGCATACGCGCGTTGGACGCTCACCTTCCCCTTGATGACATCGGAGTCCAGGAGCGTCTTGAGCTCCTTGGACAGGTCGCTGCGCATTCCCATCGTGACGTTGTCGAAGTCGATGAGCAGCGCGGCGTGGGGCGAGGACGCCCCGGAAATAGCGGCTCCCCCTTGGTGGGGGGCCCTCATGTACGAAGTGTTCATAAATGCTTTTCGTCTCGTGGACACGGTTCTTGCCGCGAGACCTCCCCACCCGGACCACGTCTCGTGAGATCACGGACCGGGTCGGGGAAGCCCTTCGGCGCGCTCACCATGAGCGCGGCGGCCCCAGGGTTCAGGACGACTGTCGTTCTGCCTTGAATCTGCGAGACAGCTCCCCCCGACGCAGCTTACCCGTATCAGTTCGGGGAAGCTCGTCCCAGAACTGCACGAGGTCCGGGACTTTGGCATCCGCAAGTGTTTCGCGGCACCAGTCGAGGATCTCGGGTTCCGAGACGATCGCACCCTCAATAGGCACGATGCAGGCACAAATCGCTTCACCGAGCAGGGGGTCGGCGATCCCGAGGACCGCGACTTCCCTGACCGCAGGGTGAGACTCGATCCGAGCCTCCACCTCCCGCGGGTACACGTTGAAGCCAGAACGTATGATAACGTCCTTACTCCGCCCTACCAAATGGAGATATCCCTCGTCGTCGAGAATGCCGAGATCCCCGGTGAGGAGATACCCTTCGGCGTCGTACGCCGCCGACGTCTCGCGCGGCTGCCGGTGGTACCCCCGCATGAGCCCCGGCCCCTTGATGCGGATCTCCCCGACGCTCTCCACCGGAAGGGGCGCGCCGTCGGGTCCCAGAATGCGAACTTCCGTGCCGGCAATCGGTCGTCCGACCGTGAAGCGACGCTTCTCCTCGGGGTCGCTCGGCACGGTCATGCACGCGGTGGACGCCAATTCAGTCAGCGAATAGGCGGTGAGCACGGTGACGTCGAAGCCTTCTTGGAGCGCGTCGACGAGCTCGTCCCCGACGGGCGCCCCCGCGATCAACGCGAGCCGGAGTGAGGTGAGATCCCGCGGCCGCGTCCGTTGCTCGTCGAGCTCCGCCACGAACAGCGTGGGAATACCATAGTGGACCGTCGCGCGCAATGCTTCGACATCGTCGAGCGTCGACGAGGGATCGGCGTCTTCCTCGAGGATCACCACGGCGCCGGAAAGCAGTGTCGACAGGAGCCCCGGCCCGATGCCGAACACATGGAAGAGCGCCGAGATTCCGAGAACCCGATCGTCATTGCCCAGGCCGAGACCTTCGGCCGTCCCGGCCGCGGCGGCGAGGAGGTTCTCGTGGCTCAACTCCACGCCCTTCGGCTTTCCCATCGTCCCCGACGTATAAACCAGCGCGAACGTGTCGGTCGAAGCGCCGTTCGGCGCGTCCCCCGAGGTGTAGTCCCGACCGGCACCCGCCGACAGGAGATCTTCGTATTGGAAGATGCGGTCGTCGTACCACAGATCCTCGTCGCCCACGGTCACCACATATTGCAGCTCGGGGAGCTGCGGCATGATATCCTCGAAGATCTGGAGATAATCGAGTCCGAAGGCCCGCTCGATGGTCACGGCGCACGATGCTCCGGACTGGCGCAGCATGTACTGGAGGTCGACTGTCGAAGCGCGCGGGTTCAGCGGTACGATGGTCGCCCCGAGCTTCGCGGCCGCGAACATGGCCACGACGAACTCCGGTCGCGGCGGGAGGATCAACGCGATGCGGTCACCTTGCTGAACTCCGAGGTTGGCCATGGCCGCCGCGAGCGACTCGGCGTCCGACTCCACCTGCCCCACGGTGAAGGTCTGGTCCTTGAAGTGAAGGTACGTGCGCCCGGAGTCCGTGGTCGCCCGGTGGGCGAGCTCCGACGCCAGGGTGGAACCGTTGGTGCGCTCGATGAGCGCCATGGCACCTCCGGCCTGCGTTCGTGGACAAAAGGAGAAGATAGGCCGGGGCGCTCGCCCCCGCCAATGGATCCTACAGGGCCGTGCCCTTCAGGCCGACCCGCCAGCGAAGTACCCGTCCAGAACCTCCCGCACCTCGCTGGTCGCGACTTCACGACTCCACCCCTCCCCCGGATCGGTCTCGCCGAGCTTCCTCAACAGTACGAAGCGAGGACGTCCGGCGCGGGCCTTCTTGTCCGTCGACAGATAGCCGGCGACGCGCTCTACATCGAGTGGGGGAACCTCGGGCAGACGCAGCCCCGAAAGCCCCTCCTCCAGCCGATGCCGAGTGCCCGACGCCGTGACACCCAGACGCTCGCCAAGCTCAGCTTCGAGCACCATGCCGACGGCAACGGCGGTCCCGTGCCCCATGCGATAGTCGGACGCCGCCTCCAACGCGTGACCCAACGTATGCCCGAAGTTCAACACTTGCCGATATCCGCCCTCCCGCTCGTCCGCTTCCACGACCCCGGCCTTGAGTTCGACCGAGCGAGCCACGGCCTCGAAAGCGGCGTTAGGCTCGGCTGCGAGCAGCGCCGGGAGGCCCCGGACGAGCCGGTCGAAGTAGTCGCCGTCGAGTGCGGCACCGTGCTTGAACGCTTCCACGAGTCCCTGCACCCGCTCCGCCGCGGAGAGCGTGGAAAGGACGGCCGGGTCGGCGATCACGAGAGCCGGCGGGTGGAAGGCCCCCACCAGATTCTTGCCCTGCGGCACGTCGACACCGGTCTTTCCGCCCACGGAAGCATCGATCATCGCAAGGTAGCTCGTCGGGACCTGCACGACCGGGATGCCCCGCATGAACGTCGCGGCGACGAAGCCCGCCAGGTCCGTCGTCACCCCTCCTCCCACAGCAATCACGGCCGAATCCCTTCCGTGACCAGCCTCGAGGAGCGCGTCCGTCAACGACGCCCACCAGGCCCGCGTCTTGGACGCCTCTCCCTCCGGGAAAACGAAGAGGTCGGCAGTGCGTCCGGCCTCGACGCAGCGACCGCGGAGTGGTTCGGCGTGAAGCTCGGCCACCCGGCTGTCTGATATGATCGCATATCGGAACGCCGGAGCGTGCTCTTCGAGCAGGCGCGGAAGCTCTTCGACGGCTCCGAGGCCGACCCGCACGTCGTAGCCACCGCCCTCGCTGCCGACCCGCACGACCCGTCGGGTCACCGCGGACCTCATCCTCCGTCCCCGAGGCTCGGCTCGAACGCGAGCGCCCCGACCTCGCCAACGGTCAGGAGCAGGCCTGGCCGACCGCCGGGCTCGATCGACTCGAGTGCGGCGCTTCCCCCCAGGTCGGCGAGGACGGGCTGGAACCCGCTGGAGAACGCATCACGAGACGCCTCGTCGTCCCACACCGATACCCAGGCGAGCACTTCGGGGCCGCCGCCATCCGGTGAGACGAGCACGAAGCGGTCGCCACCCCAACCTTCCCCGAGCGAGCGAGCCTCCTGACCGAGGTGGGTCTCGACCAACACCTCCACCTCGAGGCGTCCCAGAACGTCCTCGTGGACGATCCGACCACCCCGGACGGTCAATTCGACGACCACCGGGGTGTCGCTGAAATCCCCCTCCATGACCTGTTCGGTGGAGGTGGGCAGATGCCTTCCGAACGGAGGCACCCTGCCCTCCCGCGCCCACAGCTCCTGCACGAAGCCGGCGCCATGCACGTACGGAAAGAGAAGCGACCGCCGAACGATTTCCGGTGCTCCCGCGAGAGCCGGGAACTGGGCGCTCATGTCGTCGAGCGCCGGCAGCAGCTGATCGGCCAGCTCCGGAACCTCGGCGAGGTCGACGGGCTGCCCCGTCATGCGCTCCATCATGAACTCGAGCATGACCAGGGTCGCGTGGCCCTCGATGGCCGCGTGCGCTGCCGCGGCGCGGTCGTTGCCGAGCGCACTCGACGTCATCGCATCGAGATCCACCGTCTGATCCTGCACAGCGTGGACGAGCTCGTGCAGGAGGAGTCCTTCCAACGCATCCCGAGGTTGATCGTCCATCACGAAGAGGGCCGTCGAGTCGGGCTCGTAGAATCCCGCCACCTGCTCCGTGTAGAGCTCGAGGAGGAGCCCCCGAAGGTCCAGGTCGTCACCCACGAGGCCCAGCATCGAGTAGGCCCGAACCGTGGCTTCGGCCTCGTCGCGCGGGAACTCCTCGTCCAGCTTGAAGCGGAGGTACCCCTCCAACTCCGAACGGCTGCGGCGCTCGAGGCGGACGGGGGCCAAGAGCTCGAGTCCGGCGCGAAGCGCGAGATCCGGAAGGATCTCGGCGGCCAACCGCCGGAGTTCGGGATCGCTCGACGAGACGAGGTCGGAAGCGGGCTCCTGGGCCTCACCGCCGCACGCCGCGAAGGCGGTAACGACGCCGAAACAAGCGGCCCAGACGAGACGCACCCTCCTTCCTCTCAAATATCCGGACACCCCAGCACGTGCCGTCATACTCACTCGCTCTCCTGTCGCTCGACCGGGGGCTCTTGGCGCCTCCATTGAAGGTCCGGCGCCCATTCGGCTGAGGTTCGCGATACGACGGGGCCGGGTCAAGGACACGCCCGGGCTTCAGCAATCCTCAGCAATCCTCAGCGATCCGGGCGCTGGAGACCCGGAGCCATTGGAACCGGTCCGGAAACCCAGCTACCTTCCCGCGGGTAGGACTTGCGGCATCGACCTTGCAAGCCGAGAAGTCAGATGTCCGTTCCGCCACGAGAGAAGGAGTAGAGACCCAACGATGGTACGCGCGCGCCCCAAACCCAGCGATTCCAAACCGACCGATTGGATTCGCGAGTTGTGGCAGCCCCGTTCCCTCGTGATGGCCGCGGCCTTCCTGGCCGCGCTCGTCATCGGTGGAGCATGGGGAAGCTGGCGCAATCTGTGCGCAGGTGATGCGTGCCCGTCCATCGCCCAGATCCAGACGTTCGAGCACGAGCAGACGACCAAGCTCTACGCCCACGACGGAAACGAGTTGGGTGAGCTGGGGTTCGAGCGCCGCACGCCGGTGTCCATCCAGGCGCTTCCGGAGTACGTCCCGCAGGCCGTCATCGCGATCGAGGACCGGCGGTTCTACGACCACGGAGGCTTCGACCCGCGAGGCATCGCCCGCGCCGTGTACGGTGTGCTGACCTTCCGCAATTTCGGAGGCGGGAGCACGATCACCCAGCAGCTCGCCCGGAACATGTTCGACGAAATCGGCTTCGAGCGGCGCTACCTCCGCAAGCTACGTGAGCTACAGGTGGCCCTCGACCTCGAGCGCGCCTACACCAAGGACCAGATTCTCGAAGGGTATCTCAACGAGATCTACATGGGTCGTGGGTACGGCTTCCAGAACGCGGCCCGCAACTATCTGGGGAAGAACGTCAGCGACATCAACGTCGCGGAAGCGGCGCTCCTGGCCGCGATCCTCAACGTGCCGGCGCGCTACAATCCGTTCCGGTACCCGGACCGCGCCAAGACCCGGCGAGACCTGGTGCTGTCGCGCATGGCGGACCAGGGCTTCCTCACGGACGACGAGGCCGAGCGCTGGCAGGAGTGGCCGCTGCCGGACGAGGAGCCCACCGGGTCCGCCGCGACCGTGGCTCCGTACTTCGAGGAGTGGGTCCGGCAGATCCTCGACTCACGCTTCGGAGACGCGATCTACCGGAACGGCTTCCGGGTCTACACCACGCTCGACGTGGACATGCAGCGCGCGGCCCGGGCCGCGATGGACGAGGGCTGGGCCGAGATCGAGGCCGACTCCGTGAACTTCCAGCACCCCCGCTTCGCCGAGACGGACACGGTGGAGTCGTTCCCCGGCTCCACGCCCTATCTGCAAGGCTCGTTCATCGCGCTCGACCCGGAGACCGGGCACGTACGGGCCCTGATCGGCGGTCGTGACTACCAGCAGTCCCGCTTCGACCGGGCACGACAGGCCAGACGCCAGGCCGGCTCCGCGTTCAAGCCGTTCGTTTACGCCGCCGCGATCTCGAGCGGCATCCCCGCCTCGCACATCGTGGTCGATGCTCCGGTGGTCTATCCACAGCTCAACGACGACGACTGGCGCCCCTCGAACTTCACGGAAGAGTTCCAGGGACCGATGACCCTTCGCGAGGGGCTCTACACCTCGACGAACATGATCGCAATCAAGCTCGGGTGGGAGGAGGTCGGGATCGAGACGGTCGCCCAGACCGCTCGCCGCATGGGTATCCAGACGGAAATCGGACGCCTCCCGTCGACCACGATCGGAGCGTCGTCCGTCATCCCCCTGCAGATGACCGAAGCCTACGCGTCGTTCCCCAACCTGGGCACGAAGGTCCGGCCGTTCCCGATTCTGCGGGTGGAAGACCAGAACGGGAACGTGGTCTGGGAGCCGCAGCCGGAGCGGACCGAGGTCCTGGACAGCCTCTCGTCGCGCATCATGGTGTCGATGCTCGAGGACGTGGTGGTCCGGGGGACGGCCTACAACGCGGTGCGCGTGCGCGCGGGGCTCCCCCGTGAGGTCCCCGCCGCCGGCAAGACCGGCACCACGAACGACGGCACGGACGTGTGGTTCGTGGGATTCACACCGAACCTCGTCGCGTCCGTCTGGTTCGGCATGGACACGCCCGCCCCGATCTTCCGCAAGCGGGGCGCAACGAGACAGGCCACCGGAGGAGGGTTGGCCGCGCCCGTGTGGGGGTCGTTCATGCGCCGCGTCTACCAAGGCGTCGAAATGGATTCCGACGCCGGAGTAGAGGGATACTCTCCGCTCCTCCCGACACCGCAGCCGTGGCCGATGCCGGACGGACTGAACGCCGTGCTCGTCGACCGGGAGACCGGACAACTCGCGTCACGGTGGTGTGACGAGGAAGACCAGTACCTGGAGTACTACGTCCCCGGAACCGAACCGACCGAATTCTGCGACCGGTCCAACCGCCGGTTCAGGATTCCCCGGATTCCTGGTCGATAACCGGCCGCGCGTCACCCCTCGCTCAGCCGCTCCAGAACGAGCGGGAGGTGCTCGGGAGCGGGGCCATCGCCGATGACGACGCTCTCGCGTAGCGCGCGGCGTCCGATCTCCAGGCCCTGCTCGTCCCGGGCGTGCACCCGCCCGATCACATCGGCCGCGCGGACCTGGTCGCCGGGTCGCGTCGACACCTCGAATCCCACGCCCAGGTCGATCTTTTCACCGACTCGGGTACGGCCCCCTCCGAGCGCGATGACCGCTTCACCCAGCTCCCTGGGGCCCACACGATGTACGGTTCCGGAACGGCCCGCCGACACTTCGCAGCATTCGGGTGCGGTGTGCAATGCATCAGGGTCGTCGAGCACGCGTTCCTCTCCATCCTGCTCGCGGACCAGTGCGCGAAAGCGTTCGAGCGCGCGTCCCGACGACAGCGCATCCTCGGCCTTCCGAGCCAACTCTGCCCGAGGGACGGCCGGGTCCCCCGCCATGCCCATCTCGACGGCGAGTTCCAGCACCAGGGAGCGGAGATCGTCCGGGCCTTCCCCACGAAGGCACCGGATCGCTTCGGCGGTCTCCAACCCGTTTCCCACGGCCACGCCGAGGGGGCGGTCCATGGCGGTCAGAACCGCCACCGTTCGAAGCCCCCGCTCCGCCCCGATACGGACCATCGTCCGGGCCAGCTCGCGAGCCCGCTGCTCGTCCGGAAGGAACGCGCCCTCCCCGACCTTCACGTCGAGCACGAGCCCGTCGAGCCCCTCCGCCAGCTTCTTGCTCATGATGCTCGCGGCGATCAGCGGAATCGACGGCACGGTTCCCGTGACGTCACGAAGCGCATAGAGACGCCGGTCGAGCGGCGCAATCTCCTCGGTCTGCCCGGTCATCGCGCACCCTACCCGCGCCAGCACGTCTTTGAACCGATCGAGATCGAGGTCCACTCGGAAGCCGGGGATGGCTTCGAGCTTGTCCAGCGTCCCCGTCGTGTGGCCCAGGCCCCGCCCCGACATCATCGGGACATACAGCCCGAGCTCCGCCGCGAGGGGCGCCAACACGAGGGATACCTTATCGCCGACCCCGCCCGTGGAGTGTTTATCCACGCAGGGACCGTCGAGGGGGGTCAGGTCGAGGGATGTGCCCGACCGGACCATCGTGTCGACGAGCACTCCGGTCTCCGTCGGAGAGAGGCCTTCGAAGACGATGGCCATCAGCAACGCGGACATCTGATAATCGGGAACCCGCTCCTCCAGGTACCCCTGGAGAAACGCCTGCAGCTCCTCTGGAGTGAGGGCGTGCCCGTCCCGCTTCCGTTCGACGACCCGGGCCGGAATCACGCCGCCCCCTCCTTCCTACATGCCCTACTGTCCCAGCTTACCGCGTGCTCCCTCGAGCGCATCGTCGACCTTGCCGCGAACCTCGTCAGCGAGATCCTCCCAACGATCGGTCGCGGTATCCCTGAAGTCGTTCGCCGACCGCTGGATGCGACGACGCGTACGGCGGCCGGGCTCGGGCGCGGTGAGCAACGCGACACTGGCGCCGATCACGGCTCCGAGGACCAGGCCGGACATAAAGCTCATGCGAGCCTCGTTTTCGTATTCCATTTCTTCTCCCGTTCGATAGTTGCCTCTTGCTTGTATATTAGCGTCGGTGAGCGTCAACGACGAGACAGGGGGATCCGACTTGAGTGGGAAAAGCCGCGGTGCACGGGAAATAGCAGTACCGATCACCGTATTCACCGCCCTCCGGCGAGAGCTCGAGAAGGAAGCGGGTGCCCTCCCCGCCGTGAGGTCCCTCCACCATGCCGGTTACGCGGTGGGAACGGAAGCGGCCGCCGGGTTCGCGGCCGGAGGCGATTTCGACGTCTCCGAACTGACGACCTCCGAGTTCTGGGGGAGCGTTCAGCGCTTCTTCGGCCGCAAAGGATGGGGAACGCTCAGGCACGAGGCCGCACACCCGGGTGTGGGCCTGCTCACCTCCGACGACTGGGTCGAGGCTTCGGCCGAAGAGACAGACTCCGAAGGGAGTTGCTCGTTCAGCACCGGCTTCTTGGCCGGACTCCTCTCCGAGCTCGCGAAGCGACCAGTCGCGGTACTCGAGGTCACCTGTCGCACTCGCGGCGACGACGCCTGCCGTTTCGCCTTCGGCTCCGAAGCCGTCGTCCACGAGCTCTACGGTCGCTTGCTCGACGGATCGGATCTGGCGCGAGCGCTGACCGAGATCTAGCGGATTGACGGACATACGGGTTTTGGGGGTGGATTTCGGGCTGAAGCGCATTGGGCTGGCCGTCAGCGACCCGACGGGCACCATCGCGGCCCCGCTCCAAACGGTGAAGCGCCGGGCCGGCAAGCGCCTGCCTTTGAAGCAGATCGCCGAGACCGTCCGGGAGTGGGAGGTCCGTCACGTGGTCGTCGGATTGCCGCTCGAACTGTCCGGCAACGAGAACGAATGGTGTGCGGAGGTGCGCGACATGGGGCGTAAGCTCGCGGACCGGCTCGGCGTCGACGTGTCGTTCGTCGATGAGCGGATGACCTCGGTACGCGCGGAACGCGCAGTGCGGTCCCTGGGTCTCTCACGTACCGCACTCCGTGACAAGGGACGCATCGACGCCGGCGCGGCCCAGCTCATTCTGCAATCATGGCTCGACCGGGAAGGGAGCCTATGAACCGCCACAGGGTCTTGTGGACCATCGCACTGCTCACGGCGCCGCTCGTTTCGGCCTGCGGTCCGGACACCCCACCCGTCGAAGTGGACGTTCCGTCCGGAGCGAGCTTCACGGAGGTGGTGGATACGCTTTCCTCGCGCGGGATCGTCGGGAGTCCGGCGCTGTTCACGGTCTATGCTCGGCTGCGCGGCGCCGACCGTGAGATCCGGTCAGGCAGATATCACCTGAGCCCTGGAAGCTCTTGGAACCGGGTTCTCTCTGTGCTCACCCGCGGCGAGGTGGTCACCGCCCCGTTGACGGTCCCCGAGGGGTTCAGGTTGACTCAGATCGCGCCCCGGGTCGCCGACGTCGCCGGCATCCCGGGTGATTCCGTGCTCGCGTACCTCACCCAGCCCGAGGTTGTCGACGAGCTGGAGGTCCCCGGTCCCACACTCGAAGGATACCTCTTCCCGGACACGTATCGATTCGCAGGCGGGACTCGCGTGTCGACGGTGGTCCGCACCATGGTCGACCGGTACCGGGACGTCTGGACGCCGGAACGCCGGGCCCGCCTCGCGGAAATCGGATGGTCCGAGCGCGAGTTGATGACCCTGGCGTCGATCATCCAGGCAGAGGCGCGACAGGTGGACGAGATGCCGCTGATCTCGGGTGTCTACCATCGGCGTCTCGACCTCGGCTGGCGGCTCCAGGCCGACCCGACGGTCCTGTACGCTCTGGGGGGGCCTCGCGACCGACTCTTGTTCGCGGCAATCGACTCCGTGGCCGACAGCCCGTACAACACGTACACCCAGGGCGGACTCCCGCCCGGACCGATCGGAGCGCCGGGAGAGCTGGCGATCGACGCCGCGCTCGCCCCGAAAGGCGACTATCTGTACTTCGTGGCCCGCCCCGACGGATCGCACGTCTTCACCAGGTCGCTCGCCGAACACAACCGGGCCGTGGCGGAGTCGCGCCGACTCCGGGACCTGGATTCCGGTCGCCGTTGAGCGGACGCGTAGCTGAGCCACTCGGCTCGCGCCTGCGGCTCATCGTCGTGACCGACACCGCGCTCGCGCGGCCTCATTCAGTGCCCGACGTGGTTGCTGCAGCCCTCCGAGCCGGCGCGCCGGCGATCCAGTTGAGGAACAAGGGCGAGAGCGCCCGCGACCTCGTCCAGGCCGGTCATGAGCTGAGAGCACTCACGCGAGCGAGCGGGGCACTGTTGTTCGTGAACGACCGGATCGATGTGGCCCTGGTAATCGGCGCGGACGGCGTGCACCTGGGCCCCGACGATCTCCCTGTACCTGCCGCGCGCGCGCTCGCGCCGGAAGGCTTCCTCATCGGCCGCTCCGCCAACGATCCCGAGGCCGCCCGCCGAGCCGTCGCGGACGGCGCGGACTACATCGGCTGTGGCACCGTCTTCCCCACCTCCACAAAGGCGGACGCCGGCGAGGTGATCGGCCTGACGGGCCTGGGCCGGACGGCAGCCGCCGTGGGCCTCCCGGTCATCGGCATCGGCGGGATCACCGAGGCACGCGCCGAGGCGGTCGCCGCCAGCGGGGCTGCCGGTGTGGCGGTGGTAGGCGCGGTCATGGACTCGACAGACGTCGCGGAGACCGTGCGTAACCTCCTGTCGCCCTGGTCGGGTTAGCAAGTCACCGACACGGCCGTCGAAGAGAAGCTACAGCCCGCCTGCGTCCAGGAACCTCGCCACCTCGTCAGCCGTCACGAAAAAATCGCCCAGCGCGCTCCCTCCTTGGGGGCCGTGCCAATCCGAGCCACCCGTCGGGAACAGCCCCGTCGACCGGCACACCTGCTCGAGCCGGAGGACGTGGTCCCGCCCGTTCCGGGGCCGATAGACTTCCAGCCCGCGAAGCCCCGCGTCCACCATGGGGGGAAGAAGCGTGTCGATGACGTCACCCGGTGGGTGCGCCCAGACGGGCAGGCCGCCCGCCCCGACGATGATCTCGATCGCCCCCATCGGGGTCAGCATGTGGGTCGGCACGAACGCCGGCCCGCCATCCGCGATGAGCGTGTCGAACGCGGCTCTGATCGACGGCACATGACCGGCTTCGACCAGCGCCTGGGCCAGGTGTGGACGGCCCAGCGAGACCCGGTCCGGGCCGGCGGCCCGCTCGACTGCCTCGAACGGAACCTCGTATCCGAGGTCCGACAGCTTCGCCAGCATCTCGTGCATGCGAGCCTCGCGTCGAGCCCCCGCCGTGTGCTCGTGGGCCTTGAGACCGGGGGCGGTCGGATCCACGAAATACCCGAGCACATGGATGTCGTGCGCACCATGGGTCGAACTCACCTCGATGGCCGGGATGACCTGCAGTTGCAGATCCCTACCAAGCGCGACGGCCTCCTCGCAAGCATTCGTGGTATCGTGATCCGAGATGGCCAGAATGTCGAGGCCACCCGCGGCGGCGGCCCGCACCACGTCCCCGGGGGGCCACGCGCCGTCCGACGCGGTGGTGTGTACGTGCAGGTCGAGTCTCAAGCGCCGCGCCTCAGGATTCCATGTCCTCCGGATCCAGCAGCATGCCGGCCGGGACCTCCTGCAGAGGCTCCGTTCCCGAATACTCCGTCAGGAGCGTGACCACATCCCGCTCGACCTTCAAGACCCCCCCGAGGACGTAGAACGTCTCGCTCCCGCCTCCGGGCAATTCGATGTCCAGCGGTCCGGAACCCAGGAGCGCGAGCATCGGTGCGTGCCCTGGAAGAACCCCGAGCTGCCCGTCCCACGCCGGAGCCACGAGGGCCGAAGCCGTCCCGTCGAAGACGATCCGGCTCGGAGAGACCACCTGCACCTGGAGCGAGCCCGCCACGGTCAGCCTCCGGCCTCGAGCCGCTCGGCCGCATCGACGACGTCGTCGATGCCGCCCTGCATGTAGAACGCCTGCTCGGGCAGATGATCGAACTCACCCGCCGCCACACGCTCGAACGAGTCGATGGTTTCCTCGAGCTTGACGTACTTGCCCGGGAGGCCGGTGAACTGCTCGGCCACGAAGAACGGCTGCGAGAGGAAACGAGCGATCCGCCGCGCGCGCCCGACGATCACCTTGTCTTCCTCGCTCAGCTCGTCCATACCCAGGATGGCGATGATGTCCTGGAGGTCCTTGTACCGCTGAAGGATCGCCTGAACGTCCGTCGCGACCTTGTAGTGACGCTCACCCACGAACTGCGGGTCCATGATCCGCGACGTCGAGTCGAGCGGATCCACCGCGGGGTAGATACCCTGCTCGGAGATCGCACGCGAAAGCGTGGTCGTCGCGTCGAGGTGGGTGAACGCGGTCGCCGGCGCCGGGTCCGTGAGGTCGTCGGCCGGCACATAGATCGCCTGCACCGAGGTGATGGATCCCTTGGACGTCGAAGTGATCCGCTCCTGGAGCTCACCCATCTCGGTGCCCAGAGTCGGCTGGTATCCCACCGCGGACGGCATCCGGCCGAGCAGCGCGGACACCTCTGAGCCGGCCTGTGTGAACCGGAAGATGTTGTCGATGAACAGGAGCACATCCTGGCCCTCGACGTCACGGAAGTACTCCGCCATGGTGAGGCCGGTCAGCCCGACCCGGAGACGCGCGCCCGGAGGCTCGTTCATCTGGCCGTAGACGAGCGCCGTGGAACCCAGAACACCCGCCTCCTTGAACTCCAGCCAGAGGTCGTTCCCCTCGCGCGTCCGCTCACCCACACCGCAGAACACCGAGCGGCCACCGTGCTCCATCCCGATGTTGTTGATCAGCTCCTGGATGATGACCGTCTTGCCGACGCCGGCGCCGCCAAAAAGCCCGGTCTTACCGCCCTTCACGTAGGGAGCGAGGAGGTCCACGACCTTGATGCCCGTCTCGAAGAGCTCGGTCTTCGGGTCGAGCTGGTCGAACGTCGGCGCCAGCCGGTGGATGGGCCAGCGCTCGACGCTCGCCGCCTGGTCCCCACCCACGGGGCCCATCTCGTCCACGGGCTCGCCGAGCACGTTCAGGATGCGACCGAGCGCGAGCTCGCCGACCGGAACCGTGATCGAATCCCCGGTGTCCACGGCGGCCATTCCACGGCTAACGCCGTCGGTGGACGACATGGACACCGCTCGGACCTGGCTGCGCCCGATGTGCTGCTGCACTTCGGCGACGAGCGAGATCTCTGCGCCGTCCTCGGTCGTACCCGTGAGCCTGAGGGCGTTGTAGATGTCGGGGAGATGCTCCGCGTCGAACTCGACGTCGAGCACCGGACCGATGACCTGTACGACTCTTCCAATATTCTGATCAGCCATGGCGATAACCTGTAGGCCTACTCTAGGGCAACGGAGCCACCGACGATCTCGGCGATCTCCTGCGTGATCTGGGCCTGACGGGCCCGGTTGTACGAACGGGTGAGATTCTCGAGCATGTCCCCGGCGTTGTCCGTCGCGCTCTTCATGGCGCTGCGACGCGCTCCGTGCTCCGCGGCCGTGTTCTCGATGAGGGCCGTGTAGATGACGTTGCGGACGAATGCCGGCAGGATCCTCTCCAGAATGACATCGCCTTCCGGCGACAGCATATAGAGATCAGCCGAAGGGGCCCCCTCTTCAGGGCGAATCGGCAACAATTCCAGCGCACGCGGGGGCGTCGACATCGCCGAGCGGAACTCGGAGCTCACCAGATGGACCTCGTCGAGCTCACCGTTCTCGAAGCGGTCACGGATGGGGGCGATCAGCGACTCCGCGTCTTCCACCGTCGGATGGTCTCCGATGTCGGTCCGCTCCGTGAAGATCTCCTCACCGCGGAACCTGAAGTACGCGATCCCCTTCTTGCCCGCGATGTGGAGCTCGGTCTCGATGCCTCGCGCCCGAAACTCCTCGAGCTTGAGGCGGGCCTGCTTGATGAGGTTCGCGTTGAACGCGCCGGCGAGCCCTCGGTTCGCGGTGAGCAGAAACACCGCCGCCCGCCGCACCTCCTCCGGTTGACGGAGAATCGGGTACCGCTCCGACAGTTCGGGGCTGTAGAGGCCGCTCACGACCTCGCGTAGCGCATCGGCGTATGGACGCGCGGCGTGCACACGATCCGTGGCGCGCTTGAGCTTCGACGTCGCCACGAGCTCCATCGTGCGCGTGATCTGCCGCGTGTTGTCGACGGACTTGATCCGCCGCTTGACCTCCCGTGCGCCTGCCACCAGTCGTCTCCTCGCCTATGCGGAAGCGGTTTGAGCGGCTTCCGGCCGAGCCAGCTCTGCTTTGAACGCCTTGGTGTACGCGTCGATCGCGGCGCCGAGCTTCTCGGAGATCTCGTCCGTGAGCTGTTTCCCTTCCCGAATGCCGGTGAGCACGTCGGAGTGCTTGGCCGAAAGCGTCTCGTGAAAGCCCAACTCCCACTCCCTCATGCGATCGATCGGCACCTCGTCGACGTAGCCGTTCGTGACGGCGTAGATGACCGCCACCTGGTTCTCGACACTCATGGGCTGGTACTGCGGCTGCTTGAGCAGCTCGACCGTGCGGGCACCTCGGGCGAGCTGGCGCTGGGTCGCGGCATCCAGATCCGAGCCGAACTGCGCGAACGCTTCCAACTCACGGTACTGTGCGAGGTCCAGCCGGAGACGCCCGGCGACCTTCTTCATCGCCTTGATCTGCGCGGCGCCACCCACCCGCGACACCGAGATGCCGACGTTCACGGCAGGACGGACGCCGGAGTAGAACAGGTCCGGCTCCAGGAAGATCTGACCGTCGGTGATCGAGATCACGTTGGTCGGAATGTACGCCGACACGTCGCCAGCCTGCGTCTCGATGATCGGGAGCGCCGTGAGCGATCCGCCGCCGTGCGCGTCGGAAAGCTTCGCCGCGCGCTCGAGCAGCCGCGAGTGGAGGTAGAACACGTCCCCCGGATAAGCCTCACGTCCTGGCGGGCGGCGGAGCACCAACGAGAGCTGGCGGTACGCCTGGGCTTGCTTGGAAAGGTCGTCGTAAACCACGAGGGTGTGCTTGCCCTGCCACATGAAGTGCTCGGCCAGCGCCGTCGCCGAGTACGGCGCGATGTACTGCATCGGTGCCGGGTCGGAGGCGCTGGAGGTCACCACGATCGTGTAGTCGAGCGCTCCGTGCTCCCTCAGGGTTTCGACGACACCACGCACCTTACCCGCGCGCTGTCCAATGGCGCAGTAGATACAGATGACGTCCTGACCCTTCTGGTTGATGATCGTGTCGACGGCTACGGCGGTCTTGCCCGTGCCACGGTCGCCGATGATCAGCTCACGCTGGCCACGGCCGATCGGGATCATCGAATCGATCGCCTTGATGCCGGTCTGCATCGGCTCACTCACCGGCTGCCGCAGCACGATGCCGGGCGCGACAATGTCGATTTGACGCTTGTCCTCGATCCCGTCGATCGGGCCGTGCCCGTCGACCGGGTTCCCGAGCGGATCGACGACGCGCCCGAGGTATCCGGGGCCGACGGCAATATCGAGTACGCGGCCCGTCCGGCGGACCTGGTCCCCCTCGTGGAGCGACGTCCACTCGCCCATCACGACCGCGCCGATGTTGTCTTCCTCGAGGTTCAGCGCGAGCGCGGTAACGGTCTCACCCGTTCCGGAGGAGGTGATCTCGAGCATCTCGGAGGCCATCGCATTCATCAGTCCATAGATGCGTGCGATGCCGTCCTTGACCTCGAGGACTTCACCGATCTCCTCTGACTCGAGCTCGTCCTCGTACCTGTCGATTTCTCGCAGGAGGACGTCTTTGATCTCGCCAGCGCGGAGTTGCGAATCGTTGGCCATCTTCTTATCGGGTCCTGAGTTCAGGGATCGTGCGGATCATCGGGTAGCGTCCACCGCGCCGGTGGGCAGCTCGGCCTTCAACATTCGACCGCGCATGCCTTCCAGCCGTCTCCGTACCGATCCGTCGTAGATCGTATCACCAGTTCGAACGACGAGTCCCCCGAGGATATCCGGCTTCACCCGGATGTGGGGGATCGCCTTTTTGCCGATCACCTTCGAAAGCCGTTGGGCCACCATCTCGCTCGTCGCTTCATCGAGCGGCCGGGCGACCGTCACCTCGACGTGTTCCCGGCCGAGATGCGTGTCCACCAGCAAATCGTACTCGTCCGCGATCGAGCGCAACAGCCGCTGCCTACGCTTGTCGATTGCGACCAGAACGAAATTCAGCACGTGCCTGGGAAGCGTCGCGCCGAAGACCTCCCGGACCAGCACCTTCCTGGCCGAGTCTTCGATGCGCGGCGTGTCCAAAAACAGCCGAAAACGCGGCTCCGACTCGAGCAGGTCCGCCACTGATCGAAGCGCGGTACCGTACGCTTCGATACGCTCGTCGCGCAGGCCCAACTCGAAGAGCGCCTCGGCATACTTGCGAGCGACCGTGCCGTCCCTCACGCCTGCACGCTCCCGTCCCGCTGTAACTCGGACAGATAGCTTTCGATGAGCGCACGGTCCTTCGGAGCATCGAGGTTCTCACGGAGCAACCGCGAGGCGGCCGCGAGTGCCAGATCCACCGACTCCTTCCGGAGCGTGTCGAGGGCGGCGTCGCGCTCGCGCTCGATCTCGCCGCGAGCTCGCTCGATGAGCGCTTGCCCCTCTTCGCGAGCCTTCGCCTCGATATCTTTCCGCAGCTTCTCGCCGGCAGCCTTCCCCTCGGCGATGAGCTCGTTCGCCTGGCGGCGCGCGTCCGCCAGCTGTTCCCGGTGCTCTGCGAGCAGCCGCTCGGCCTCCGCGTTACGCGCGATGGCCTCGTCGATCGCGGACTGGATCCCCTGCTCCCGCGAATCGATCGCGGAAAGGATCGGACCCCAGGCGAAGCGCCGGAGAATACCCAACAGCGCCAGGAACACGATGGCCGTCCAGACCGTCGTACCCAGATTGACGGTGAACAACGGGGTCGTTCCCGCGCCCCCCTGGGCAGCCAGCGCCACTCCCGGAAGCCCTGCCAGCAGAGCTCCGGCCATGACAGCGATTCGGCTTTTCCTCATAACGGTCTCCATTTCGGTTCTCATCACGTCCACATCGCCTCCCCGCGAGGAGGCGGCGGAACGGTCTAGAACTTCAGGAACGCGAGACCGAGGCCGAAGAGCGCAGCCCCTTCGATGAGCGCCGCCAGGATGATCGAAGCGGTCTGGATGTTACCCGCAGCCTCGGGCTGCCGAGCGATACCGGACGCCATCTGCGCCCCAATCTGGCCGATGCCGATACCGGCTCCAATCACGGTGAGGCCGATGGCGAGTCCGGCGCCCACGAGGCCGAGGCCACCCTGGGCGACTCCGTCTTGAACAGCCTGAAACATGAGGTACATGATCTAATTTCCTCGAACGTTGAGGGTGTAAGGTCCGTCACACGGACACGGTGAAAATGAACGACGATGAAGTGGAAGCGCGAACTCAGTGCGCGTGGCGGATGAGTCCGATGAATACCGAAGTGAGCATGGCGAAGATGTATGCCTGAAGGCACGCTACGAACAGCTCGAGAATCATCAGGAGGCTCATTCCGAGCACCGAGAAGCCTCCGACGACGAAGCTCTGATTGACCAAAATCAACCCGACGATGGCGAGAATCAGAATGTGACCCGCCATCATGTTTGCGAACAGACGCACCGCCAGCGCGAACGGCTTCGTGAGCTTTCCGAGAAACTCGACGGGCGCCATGATCGCGAGAATGATGGGCTTCATCGGACCCGGGAGCCCCGCGGGCAGATAGAAGATCGTCTTGGCATAACCGGCAGGGCCCAAAGCCCGCACGCCCGCGACCTCCGTCACCACGAAGGCGATCCCAGCCAACGCCGCGGTGACCGAGAGGTTGGCGGTCGCCGTGATCCCGAAGGGCGTGAGCCCCAGCAGGTTCATGAACAGGATGAAGAAGAAGATCGTGAGGATGAACGGCGTGTATCCGTCTCCGTCGCGCCCGATGTTCGCCCGCACGATCTCGTCCCGGAAGTAGACGACGAGGGCTTCGACAGCGTTCGCGAAGCCGCTCGGCGCGCTCGCGCCGCCTCGGCGTGTGAGGGAGCGGGCCACGGGGACGAACAGGGCCATGCAGAGGAGCGCCGACAGGAAGATGAAGATGAGCTGGCGCGTGGGCGAAAGATCGATCGACAATCCGCCGATATGGATCGGGTCGAACGCCAAGGCGCCCAGATCGAAGTGCATGCCCGCGAACTCGAACAGGCGAGCGTCTTCGAGGTGGTGCGAGATGTAGTCTGGAATCTCGTCGATCCTTCCCAGACCATGGACCTCTCCCGCCTCCTGGGCGGCGGCCTCCGGAACCTGACCCTGTAACGAACCCTGCATGCTCACCTGGCGTAACCCGTCGCCTGCTCGTTCCGGAACAAGAACACCGGCTCGAGCAGGAGGAAGATGAAGAACAAACCGACGGTGGAGAGAATCGTCACCGTGGGATCGACTGTTTCAAGCATATGGATCGAGAGACCGACCACCCCTACGACCAGCATCCGCCCGAGCACACCGAGACCCCATGACGCCATGAAGCGCATCGAGTCGTGACGGGTGCCGACCAGGAGCGCGAAGAGCCCAATCTGGAGCGGAAGGGTCACACCGGCTGCGACCATGAGGCCGAACCTTCCGGCGGCGTCCAGGAAGGGAGCCGCGATCGCCAGGAACAGGACCACCAGCAGACTGGTCACGAGGGTGTAGCGCGGGAGCGCTTTCATCCGGTCTTCTTCTTCTCTCGGTCTTCCGGCGGCCGCGTCAGGTGCATGTACAGACTGTAGAAGCCCGCCGCCGCGCCTATGAATCCTCCGAGGAGCGTAAGGTAATCCTCGCCCCCGATCTTCGTGCCGACCCAGTGACCTACGAAGCCGAAAAGAAACGCCGCCACGACGACATTGAGGCCCAAGCCAAGGACCTCCCCTGGCAGGCGCCTGGACGCGAGATCCTGCCCTTTTTTATCTCGGCGGCTCTCTGGCGACATGTTTTTCGGCTCCTCAGGTCCCGAGCCCGCAAAGGATATCAGCTTGTGAAAAAATGCGCAAGCCAACTGGAGGGTGTCCGGACGGTGCCGTCGGGTGCCCTTACCGAAGCCAGGTCGAGACCCGTGTGCCGATGAACGGGGCCGCTTGACGAATCGGTCGCCGCGGTCGTCTATTCGAGCGGGGCAGGCCGGCCGGGTCTGACTGTGAGCGAGCGCCGTCGGTGTCGAAGCGGAACGGAAAATCACGCCCGGCCCCGCGTCCGTATGGACCCTGCTTCGCCCGCCCCGGGTAGGGCGACTCGAGCCCCACTTTTCCCGCGGTTCGCCGCAAAACCCCTCCGGGATGAATACACCTACCGACACGGTCACGGATCAGGACAGGGACGTCGATCTCCTCGAGCGCGTGGCCGACGTATCCGATGGTATGCGCCGGGAGATCTCCAAGCGCATCGTCGGCCAACACGAAGTCGTCGACGAACTGTTGACCGCGCTGCTCGCGAACGGTCATGCCCTTCTGGTCGGTGTGCCCGGACTCGCGAAGACGCTCTTGGTCCAGACCCTGGCCCAGGCACTGGATCTCGCGTTCAGCCGGATCCAGTTCACGCCGGATCTCATGCCGACCGACATCACGGGCACCGAGGTCATCGAGGAGGACAGGACGACCGGCCGACGCGTGTTCCGGTTTGTCAGGGGTCCGATCTTCGCGAACATCGTGCTCGCCGACGAGATCAACCGGACACCACCCAAGACCCAGGCGGCCCTGCTCGAGGCGATGCAGGAGCGTGCGGTCACGGCCGCGGGTGAAACCTATGCGCTCGAGCCCCCGTTCTTCGTGTTGGCGACGCAGAACCCCATCGAGCAGGAGGGGACCTACCCCCTGCCCGAGGCACAGCTGGACCGCTTCATGCTCGAGCTTCCCATCTACTACCCCTCGCGCGAAGAAGAGGAGGAAGTGGCCACACTGACGACCGGTGATAGCAAGGTGGTGGTCTCGCCGATCGTGTCCGCACCGGAGTTGATCCAGCTCCAGGGCCTCGTTCGACGAATTCCGGCGCCGCCGTCCCTCGTCCGTTTCGCCGTTCATCTCGCGCGGTCCACGCGCCCAGGTGCTGAAGCCGCGGACGTGACGGGAAAATACGTATCGTGGGGCGCGGGTCCGCGAGCCTCGCAGTTTCTCGTCCTGGGGGCAAAAGCCATCGCCGCTTCGCGAGGTTCGGCCATCCCCTCGCTCGAGGACGTCAGGAGGATCGCGCCTGCCGTGCTCGCCCACCGGCTGGTTCTGAACTTCGAAGCCGAGGCGGACGGCCGGACGACGCGCGACGTCATCGCGGAGCTCCTCAAGGAGAGTCAAGGTTGGACCTAGATCGAAGCACGGGAGACGAAGACCACCCTCCGAGTAGCGGCACCTCTTCTCGGGAGACGGAAGCATGATCTGGGGAACGGTGGTGCTCGTCGCACTCCTCCTCCTCATCTCCGGAATCCTCACCGCAGGAGAGGTCTCCGCGTTCCAGGTCGGCATGTCCCGCCTCCGGACGCTCGATTCGGAAGGATTCCGCGGCTCGGATGCGCTCACGGAAGTCCGGATCCGGGAGGGTCGCGTGCGTGCCGGCGTGCGTCTCTCCACGCGGGTGCTGAACCTCACGGCCGTCGCGATCGCGACGGTGGGTGGCGCATCCTTGGACTCGGTCGTGGGCTCCGTGGGCATCATCATCGTCGGAATCCTACTTGTCGTGCTCGTCGCCGACCTGCTCCCCCACATGCTGGCCGCGCGCTACCCGGTGAGGTTCGCGCTCACGCTCGCGCCTGTCCTGCTCGTCGTGGCCCGGCAAACGCGGTTGTTGACCACCCCGATCGAGCGCCTCGAGCAACGGCTCCGATCCGGGACCGGACCGGCACTCACGAGCGAGCAGCGCGAGCTTCGCGAGATCCAGGAGATCGGGCACGAGGAAGGTCTGCTCGAAGCCTCGGAGAACCTGCTCGTCGAGCGCGCCTTCCGGCTCGACGAACTGAGCGCATGGGACGTGATGGTGCCGCGCGTCGACGTCTTCGCCTGGAAGGAAGACACACTGCTCAGCGACATCATCGACGACCTTCCCGACGTCCCATACAGCCGCGTGCCGGTGTACGGGGAATCGGTGGACGACGTGACCGGCATCGTCTATATACGCGAAGCGTACCAGCGATATGCACGGGGGGACCAGGAGCTCCGGCTCAGGGATCTGGCGCGGGAGCCATTCTTCGTCCCGGGCTCGCTCTCCCTCACCGAGCTCCTACGCGACTTCCAGGTCCGACGGATCCACATGGGTATCGTCGCGGACGAGTTCGGCGGCACGGACGGGCTGGTCACCCTCGAGGACGTGCTCGAGGAGCTCGTCGGCGAGATCCGCGACGAGACGGATGTCGAGGAAGAAGGCATCGACCGCGTCTCGAGCGGGGTGATCGAGTGCGACGGGAGCGCGGACATCCGGCATCTGAACGAGTTGCTCGGCGTGGAGCTGCCCAATCTGGAACACCGGTCGGTGAACGGGTTCATTCTGGAGGAGCTCGGGCACGTGCCCGAGAGCGGCGAGCGCCTCTCGAGGGGAGACGTCCAGATCGAGATCCTCGAGGCCACGGAGACGCAGGTCGTGCGCGCCCGACTGACCCGGCTCGACCAGGCGACCTTGGATCTGAATCGTTCGTAACGAACCCCAACCCATTCGAGTCGACCCCGATGGCCCTGATTCTGCCCTTCGCCGGCAAGCGCCCCAAGGTGCATCCCTCCGCGTTCCTCGCGCCGACCGCGGTGCTCATCGGTGACGTGACCATCGGAGAGGAGAGTAGCGTCTGGTTCGGCGCGGTCCTCCGAGGAGACGACCCGGACAACGGAATCGTCGTCGGGCCTCGCACGAGCGTGCAGGACAACTGCGTGGTGCACGTCGGCGCCTGGGGACCGACCGTGATCGGCGCCGACGTGACCGTCGGACACGGGGCAAAATTCGAGAGCTGCGTCATCGGTGACCGCACGGTGGTGGGCATGAACGCGGTCATCCTGCAGAACGCGGTCATCGGCGAGGAGTGTCTCCTCGCGGCGAACACCGTGGTGCTCGAGGGCAAGGAGATTCCGGCGAGGAGTCTCGTCGCGGGGGTCCCCGGCGTGGTGAAGAAGACGCTCGAGGGCTCCGCGGCCCGCTGGATCGAGGGCGGTGGTCAGCACTACGTGGACCTCAGCCGGCGCTATCTCGGGGAGGGGATCGGGGCGAACGAGTGAGCGAGGAGCCGCAGTCCCGGGAGGAGGCATCTGCCGACCGACAGAAAGCGACGCCCCGAGAACCGGGCCGTCCGCGACCTGCCGAGCGACCCGGCTTGGCTCGATGCGACCTGTGTGGCGCCCAGATGATCGACCGGCATTGCAAGCTTACCTGTCCAAATTGCGGGTACCAGCGAGATTGTTCGGACCCTTGAGTCCCCACATCTCCTACGATCCCGGGACATGACCCCTTTCTCCAAACCCACGAGCCCCGAACCCCGAGCGACGGCCGAGCAGCTCGACGCGGCCTATCGCAAGGGCACGCGCGCGATGGCGACGGCGCTTTCGCTGAGCGCGCTCCTGGCCGTGGTCAAGATCACCGCAGGGCTGGCCGGAAACTCGTTCGCGCTGGTCGCGGACGGGGTCGAGTCGGTGCTCGACCTGCTCAGCTCGGTCCTGGTCTGGGGCGGCCTGCGCCTGAGCTCCGCCCCGCAGACACCCGAGTTTCCCTACGGCAGAGGCAAGGCGGAACCCCTGGCCGCCATGATCGTCGCGATCATCCTCCTCGCCGCCGCGGTCGGGATCGCCTTCGGGGCCGTCCACGAGATCGTGACACCGCACGGCCCACCGGCCGCGTTCACGCTCGTGGTGCTTGTGCTGGTCGTGGCGACCAAAGAGCTCACGTTCCGGTTCCTGACCCACCGTGGCACGGACGTGGGGAGCCAGGCCATGCTCGCCGACGCCTGGCATCACCGGGCGGACGCGCTGACCTCCGTGGCGGCGTTCCTGGGGATCTCGCTGGCGCTGCTGATGGGGGAGGGATGGGAGGCGGCCGACGACTGGGCGGCCCTCGTCGCGTGCGTGGTCATCGCGTGGAACGGCGTGAACCTGCTTCGCGGCGCCTTCCGCGAAGTCATGGACGCCTCGGCGCCGCAGGAGGTGCGCGACCGGATCCGCCGCATCGCCGCGGACGTCGCCGACGTCCACGGGATCGACGAGGTGCGCGTCCGGCGGAGCGGGCTCGTCTACCTGGTCGACATCCACGTCGAGGTCGACGAGGCTCTGACCGTGCGCCGTGGACACGAGATCGGACACGACGTGAAGGACCGGTTGATCGCCTGCGAACTCCCGATTCTCGACGTGCTCGTGCACATCGAGCCCCCGCGCCCTACCCCGGAAGCCCCACCACGCGGGTGACGTACCAGAGAATCATGGCGTCACCCCAGGCGTAGGAAACGCCCGCCGCCGCCGCCAGAAACACACCGAGCGGAATGAGCCGCTTCGACAGCGAAGCGATCGGTCCGAAGACGACCAGCGCCAAAAGCGAGCCGATGAAAAGGGTGAGCACCACACCCCATACGCCGAGGAACGCCCCTACCATCATCATCATCTTGATGTCTCCTCCCCCCATGGCCTGGTCCACCCCCGCCTCCTCGAGACGCCCCGGCGTGATACGCCGGATCACCCAGGTACCCAGGAGCCCCACCAGCCACAGCACGCCGAACCCCGTCGCGGCTCCCACCAAGGACTGCAGGAGGGTGATTCCACCCGGGAGCGGCGCGAGCAGCACCCCCAACGCGGCACCCCCGATCGAGAACTGGTCGGGGATGATGTAGAAGCGCGCGTCCGACATCGCGATTCCGAACAGGATCGTGAGGAACAACCCACCGCGTGCGGCCTCCCACGACACGCCGTACGCCGCGGCGACGCCCGCCCACATGAGCGCGGTCGCGATCTCGACGAGCGGATATTGGACGGAGATCGGCTCCGAACACCAGCGGCAACGCCCCCGCAGCACCACCCAGCTCAGCACCGGCACGTTGTCGTACCAGCGAACGGGCTCGTCACAGCTCGGGCAGTGTGACCCGGGTCGGACCACGGATTCGTCCACCGGCCAACGCAACGAGCAGACGTTCAGGAACGACCCGAGGGTCAGCCCGAAGGCTCCGGCCACCACCGGCACGAACCAAGTCTCAACTTCCAAGACGTGTGTCTCCAATGAGCGCATAGAGGAGGAGCGACCCCGCGATCCCCACGTTGAGCGATTCGGCAGGGCCGCGCATGGGCACGGAGACGCGTCGGCTCGCCGCCGCCTGGATGAGGTCCCGGACGCCCGCGCCCTCATTGCCGACGACCAACGCCCACGCTGCCTCAGGGTCCGACGCGTGAACGTCGTCGCCCGCGGCATCCGCAACGATGATCGCGACACCGGCCTCGGCGCACAGTCCGACCACCGCACGGGCTTCGGCGCGAGCCACCGGTACGTGGAACACGAGACCGGCCGAAGCGCGTACCGCCTTGGGACTCCAGAGGTCCACGGTCCCGTCGAGCGCAATCACCCCATCCGCCCCGAACGCCGCCGCCGCCCTCAAGAGGGTGCCCGCGTTGCCCGGGTCCTGCACGGCATCGAGCACGAGCCAGCGACCAGGCTCGAGGCGATCGATCGGGACGCTCCGCTCCGCGCACACGAGCAGCACGCCCTGGGGCGTCTCGGTGTCCGAGAGCGCCTCGATCTCGGCGTCTCCGACGAAACGGACATCGACGTGCATGCTCCGCAACCGATCCACGAGTTCTGCTGCGTCCGGCAGCTCCATCAGCCGCGGAGACGTGACCGCGAGGCGGACGTCGACGCCAGCGTCGAGCGCCGTCGTCACAGCCCTCACTCCTTCAACCAGGACGAGGGCCTCGCGCGCACGCCCCTTGCGCGTCTTGAGGCGGCCGATGAGCCGCGTGACTCGCTGGCTCAACGGGCCCGGACCCGCCACGTTATCGTTCGTCACCTGTTCGAGCCCTCCAGTTGGAGCGATCGCCGTTGGCGACTCCCTTCCCCACCGCCCTCACCATCGCCGGAAGCGATTCCGGTGGCGGCGCGGGCATCCAGGCCGACCTCAAGACCTTTCATCAGTTCGGTGTCTACGGCACCAGCGTGCTGACGGCCGTGACGGCCCAGAACACCCTCGGGGTGACCGCGGTCCACCCGATTCCACTCGACGTGGTCCGGGCCCAACTCGTCGCCGTCGTCGACGACCTCCCGCCGGCGGCCGCCAAGACGGGCATGCTCGCGACAGCGGAGTTGGTGCAGCTCGTCGCCGACGCCATCGCGCGCCATGGCATCGAGCGGTACGTCCTCGACCCGGTCATGGTCGCCACCAGTGGAGACCGTCTGCTGGACGTCGAAGCCGAGACGACGCTCCGCCAGACCCTCCTCCCGCTCGCGACACTCGTGACCCCGAACCTCCATGAGGCAGAGATCCTGACCGGAAGGCCGGTGCGCACCGAAGAGGACATGCGGAGGGCCGCACGCACACTCGTGGAGCTCGGCGCGGGTGCCGCCCTGGTGAAGGGGGGACATCTCGAGGGGGGCGCCGTGGACCTCCTCTGGGACGGAGCCACCGAGACCGTCTGGCGTCGCGAGCGGATCCACACGCGCCATACCCACGGAACCGGGTGCACCCTCTCCGCGGCGGCCGCCGCCGGGCTCGCCAAGGGCGACGCGCTGGAGGATGCCGTCGACACCGCGCTCGCGTTCGTCGCACGTGCCATCGCGACCGCGCCCGGTCTCGGAGAGGGTCACGGCCCGGTGAATCACTTCGCCCGGCCCTCGTGATCGTCCGGTCCCGCGGAGATGCGGCCCAGCTCGGCCATCACGCCTGACACGAGATCCGCCAACCGACCTCCGGCTCGCGCCCCGACCTCGAGTACGTCATCGTGGCTCAACGGCGCGTCGGAGAGCCCTGCGGCTCGGTTCGTGACCATCGAAAACGCGAGGCACCGCATGCCCCGCGCCCGGGCGGTGATCACTTCAGGCACGGTGGACATGCCCACCAGGTCCGCGCCCAAGCGGGCGAGCATGCGCACCTCCGCCGCAGTCTCGTACGAAGGCCCGAGCACCGCGGCGTAGACCCCCCGGTCCAACGAAATCCCCAGGCGTTCCGCGACGTTGGCGGCGAGCACCCCCAGCGCGCGGTCGTACGGCTCGCTCATATCAGGAAAGCGTGCTTCGCCCTCCACCACCGACCCGGCCAGAGGGTTCCCCAACATCAGATTGAGATGGTCCTCGATGCGCACGAGCCGTCCCGGCCCAAGATCCTCCCGGATCCCGCCGGCCGCGTTCGTCGCGACGAGCGTGGAGGCGCCCAGGCAAGCGGCGACCCGGACTGGAAGCGCGACCGTGTCCATGCCGTGCCCCTCATAGGCGTGGAAGCGGCCCGACTGCAGGAGCACGCTCACGCCACCGATGGACCCCATCACGAATCGTCCCGCGTGCCCTTTCACCGATGGCCGCGGCATACCCCGGATAGCCTGGAACGGGACGGATACCGCATCCTCGACGCTTTGTTCGATGGCGCCCAGGCCAGAGCCGAGCACGATGAACACGTCCGGCTGCATCGCGATCCGGCCGGAGAGTTGCTCCGCAATGCGCTCGGGCTCGGGAGCCTCGCCTCCCCGGTTCACCAACGGACGGCCCCCGCGTGCGGTGCGGGGCGCCCCGGCGTGATGGCGGAACCGACGACGACCTGAATGAGCATCCGGTGAGCGAGCATGATTCTGCTGGGAGGGGGACGGCCGAGCGACGGCGAAGAGATCGACAGCGAAATGGGCGCTCCGAAAGCTACGAGCGCAACCCGAACGGACGAAGCGGCCCGCCCGCTGCCATTATGGCGGCGGAGAAGCGTCCACTCCGCCAATCCGGCGGGTTTTCCCGGGCCGATACCGGCACGTCGCTTGCACCCAGAACCCGTGTCGGCGGGCACTGGTCCGTGAACGGCGCCTGACGGTACGTTCGGCGTCCGACAAGAACCAAACGAACGAACGCTGCTCGGGGGCCCGCTCGGACCCGTTCGGACCCCTATCAAACGTGAGAGGAGGACATGGGTAAAGTCATCGGAATCGACCTCGGCACCACGAACTCGGTGGTCGCGGTCATGGAGGGCGGTGAGCCTGTCGTGATCCCCAACGCCGAGGGTGGACGGACCACGCCATCGGTGGTTGCCTTTACCAAGGACGAGGAACGCCTCGTCGGACAGGTCGCCCGCCGCCAGGCCATCACCAACCCCGAGAACACCATCTTCTCGATCAAGCGCTTCATGGGGCGCAAGCATAGCGAGGTGAAGGCGGAGGAGAAGCTCGTGCCGTATGACGTCGGTCCCGACGGCTCCGGTCGCGTGCAAGTCACCGTGAAGAACACGGACAAAACGTACACGCCGCCCGAGATCAGCGCGATGATCCTCCAGAAGATGCGCCAGACCGCCGAAGACTATCTCGGCGCCAAGGTCGCTCAGGCCGTGATCACGGTTCCGGCGTACTTCAACGATGCGCAGCGGCAGGCCACGAAGGACGCCGGCAAGATCGCCGGGCTGGAAGTGCTCCGCATCATCAACGAGCCCACGGCAGCGGCGCTCGCGTACGGCCTCGACAAGAAGAAAGACGAGAAGATCGCCGTCTTCGATCTCGGTGGCGGTACCTACGACATATCGATCCTGGAGCTCGGCGACGGCGTGTTCGAGGTGAAGTCGACCAACGGCGACACCCACCTGGGTGGTGACGACTTCGACCAGCGCATCATCGACTGGCTCGTCGAAGAGTTCAAAAAGGATCAGGGCGTCGATCTGAAACAGGACGCCATGGCGCTCCAGCGGCTCAAGGAAGCCTCGGAGAAGGCCAAGATGGAGTTGTCGACGACCATGACGACGGACATCAACCTTCCGTTCATCACGGCGACGCAGGAAGGTCCGAAGCACATGAACTACAGCCTGTCGCGGGCGAAGTTCGAGCAGCTCGTCGACGACCTCATCAAGCGGACGATTCCGCCGATGAAAAAGGCGCTCGAGGATGCCGGGGTTTCGACGGACGAGATCGACGAGGTGATCCTCGTCGGAGGCTCGACCCGCATTCCGAAGATCCAGCAGGTCGTGAACGAGTTCTTCGGCAAGGAGCCGCACAAGGGCGTGAACCCGGACGAGGTCGTCGCCATCGGCGCCGCCATCCAGGGTGGCGTGCTCGCGGGCGACGTGTCCGACGTACTCCTGCTCGACGTTACGCCGCTCTCGCTCGGGATCGAGACACTCGGTGGCGTCATGACGCCGCTCATCGACCGTAACACGACCATCCCGACCAAGAAGGCCGAGGTGTTCTCGACCGCGGAGGACAACCAGACCACGGTCGAGATCCACGTCCTCCAGGGTGAGCGGAAGATGGCGGTCGACAACAAGACGATCGGCAAGTTCCAGCTCACGGGACTCCCACCGGCTCCCCGCGGGATGCCGCAGGTCGAAGTCACCTTCGACATCGATGCGAACGGAATCCTGCACGTGTCCGCCAAGGACCGCGCCACCGAGAAGGAGCAGAAGATCCGCATCGAGGCTTCGAGCGGGCTCTCCGAGCAGGAGATCGACAAGATGGTCAAGGACGCCGAGGCACACGCGTCCGAGGACGAGGAGCGCCGTGGCAAGGTCGAGACCCGCAACCAGCTCGACTCGCTCATCTACCAGGTCGAGCGGGACACCGCCGAATGGGGCGAGAAGATCGCGGGCCCGACGAAGGAGCGCATCGACTCGGCGCTCGCGCAGGCCAAGGAATCGCTCAAGGGCGATGATCTGCCGGCCATGAACTCGGCGAGAGACGAGCTGATGCAGGCGTTCAGCGCCGCAGGCCAGGAGATGTATCAGGCCGAGGGGGAGGAGGGCGAAGCGTCCGCCGAGCCGGCCGGAGGCACCCAGGAGGCGGGGGCTGCGCCGGGCACCGAGGCTGACGAGGACGTGGTCGAGGCCGACTACGAAATCGTCGACGAAGACAAGTAGGTTCCGAACAACGGGCTGCGGTGAAGAGGGGGGTGGGCAACCCCACACCCCCTCTCACGCATCCCATGGACGGCGACACGTGAAGTGACCGGCTGAGACACGAGCCCTCCGGATCGGTTCCGGCGGGCTCGTGTACCCAGTATGAACAACGCTCAGTCGCTGAAACCGAGACGGGAATAGACTTGAAGGGAGACACTTCGATGTACGATCCACTCAGAGCGAAGACGAAAGTCGTCCTGCTCACCGCGACCGCCTTCGTGTTCGGAGTCGGTCTCGCTGGCGGACTCGGATGGACGAGTCCGTCCCACGCCATGCCGGCGTTGAGCGAGAGCCCCCAGGTGTCGCCCGAGGCGGTCAGGCCCGCGACGGACCTGAGCGACGCGTTCACGAATCTCGCCGATGCGGTCACGCCTTCCGTGGTCCGTATCGAGAGCCGCCGGAGCGTCACGAGCGCGAGCCGCCGTCAGCAGGAGGTTCCGGACGCGTTCCGCAGGTTCTTCGACCTTCCCGAGGGTGACGATCAACCTCAACCTCCGCAGGGCGCCATCTCCGGGGGAAGCGGTTTCGTCGTCTCGGAAGACGGCTACATCCTCACCAACAACCACGTCGTGGACGGGGCGGACGAGGTTCGCGTCTACTTCCCCGATCGCCGTTATTTCGAAGCTGAGGTGGTCGGCAACGACCCGTTCACGGACGTCGCGGTCATCAAGATCGACGCGGGCGAGCCCCTGCCGCACATGTCGCTCGGCAACTCGGACCGCCTCAGGGTCGGCGAGTGGATCCTTGCGATCGGGAATCCCGGATTCGGCGCCTCGACCCAGCTCGACTTCACCGTCACGGCCGGCATCGTGAGCGCCCGGGGCCGCGGGCTGCAGCTTCTGCAGCGAGATCTCTTCACGAACCCCGACTTCGGGCCGGAAGCGTCGCGTTGGGCGATCGAAGACTTCATCCAGACCGACGCGGTCATCAATCCCGGCAACTCGGGCGGCCCGATGGTCAACCTCCAGGGCCAGGTCGTGGGCATCAACTCCGCCATCGCATCGACCACCGGGTCCTATCAGGGATACGGATTCGCCATCCCGATCAACCTGGCACGGCGGATCATGGAAGACCTCATCGAGTTCGGCCACGTCCAGCGCCCGCGCATCGGCGTGTCCATCCAGGATGTCGCCGCCGAGGACGCGGAGGTCTACGGGCTCCCGTCGGTCTCCGGCGTGCTGGTCCAGACGGTCGACCCCCAGGGTCCGGCAGCGGGAGCGCTCCGGTCGGAGGACGTGATCGTGGCCCTCGACGGCGAGCCTGTCGGGTACGTCGCGGAGCTTCAGGCGAAGATCGCCGAACGCCGACCCGGAGACCGCGTCGAGGTCACGGTCTACCGTGACGGAAGGCGCTTGGAGGCCACCGTCCGCCTCGACGAAGCCCCCATCGCCGCGCAGGCCGCGTCGACGGCGACCAGGGCCGTGCACGCCGAAGAGCGGCTCGGCATCCACGTGGAGGCCATCGACGGCGAGCTCGCCCAGGCGACCGGCTTCGAGGCCGGGAGCGGGGTCGTGTTGACGGAAGTGGCCCGCGGAAGCGCGGCGTCCCGTCGAGGCGTCGATGCGTTCCGCGGCAACCGAGTGGTGCGTATCAACGACCGGGAGATCAGCACGCCCGAAGACGTCCGCACCGCGCTCGATGGCGTCGACGCCGGTGAGATCGTGTCGCTCTTGTTCGAAGATCCCGAGGGCACACGAAGGGTCGTGAACGTCCGGATGCCCTAGTAGCCCGCGATGACGGTCGCCATGCGGCGGCATGGCATGGTCGACTCCCACGATTCCACCATCGGAAGAGCGGCGCGGGATGCACCCCGCGCCGCTCTTTCATGAAACGGTTCCGGCCCGCCTTCCCTTTCGCGAGATTGAACGGGTCTTCGTCCCGGGTTTATCTTTTCCCTGGACGGCGCGAAAGTGGCGGAATTGGTAGACGCGCGGGACTTAGGATCCCGTGGCCTCGTGCCGTGGGGGTTCGAGTCCCCCCTTTCGCACTCGGATCCCAAGAACCCGAACTTTTGAGTAGCAGATGACCCTGGACGCTTCGCGCCTCGAGATCACCGTGGACGAGCAAGATCGTTGGCGCCGACGCCTGAACGTGACGGTGCCCGCAGACTACGTTCGAGAAGAAGAGCACCGTGCCGCCAAGAACCTGGCGGCACGAGCCAACCTCAAGGGATTCCGCCGGGGTCGCGTGCCGACTCGCATGATCGAAGGCCGCTTCAAGGGTGCCCTCAGACAGGAGGCGCTGGACCGGCTCATCGGAGATGCGTACCGGCAGGCGCTGCAGGCGCAGTCTCTGCGCCCGATCAGCGAAGGTGAGATCGAGAACGTCCAGTACGAGCCCGAGGCGGACCTGAGCTTCTCCGTCGCGTTCGACGTGGAGCCGGTCGTGGAAGTCGAAAAGCTCGGCGGCTTCGTCGTGGAACGCCCGGTGCCGACGGTGAAGGACGAGCACGTGGCGGAGGTGTTCGACCGCATCCGCGAGCAGGCGGGCGTATGGAAGCCGGCCGAGGAAGGCACCCCGACCGACAAGGACATGGTCTCCGTGCATATCGTGCGCTTGACCGAGGACGGGGAGGAGACCTCCGAAGGGCGCGACTACGACTTCACCCTGGGTCAGGGAGACGCCATCCCGGACATCGAGGACGCCATCCGCACGCTCGAGCCCGGCGCGGCGGGGGACTTCGATGTCGCGTTCCCGGAAGATTTCCCGGACGAGGCGCGCCGCGGTCAGAGCGAGCGCGTTCGCATCACGCTGACCGCTCGCAAGGAGATGGAGCTTCCGGAGCTCGACGACGATCTGGCACGCCAGGTCGGCGACTTCGAGACGCTGGACGAGCTCCGGGCGAAGGTGCGGGAGGACCTCGAGCGCGACGCCGAGCAGCAGACCGAGTCGGTCGTGCGCGGCCGCCTGCTGGACGCGCTTCTGGAGGCGAACCCGTTCGAGGTACCCATCTCCATGATTCACCGGTACACGGATTCCATCCTCGGAGAGCAGCAGAAGGAGATCGACCCGGAGCGGCTCGCGGACGTGCGTGAGCGGCTGCGTCCCGAGGCGGAGCGAGTCGTCCAGCGGATCATCCTCATCGATCGGGTGGCGGAGAGCCAGGGACTGGTCACCACGGAGGATGAGATCGACGCCCGCATCGAGGAAATCGCGGCAGCCAACGACACCGAGCCGGCCAAGGTCTACGCCCAGCTCCAGAAGTCGGGGCGCCTCGAAGCGCTGGAAAGGGAGTTGACCGAACGAAAGGTATTCGACTTCCTCAAGTCACAATCCGAGATCATCGAGGAACCGGCAGCCTGAAGGGCTCCCGGTTCCTCCAACGCGAGACATCATGTCGATATATCCCCCGTACGTCATCGAGCGCACGAGTCGCGGCGAGCGCAGCTACGACATCTTCAGCCGGCTCCTCATGGACCGGATCGTCTTTCTCGGAAGCGGGATCGACGACAACGTGGCCAACATCATCGTCGCGCAGCTCCTCTTTCTGGACGCGGACGACCCCGAGCGCGACATCTTCATGTACATCAACTCCCCCGGCGGGAGCGTGTACGCCGGAATGGCCATCTACGACACCATGCAACACCTCAGGGCGCCGGTCTCGACGTTCTGCGTGGGCATGGCCGCGTCGATGGGAGCGATCCTGCTCACGGCGGGAGACGAGGGGAAGCGCCACGCGCTGCCGAACTCGCGCATCCTGATGCACCAGCCGTCCGGAGGCTCTCGCGGAACCGCCGCGGACATCGAGATCGCGGCGAAGGAGGTACTCTACGTGCGTGAGAACCTGAACCGGATCCTGGCCAAGCACACCGGCCAGGACGTGAATCAGATCATGGAGGACATCGACCGGGACCGCTTCATGAGTCCCGTCGAAGCAGTGGAATACGGACTCATCGACAAGGTGCTGGAGGGACCGGTCCAGACAGCCCCGGGTCGACCGACCGATTCCGACCATGCCGATCGAGTAGATTAGTAGATCAAGGAAGATCGAGGAGTGGGCTATGCGACCGCTCACCCCTTCCGTGTACGGAGCGAGAGATAATCATGACAAGTGACAAACACCTTCGTTGCAGTTTCTGCGGCAAGTCCAAGGAGAGCGTCAAGAAGTTCATCTCCGGACCCAACGTCTACATCTGCAACGAGTGCATCTCGCTCTGCAACGAGATCCT
>JBBDSN010000047.1:0-9226 GCA_040904885.1 Gemmatimonadota bacterium | reverse complement strand
GAGGGGCCATGCCGGCCGGTCGGCACGGTGACCAGGCGGCCCACGCCGCGATAATCTTCCGGCGGGCCGTGCGTCGCACGACCTTAAACAGGCCGTGGTAGAAGTGTGGTGGGCCGCGCGACCACCGCTGCGCGGCGGTGCCCGGGTCTTGCGAATATCAGACAAGGCAAGGACGACGAATGCGATGCCAAAGCATCGGGGAGGAGTCATGACGCGCTATGATGCCGCGGGCACCGACGCGTCAGCGTTGGTCCCCTCGTGCCCTTCGGACCACCGCTGGCGCGGCGGTGCCCGGGGCGGCACAGCCCCGACCGACGCCTGGCGGCGCGGGCACCTCCCGTCGTTGGCACTCCTCGACGGGGCTCTTGGCCATGCGTGCGCGTCGCGACGCTCCGCGGTCTCGCAGACGACCCGGTTGACACAGAGCGACGCGGAGGCTGCTCGGCTCGTTGTGCCGCCTAGGAGGGCCTGCGGCCGAAGGCCGTGGTCGGCTGGGGCGCTCCCAACGCGGCCCGCCAGGCTTCTGCCACGGGCTGTTAGGGCGTGAAACGGCCCATCCCCGACCCATCCCCGGGAACGCCGAGGCCTCCCCGAGACGGTGGGGGCGCGAACGGCGGGAACGCGCCAATCCCGGCCGTGTCGCCTTGGACCGCGCTCGTCGTCGCGGTGGTGGCAGTGTCTTGGGCGGGGCCTCTCGTCCGGTTGGCGGACGCCCCGGCCCTCTCTGTCGCGGCTTGGCGGATGGTGTTCTCGATGGCGTTCATCGGCCTCGTCGTCGGGGCCCGAGGCTCGCTCTTGCTGGGCGTTCGGCTGAGCGGTCGTGAATGGGCGCTCGCTGTCCTGTCGGGCGTGCTGCTGGCGGGTCACTTCTGGAGCTGGATCGCCTCGCTCAGCTACACCAGCGTCGCGAGCTCGGTCGTCCTCGTGTCGTTGCAGCCGTTCATCGTGGCGGTGCTCTCCGCAGTGCTCCTGGCGGAATATCCGACGCGCACACAGTGGATCGGCATCCTGGTCGCCATGGTGGGGGCGATGACGGTGGGGTGGGGAGATTTCGCGCTGGGCGCGGACGCGCTCTTCGGCGATGCGCTGGCCTTCCTCGCGGCTTGGCTGGTCGCGGGCTACTACCTCATCGGGCGGGTGCTCAGGAGGAAGCTCGACCTCTGGGCCTACATCGCCGTGGTGTACGGGATCGCGGCCGTGGTGCTCGTGGGGGCGGTCCTGACGAGCGCGGACAGCCCGCTCGTCGGCTTTCCACCGGCCACGTGGTGGGTTTTCGTTGCGTTGGCGGCCGGACCCATGATGCTCGGGCACACGGGCGTGAATTACGCGATCCGGTACGTGCCCGCGTATGTCGCCAACCTGTTCCTCTTCGGTGAGCCGATCGGGGCCACCTTGATCGCCTGGCTCCTGCCGGCCATTTCCGAAGTGCCTCCACCCCAGACGCTGGTCGGGGGCGTGCTGATCCTCTGCGGCATCGCGCTCGGCTCCGGGGTCTGGTCGAAAGCGTTCTCCGCGAGGAGGGGGATGCGATGAAGTCGCTGGACCCGGGAGTGCTGCGCGGTACGCTCCTGGTGAGCGGCCCCCTGGCCGTGACCCGAATCTTCTGTGAGGGTTTGATGGATCTCGAAGCCCGCTATCTCGACGTGCTGGCCGCAGGTGGCGTCTGGTTTCCCGAGGCGGCCGAGGTGGGGCTATACCGTGGAACGCGCGAGGTTCGTGCGGGCGCAACGCAACTGACTGGAGGGTGGCATGAGCGAAGGAGACGCGGAGGGCACGATGATAAGAGGCGGAACGGATCGACGCCGTGGCTCGGAGCGAGAGGCGTTGCGCACCGCGGAGACGGCGGCCGCGAGCGAGGACTCGGCCGCGCCGGCCGCGATGACCCCCTTCGAGGCGGTCAACTTCCAGTTCGACCGTGCTGCGCGGGTGCTCGGCTTGCCCGAGTATCTCCAGGTGGCGCTCAAGACGCCTTTCCGGGAAGTCCTGGTGGAGATCCCTCTCCTCGACGAGAACGGCAAGATCACGACGTTCCACGGGTACCGGGTGCAGCACAACAACGCTCGTGGTCCGATGAAGGGCGGGCTCCGCTACCATCCAGACGTCGATCTCGACGAGGCCCGGGCGCTCGCGTCGCTCATGACGTGGAAGACCGCGCTGGTCGACCTTCCCTACGGTGGGGCCAAAGGCGGCATCGACCTCGATCCGAAGAACCTCCGAACCGACCAGGTGGAGCGCGTGACGCGCACGTTCATCGAGCGGATCCAGGGGATGATCGGACCGAACGAGGACATTCCGGCACCGGACGTGAACACGAACCCCCAGGTCATGGCGTGGATCGTCGACGAGTACTCGAAGTTCAACGGGTACACGCCGGGCGTGGTCACGGGAAAGCCACTCGAGTTGGGAGGGTCCCCGGGCCGCAACTCCGCGACGGGGCGTGGCGTGGCGGCCGTCACGGGCCGCGCCGCGGCGGACATGGGCATGGCTCTGGACGGAGCGAAAGTCGCGGTGCAGGGCTTCGGCAACGTCGGGAGCTGGAGCGCCCAGTTTCTCTCGGAGATGGGCGCCAGGATCGTCGCCGCGAGCGACGTGGAGGGAGGAGTCTTCCTCGAGGACGGGCTCGATGTGGCGCAGCTGCGTGCGCTGACCGAGGCGGGCGGCTCCGTCGTGGCGTACGAAGGTGCCGAGCGGATCGACAACGCGGCGTTGTTGACCGCAGACGTCGACATTCTCGTACCGGCGGCACTCGGCGGCGTCCTGAACCGGCACAACGCCAAGGATGTCCGCGCCCGACTCGTCGTGGAGGGAGCGAACGCGCCGACCACACCGCCCGCGGACGAGATCCTGCATGAGCGCGGGATCGTGGTCGTGCCCGACATCCTCGCCAACGCGGGCGGGGTCACGGTCAGCTACTTCGAGTGGGTCCAGAACCTGCAACAGTACCGCTGGACGGCGGAGCGTGTGGACACGGAGCTCACGCGCATCTTGAATGAGGCCTACGATGCGGTGTCCGACATGGCGAAGGAACGTCGCGTCACACTGCGAACCGCCGCCTTCGTGGTCGCGATCCAGCGGGTGGCGGCGGCCGTCAAGCTTCGGGGCGTGTGACGAGCCATGCACGAGATCGATTGGGACGACTTCACGCGGGTGGAGCTGCGGGTCGGGCGTGTGCTCGCGGCCGAGCCTTTCCCGGAGGCTCGACGGCCCGCATACAAGCTGCGGGTGGATTTCGGCCCCGAGATCGGCGTGCGTCGGTCCAGCGCGCAGATCACGGAGCGCTACGCTCCGGAGGACCTGGAGGGCAGGCTCGTGGTCGGCGTCGTGAACTTTCCGCCGAAGCAGATCGGTCCGATGATGTCGGAATGTCTGATTACGGGCTTCCACGACGACGAGGGCCGCGTGGTTCTGTGCACGCCGGACGCGAACGTCCCGCTCGGAGCCAAGCTGTTGTGACGTGTTCGACGACATGGGCAGTTTGTATGGGAGGCACCGGGGAGGTCGTGAGGATGCACACTAGGATTGCTGCGATCTTGTTCGTGGGGCTCGCCCTCGCCTTGGGAGCTTGCGGGAACTCCGAGCGTGCCGTCACGGACGCATTCACGGGGCGTGAATCCGTGGAAGCGCTCGTGCACGCCCACGCGCGGGCCTGGATGACGGGCGACACCGCGCTCGCCCGCCGGATCGTGCACGAAGACGCGCTTTTCGCGTATCCCCGCCGCCGGGTCGACCGCGAGACCTGGATCGAGGAGCTCGGGGCGTTCCACCAGCAGAACGAGGACACCCGGGTGTACGTGCACCGCGTGTTGGTCGAGGGCGCCGCCTTCGCGGTCGAGTGGCAGTTCGCGACCACGGACCGGGCGACCGGCGAACGGACGGCGGTGGGCGACGCCATTATCGGCGAGGTACGGGACGGCCGGATCGTGCTCTGGAAGGAGTATCTGGACGGGCGCCTGTTCGCGCTCCAGCGATCCGGTGAGGTCCCGCTCGACGAAGGGCACGAGCCATTCCCCTGGCCCCGCGTCCCGTGATGCGACCGGTTGCTCATGAGAGCCGTATGGGGCACCGTCCCTCATGACCCCGGCGGTCCTCCTCACGTCGCTCGGCATCATCGTCGCGCGGATCTTCGACGTCTCCCTCGGCACGATCCGAACCATCTACCTGGTTCGGGGCATGCGAGCCCGTGCCGCGTTCCTCGGCTTTTTCGAGGTCCTGATCTGGATTGCCGTCGTCTCGGGCGTCATCCAGAACCTCGATCATCCGATCTACATGGTGAGCTACGCCTTCGGATTTGCGCTGGGGACCTACATCGGCATCGGTGTGGAGGCCCGGCTGACAAGTGCGCAGCAGGTGGTGCGGATCTTCTCGAGGTTGGGTGATCGGATGACGTCGCACCTCCGGGATCTGGGCTTCGTCGTGACCCAGTTCGAGGGTGTGGGTCGTGAAGGCCCCATCAGCTTGCTCTTTCTGGAGGTATCGCGCCGGCGCGTGCCGAAGGTGATCTCGGAGGCCGTCGGAGTCGACCCGACGTGCTTCTGCATCGTCGACGACGTTCGGCAGACGTCCGGCGCGGTCGTACGCTCCGCGTCCGCCCGCCGGCCCCGGGTCTTCGGTGTCCGGAAGTAGGCTGGACTGGCCGGACTCGGAGTCGCGGGACCGCGCGAGGCCGGCCCGCCAGTGATCGACCGTCAGCGATCGAAGTAGGCCTGTAGTGCTTCCGTGTCCGCCGTGCGGGTCATCGCCAGCATGAGCAGCACCCGAGCCTTCTGGGGGCTCAGGTTGTCGGATAACACCGCCCCGGCGTCGAGCAGCTCGACGTTGTTCGAGTAGAGCGGCACGATGCGACCGGTCAAGACGCGGGTGCTGGTCACCACGGGGATGCCGCGGGCGCGCACGTCCTGGATGGCGGCCACCGAGCCGCTGCTCACGTGCCCGAGGCCGAGCCCCGCGACCACGAGACCCTCCATGGTGCCCTGCTCGAGGAGCGCCCGGATGACGCGTCCGTCGGACCCGGCGTACTCCGTCACGATCTCCACCGTCGGGAGCCGATCGTCGGCGCGCAGGGGGATGGTCTGGCGGCGCGTGGGGCTCCGGTAGAAGCGCACCTTCTCGACGTCGGCGACACCCAGCAGTCCGAAGCTCAGGGTCTGGAACGTCTCCACGTCGAGCGTATTGGTCTTGGTCACTTCCCGTGCAGCGTTGATCTGTCCGTTCATGACCACGAGCGTCCCCTTGCCGATCGCCTCCGGCGACACCGCCACCCGGACGGCGTTCAGCATGTTTCGAGGACCGTCGCTGTCGCTCTCCATCGCGGATCGCTGTGCGCCGACCAGGATCACGGGCTTCTCGCTCTGGACCGTGAGGTCGAGGAAGTAAGCCGTCTCCTCCAGCGTGTCCGTGCCGTGTGTGACGATGACGCCTGCGACGTCGGGTTCCGCCAGGAGCGCGTTGGCGCGGCGTTCGAGGTCGCGCCAGATGGTCGCAGTCATGTCCCAGCTGTTCACATTGGCGATCTGTTCCACGCTCATCCGGGCCAACTCCTCGAGCTCCGGCACCGCCTGCACGATCTCGTCTCCCGTGAGCGCCGCTCTCAGCGCCCCGGACTCCGGGTCGAACCGGCTGGCGATCGTCCCGCCCGTCGCGAGCACGACGACCCGAGGCAGCTCCGCGTCGCCTGCGCCGCTTTGCGCGACCTGCGCCTCGCCCGGCGTCGACGCCGACAGGGTCGCGAAGACCGCCGTGGCCAGGACGGCGAAGTTTCGCAGGGGCTCGGTGGGGCGGAAGGGCTTACGAACCATGAGTCGCTCCGGTCGGGGTCGAGACGGTGGCGTGTCGACCTATCAGATAAGCGCTCCGCAGCCGTTTGGCGAATTCGTGGGGAGTCTTGATCGCGAGGCGCGGGTCCAGCGAGACTGACGGCGCGTGGCCAAAGTCCAGCGCAAAGCCCATCCATCCATCCGGGATCCACCCCACCGGATGAGACAGGTAACCCGGGGGTGGACCCGGAAGAGCCCGAACATGACCGACGCACTCGAGTGGCGGTATCACCGCCCTGGCTGACAGAGCTGTAAAAAGACGCAAGAGTTTCTTGCGAAGCATGGAATCGAGGACGGCGAGCTCCAGAGCGCGAATGCAGAGCCGGTCGAAGGAGGCGCGGCGCTCGAGCTGCTCGAAGGCATCGACGAGCTCTGGGTCGCGAAGGGCCGGAAGATCGTCCGCTTCGACCTCGACGCGGACCGCCCGTCCGACGCAGAACTGCTCGAGCTGATGCTCGGACGGTCCGGCAAGCTGAGGGCCCCGACGAGCCGGGTCGGCCGTCGGCTTCTGGTCGGCTACAACGAGGATCTGCTGAAGGAGGCGCTCCTCTGATGCGAAGGGCTGATGGGTCGGCATGTGGCCTCGTTCTTGACTTTCAGGAATTTTGGAGCGAGCCTTGTCCCCAACCGGATTTGTCCGGAACAACATGAAGTGAGGGTGACGGCTCCCGAGGGAGTCGACCGCCTAAAAGAATGTGGCCGAGGTGGCCACGCCCCGCGCGGGGTGACCGCGCAAATATGGTGTCGGTAAGTACGGATCATCCGAAACTCCGACCATCGAGAACCCAGGGAGCGCGATGATGCGTACCAGAGGAACTGTGAAGTGGTTCAATGACCAGAAGGGCTTCGGCTTCATCAGCCCGGAGGACGGAAGCAAGGACTGCTTCGTCCACCACAGCGCGATTCAGGCCGAGGGCTTCAAGAGCCTGACCGAAGGCGCCACGGTCGAGTTTGACATCGTGGAAGGCGCCAAGGGTCCGGCCGCCGAGAACGTGGTTCAGGTCTCGTAGGGTCAAGGGTACCACGCGTACCTCTACGGGCCGTCCCGGATTTGTCCGGGGCGGCCCGTTTTTTTTATGGCTCAACATTCGGCGCCTTGGCCGTGTCTTTAAATTGGTATATGATATACCACGTTTAGTTCGGATTCACCGCCGCGGAGTCGTTCCCGATGAGGTTGTCGAGGTTCACCGACATCGGCCTCAGAGCCGTGATGTACATCGCCGCGCAGGGTCGCAACGTCTCTGCGCGCGAGGTCTCCGAGGCGTTCCATGTGTCGAGGGACCACGTGACCAAGAGCATGCAGGGCCTCGTGGCCTTGGGCGCATTGAACTCCACGTCCGGGCGAAACGGCGGCTTCGAGCTCGATACGGATCCGAAGGCGCTCAGACTCGGTGACCTCGTGCGCAGGCTCGAGCCTAATCTGGAGATCGCGGAGTGCTTCGGGGAGGCGTCGACCTGCCCGCTCACGGATGCATGTGAGCTGGCGGGCGCGCTTTTCGAGGCGAGGGAGGCCTTCTTCGTCTCGCTGAACCGCTATACGCTGGCGGACCTCGTGGCGGGTACGTACCAGGGACTGGTGCAGATCGCGCCTTCGGAGGTCGCTCGTGTGTAGTCTGCGGGAAACAGTCACGGAGCAGGAGATCCGTACCATGGTCGAGACGTTCTACGAGCGCGTACGAGACGATGCGAGCCTGGGGCCCATCTTCGAGAGGAGCCTGCGGGCGCCCTGGCCCGAGCATCTCGACAGGATGGTCGACTTCTGGGCTACGGTGCTCCTCGGCGTTCCACGATTCGAGGGCAATCCTGTGGCACGACATCGTGCCATCGCCGAGCTGCAGCCCGAACACTTCGATCGCTGGCTCGAACTTTTCCGCGAAGTGCTCGACGAGCTCTTCCCGGAGCACATTGCGACGGACATCTACACCAGGGCCGGGCGCATGCGCCTTGTCCTCGACTCCGGTCCCTCCCCCGGAAGCCACCATCACATGACGGTCATTTCCAAGACGAGGGCAACACGATGATCATGATTTCGGACCCGGGAATCGGTGCTGTCGCCTCCGCGCGTTGGCGCGGGGCGTTCGCTCTGCTCGCCGTTGTGACTCTACTGACTCCGGCCCAGATGGTTTCCGCCCAGAGCGCGGACGCCCGGGGCGCCGCAGCCGTACCGCTCGACGACAGCGGTTCGCCCATCAATCCGATCGCGGTGCTGCAGCGCCGGATCGACGCCGGGGACACCGTGCTCGACTTCGACGACCAGCACGGGTACCTCGTCTCGGTCCTCGAGGCGCTCGACATCCCGGTTTCCAGCCAGGGGCTGATCTTCTCCAGGACGAGCCTGCAGACGAACCTGATCACGCCCTGGACGCCGCGCGCCGTCTACTACAACGACGACGTCTACATCGGATGGGTGCAGGACAGTCCCATCCTCGAGATCGCGTCGATCGACCCGGACGACGGGGGCGTGTTCTATACGCTCGAGCAGAATCCCGAGGGAGAGCTGAAGTTCAAGGAAGAGGGGACGACCTGCCTCATGTGCCACGAATCACGGGCGGTCACCGACGGCATCCCGGGTGTCATGGTCAGATCCGTGCTGGTCGACCGCTTCGGATACCCGATCGCGCCCCTGCACGAAGGGTCGACGAGCGACCGCACGGACTTCGACCGGCGCTTCGCCGGGTGGTACGTCACGGGAACCCACGAGGGCGGGTCGCATGCGGGGAACGCCTACGCGCCAGTGCTCAGCCATGAGGTCTCGGACGTGTCGCGCTACCTCGAAGGGTTCGACGTCAACGCGGATGGAAACGTGCTGGACCTCGAGGGACGCTTCGACAGCGAGCCGTATCTCTCGCGGCACAGCGACCTCGTGAGCCTGATGGTGCTCACGCACCAGACGAGGGTCCACAACCTCATCACGGTGGCCCACGAGGCGGCCAAGGAAGCCGTGGGGGGCGCGGCCATGCTCAACCGGATCCGGTCCGGCGGCATTCCCGCACCCGAGATCCAGTCGGCTGCGCAGGTCCGTATCGACGGCGCCGTGGAGCGGATGGCCCGCTCGATGATGTTCGCCCGGGAAGCCCCCCTGCCGGGGCGGGTGGCCGGCACCGCCGGGTTCGCCGAGGAGTTCGAAGCCCGTGGGCCGTTCGACGACCAGGGTCGCTCGCTGAGGCACTTCGATCTGGAACGGCGCCTGTTCAAGTATCCGATGAGCTTCCTGATCTACTCGGATGCGTTCGCGACGCTGCCTGATCTCGTCAAGGAACCATTCTACCGGAGGGTGATCGAGGTCCTCGAGGGCCGTGACCTGAGCGGAGAGTTCGACCACCTCGACGAGAGTGACCGGTCGGCGATCTGGGAGATCCTCGAGGCGACCAAACCGGAATTCCTGGAGTTCGTCGAGCGGGTCGCGCGTTAGA
>JBBDSN010000046.1:2060-9448 GCA_040904885.1 Gemmatimonadota bacterium | reverse complement strand
ACGCGCAAGACCCCGTCGTCCTGGCCGCCTGCCTTCTTCAACAGCCTTCTAGAGCAGCCCGTCGAGGTACACGTCGAGCCGCGTGGATGCGGGTCCGTCGAAGCCGCGGGCCAGGTCGAAGCGGAGCAGTCCGTCCACGAGTGACAGTCCGAGACCGGCCGATCGCATCGCCGCGGACGGTGTGAGGGCGTCACAGGCTCCGGCCCACGCCGCGTCCGAGAACACGGAGATTCCCCCGAAGGAGAAGGCGCGCTGCACCTCGACCCTGGTGCGCGCCTGACACGGTCCGACGAGCGTGCGCGGTGCGTAGCCCCTGAGCGTTCTGGGTCCACCCACCGAGAGGGCTCGCTGGGGCGACACGTCCGAGGTCGCCACACCACCTCCTGCAAGGAGTCCCATGCGGAGGTCCCCCGGCAGGGGCAACACGAATCGTCCGGTGAGGGACGCGATGGCGTGTTCGAGGTCGCCGAACGAGACCATGCCCGTGGCTTCGAGTCCGGCATGCGTCCTGGCCGGGTCGGTCCCCCACGACGGGGACAGATGGATGCCGAGGGCGTGCTCCCAACCCTCTTCGGCGGTCAGGTTCGGGCGAAACGCCCAGCCGTCGTCCTTCCACACTCTGGGAAGGGCAAGGCGCGTACGCCCGGCCACGGCCTCGTGGTACTCGGAATGAACGGAGACCCGGTACCACTGGCGTGTTGCGGGAGCGGGAGTCCAGATGAGCGCCGCGCCGCTGCGCCGGTAATAGTCCCCGTCGTCCCGACCTGCCAGGGCCGCAAGCAGTGAATTTCCCAGCCCGAGGTGTCTCGCCCCTTCGTCCGTCCCGGCCAACTCGTGATAGGCGGACAACGACACCGTTCTCCTCAGCGTCGTCCGCTCGGCATCGAGCCGGATGTTGGGATGCCGGTCTCCCGTTCCGACCCGCAATGTCCCGGTCAAGGAGAGCGGACGACCGAACAACTCCGGGAGAACGGCGCCGCGAGCACCGACCGAGAACTCTTCGACCCGGTTGTAGCGGACCAGGTCCGGCCGCTGGAAGCCCCAACGGAACCAGCGTGGCATCGATTCCGGACCGCCGGTCGGGATCTGATCGAGTCGCCGGAGCTCCTCCGCCACCTCCTCCCCCGCGAAGAAGCCGGGGGCGTCCGACCAAACCGGCGGCGGGAGATCCCGGCTTCGTGCCAGGCGGCCCAGGTCCGCGGGCACGAACAGGAGCAAGGAGTCCGCGCCCCCTCCTTTTTCGTCCACGATCCGTCGGTAGGGGATGCCCATCCGTGATTCGGCCGGGTCGAACGACGCTACGTCACGGACGACCTCGTCGGACGCGCCCTCGGTCGCGACCCTCGTGAACCGGTACGATCGGTCGAACTCCGCCGGGATCCTGAGAATGCCGGCGACGGCCAGTCCTTCGCCCCGCCACCGGCGCGGCAACCATACGGCGCCGTCCCAGAGCGCGTAGTCCACCGTGATGAGCGAGAGCTCGAAGGTCCACGGCTTGAAGATCCCCGGTACCCACCGGAACTCGCCCCGCGCATCCTCGTCCCGCATGTCTTCGATGTCCCTGACCAGATCGAGGGACTCCGAGAGTCGGTACGTCGCCCGCACCAGAGCGCCGGTCTCCGGCTCGATCCAGAGCGAGCCCGTGATCTTGGTCGGATGTCGGGTGCGGGGGGAGACCCGCAACTCCACCGCGGTCACACGCCGGCCGTCAGGCAGCGCGAGCGTCACCGTGTCTCCAGACGCGAAAGCGTAGACGCCCGCTCCGTCCGCCTCCAACGGATGAAGGACCCGGAAGTCACCGGGGTCCGAATCGGACTCCAACTCGGTCCGACCGAACATCAGACGATCCCGGTCGGGCTCGAATACGTGGTCCACGAATCCTTGATCGAAGTGCTGCGCCTCGACCCCACGCCCCGCCTGCTCGCGCAGCCCGAGCACCTCGATGGACGGCGGTCCGTCCGAGCGCCAGAACACACGATGCGCCGATTCGGCGCGGTAGACCGTACGGTCTCTCAGCGGCGTCCGGAGCGCGACCCCAACGCGCTGGCGGACCACCGCCTCATAGGCTCGCAATCGGTCGACGTGGCTCGCGTGGTGCCGCATGGCTGCGCCGTGAAGCAGCGAGGCACCTGCGTCGACGTACACCGGTGCTTCGGACGGCATCGACTGCGCCGCCGCGGCACCCGCGCCGGAGAGGAGCCACACGGCCGACCAGAAAAGCGTCGGGACAGGACTCCGCCTCGAGGTCGTTCCGGCCCGTTGTCGCTCCATGCCTCAAGCTCTTCGAAAAAGGTCTTCCATGCGCGCTCGCAACCTCCCTACGCGGTCCCATCCCCGGACGTTTCGATTACCTTCCTCTACAATGACCACCGTGCCTCCACCGAGACATTCACCGCACGTCGAAGGCTCTCGCAAAGCGATCCCCCACTCGGCGCGAATAGCTTTCGCGCCGTCGATGTGGGCGCCGGGCCCGCACCTCCAGACGCTGCTGGCTCGCATGTTACGCGCAGGCCATGGGCTGATCTATCGGCGGGAGCGCCTTCGCACGTCCGACGGCGACTTCATCGATCTGGACTGGGGCCCTGATCCCGGCCTCAGGGCTCCCATCGTGCTCGTCCTGCACGGCCTGGAGGGTTCATCCAATCGCGGATACGTACGCAACGTCTGCATGGAGCTGGCCGAACGGGGCATGTGGCCGGTGGCGCTGAACTTTCGGGGATGCAGCGGAGAGCCCAACTGGACCGAGTCGTTTTATCACTCGGGGGCCACGGACGACCCCCGGACCGTGCTCGAGCTTCTTCGAGATCGACATCCGGACCGGAAGCTCGCGGCGATGGGCTTCTCGCTCGGAGGAAACATCCTGTTGAAGCTCATGGGCGAAGGGAACGACGGGGGACGCGGCCTTCTCGACGCCGCCGTCGCCATGTCGGTTCCCTACGATCTCTCGGCCGGCTGCGGCCTGCTCGAAGAGAGTCCCATGGGTCGGGCGTACTCCGCCTATTTCCTGCGGTCGCTCAAGAACAAGGTGCGCCTCAAGGAAGAGCGGCTCGCGGCTCGCATCGACGTGCTGGCGGTGTATCGCGCCGCGTCGCTGCGACGATTCGACGATCTGGTGACAGCGCCCTTGCACGGCTTCGACGATGCGGAACACTACTACGACGCCTCGAGCAGCAACCAGTACCTGGCCGACATCGACGTTCCCACGCTGCTTCTGCACGCGGAAGACGACCCGTTCCTGCCCCGGCACGCGATTCCACGAACAGAGGCGGCGCGCAACACGCAGCTCGACCTCGTCCTGGAGCCACGGGGCGGACACGTAGGATTCCTGCAGGGGACCCCCTGGCGACCGCGCTTCTGGGCAGACGAGCAGACGGCGAATTTCCTGGCCAGCCGGCTCATCGGCGAAAACGGCTCGACGGGCTGAGCCCACCCCCGGCCCACGGCACATCGGCTCGCAGGGCACCGGGCGTCTACCCGTGAAGCTGTGCCTTGAAGAACGCCCGGCCGTGCCAGCTGGCTGAAGCCGGTCCTTCCAACCGCCCCTCACGACGCTGACCGACGCGGGTCAAGGTGGTATCGAATACCCGGACGTCCGGGCCGATCGCACCGGCTTCCGCGCGCGCCCTGAAGTCGGCCCTCGACGCGCTGACGATGCCGTTCTCGGCCCTGTAGCGCACCGGAGTGTGATCGTTCAGCGTGATGTCCAGGCTGTGCGCCAGCTCCTCCAATCGGTGCACGAGCGCATCGATCGAGCAGCCCGAAGGCGCCGCGGCGTCGACGTCCACGCCGACCAGGAGGAAGCGGTCCCCCACCACCTCCCGGGCCGACCGGAGCGGGCGCCCATGGGCCGCCCAGCCTTCGAGAAAGTCGTCCACTTCGCGTAGCACGCGACCCCGCTCATCCTCTGAGAGAGCGCGGGATGCAGGAAAGACCCAGAGCCGGCCATGGTCGGGGAGGGCGTCGAAAGGAACTCGTGGCATCGGTCAACCTACCTATTCTGCGGGTTCCGGAGTCACGATCGGCTCCGGAGGAGGTGTCTTGTCCAAGAGTATGGCTACCCACCTGAGGTCCCTGGTGTTCTCCAGCCAGATTTTCACGATGACCGTCAGGGGGACGGACAACAACGCTCCGAGCGGGCCCCAAGCCCATCCCCAGAAGAGGAGCGACAGAATGACCACCAGCGTGGAAAGTCCGAGACGCCGCCCCATGAGCGTCGGTTCCAGAATGTTGCCGAACAGGGTGTTCACGACGACGTAGCCCAGCAGCACGACGAGCGCGTGCGCGATCGAACCCACCAGAACGAGGCTGAGAAACAACGCGGGCACCGCGGCGAGGATGGAGCCGACGGTGGGCACGTAGTTCAGCAGGAAGGCGATCAGGCCGAGCAGGATGGGAAAGTCGAGTCCCATGAAGTGGGCCCACCATCCGAGCAGCAGCCCGGTCGCCAACGACACGACGGTCTTGATGCCGAGGTAGGTCTGGATCTCGGTCACGACCTTCTGGAGCCGGTCCTCATTGGTCGCGCTCGGCCCCACGATATGCCGGAACTTCTCCGGAAAGACCATCGCTTCACTCAACATGAAGGCCATGATGAGGAAGACGAGAAAGGTCATCGACACGACCTGGGCGATGCGTCCGACGGCCCCGCGCGCGAAATCGATGACCAAGAGCGGGTCGAAGATATCCGTGGTGACGTACTGTGAAACCACGATATCGGTGCGCGCTTCGATGACGTCGAACCAGGCGGTTTGAAGCTCCTGGAACGCCCGGATGTAGCGCGGAAGCTGGGCCTGTAGCTCCGATACGGACTGGCTGACCATGAGGATCAAGAGCCCGATCACGGCCACGTTCAGGAACAGTGTCAGCAAAATCGCGAGCACGCCCGGCACCTTGCGCTGCCGCAGCCACAACATGACCGGCAGGCTCAGCACGGCCAGAAACAACGCGATGGCCGACGGGAGCAGAATAGACGCCGCGAAACGCATCCCGTAGACGACGACCACGAGACACGCCAACATGAACAGGAGGTTCGCCCCCGGGTTCTGGTCGGACCGTTCGTAGATCATCTGGGCTCGTCGAGGCGTGAGGAAGACGCGCCGGAACAGTACCTAGAAGCCACTGTCAGTTCCATAGCAGCCCGGGCGTCGCACGCACAGCGCAAGCCCAGGGGGAAGCCATGAATGACCCGATCGAGGAAGGCCCGGTACCCATCCCGGATTCCGATGAAGCGCTCCTCGCCGAGTGCCGCGTGGAGACCTTCGCCGCCGGCGGCCCCGGCGGTCAACATCAGAACCGCACGGAATCCGCGGTTCGGCTCGTGCATGTTCCCTCCGGCATCCGTGTGGTCGCGCGGGAAGAGCGCAGCCAGCATCGCAACCGGGCCCGCGCACTCGAAAGGCTCAGGGAAGCACTCGTCGAGCACAATCATCGGCCTGAGCCGCGCAAGGGGACGCGCATCCCGCGACGGGAACGCCGCAAGAGGCTCGAGGCGAAGCGGAAGAAGGGTCAGGTAAAAAAGCTCCGGCGTCCACCCCGGCCGGGGGAGGACTGAAGACGCGTTCGGTAGCGGACCCGCGCCCGACGTGATACGGTTCCCTACACCGACGACCCCGTGCCCCGGGCACCCGAGGAGACCCGACCCATGGTCGCTCTGCCGTTGTTGTTCGCTCTCGCCTTCCAGCAGCTTCCGGAGCCCTTCGAAACACCCTGGACCCGGGCCATTCCGAGCGTCGTGGAGCGACCCGAGGGTGCGGCGCCCACCGTGCCGGAGGGGTTCGAGGTGAGCACCTTCGCCGAGGGGCTCGCAGATCCCCGACGGATGGAGCTCGCGCCGAACGGAGACGTGTTCGTGGCGGAGAGCCGGGCCGGGGAGATCGTGGTCCTCATCGACGAGGACGGCGACGGCACGGCGGAGCGCCGGGAGACCTTCGCGACTGGGCTCGACCGTCCGTTCGGTCTCGCCTTCCAGGCCGGATTCCTGTATGTGGGCAACAACGGCGCCGTGGTGCGCTTCCCCTACGTCTCCGGACAGCGCGCGGCGAAGGGCGAGCCCGAGCACGTGGTGGAGCTGCCTTCGAGCAGCGATGCGATCGACCACGATACGGCGGAGCGACTCGGCATCGACGTGAGCAGGACCCGGGGCTTCAATCATTGGACGCGCAACCTGATCTTCGGCCCTGGCGGTCAGAAGATGTACGTGGCCGTAGGCTCCGCGACGAATGCCATGCCCGGCACCGATCCCCGGCGAGCGGCCATCAACGAGTACGATCCGGACGGCTCCAGCCATCGCGTGCTCGCTGGAGGGCTCCGGAACCCGGTCGCCCTCGCATTCCAGCCGGAGTCCGGCGTCCTCTGGACAGCCGTCCACGAGCGGGACCACCTCGGCGACGAGCTGGCTCCGGACTTCGTGACCTCGGTGGTCGACGGCGGCTTCTACGGCTGGCCGTACGCCTATATCGGGCCCAACCCCGAGCCGATCCTCAACGGGGCGCGCCCGGATCTGGTCGAGACGACGCTCGTGCCGGACGTGCTGCTGCCCGCGCACGCCGCTCCGATGGGCATGGTCTTCTACACCGGTTCTCAGTTTCCCCCGGCTTACCGGAATGGGGCGTTCATCGCGCTGCACGGGTCCATCAACCGACGTGACCTCGTCGGGTACTCCGTCGTGTGGATCCCCTTCGAGAGCGGAGTGCCCTCGGGACCACCGAGAGACTTCCTCACCGGATTCATCGTCAGGAACGACGACGAGAAGGAGGTCTGGGGCCGCCCCGTCGGTGTCCTGCAGACGGCCGACGGCGCCCTCCTCGTATCCGACGACGCGGGCAACCGAATCTTCCGCATCGCGTATCGCGGGCCGCTCGGGCCTCGCGCCGAGGAGGTGACGCCGTGATGCGCCAGGCGCTGGCCTCGTCCGCGTTCGTAGCGGCTTGGCTGGCGTGCCCGTCATGGGCTCACGCGCAGGCCGGCGGCGCCTACCGGCTGGTCGACACGGCGACCGTGCATGAAACCGCCCGCCACCACTTCCGGATTGCGACCGTGGTCGAGGGGCTGGACCACCCCTGGTCGATCGCCTGGCTCCCGACCGGTGAGATGCTCGTGACCGAGCGACCCGGAAGGCTCCGGATGGTGCGCGACGGCCTCCTCGATCCCGAGCCGATCTCGGGGTTGCCGCCCGTCTACAGGAACGCCGGCCAGGGCGGCTTCATGGACATCGTCCCGCACCCGGACTTCGAGCGCAACCGGTGGCTCTACCTGAGCTACGGGAAGCCGAACGGTGACAGCTCCGCCGGCACGACCACCGTGGTGCGGGGGCGGCTCGAGGGGAGCAGCGTCGTGGATGTGGTGGAGATCTTCGAGGCCGACGCCTGGGGGTCGAACAACAACCACTT
>JBBDSN010000046.1:0-1960 GCA_040904885.1 Gemmatimonadota bacterium | reverse complement strand
CCCGCGACGGGCACGATGTGGATCACCGATCACGGCCCGCGCGGAGGCGACGAGCTCAATCGCGTCCTTCGTGGGGGCAACTACGGGTGGCCCGTCGTCTCGTACGGGATCCATTACGACGGCCGGGTATTCACCACCGAGACCGCACGCGTCGGCATGACGCCGCCCGATTTCGTCTGGACCCCGTCGATCGGAACCTCCGGTCTGACGCTCTACCACGGCGACGCCTTCCCCTGGTGGAGAGGAAACGCGCTCGCGGGCGGGATGGTCGGCGAGCAACTCGCCCGCGTCACCCTCGAAGGCCCGCGTGCGGTTGGTGAAGAGAAGCTCCTCTCAGGTGTGCTCGGCCGGATCCGTGACGTGAGGACCGGTCCCGACGGGCTCGTCTATCTGGCGCTCGAGGGTCTCGGGCGGGGGGCGCTTTCGCCCATCGTGCGGCTCGAGCCCGTCCAGAGCGACATCGAGCCACCCCACCCGACCCGCACCCCAGGAGGATGAGCGCCATGAATCGACGCGAAGCCGTTCGTGCCACCGCGCTCGCAGCCGCGGGACTCGCCACGGGAGCCGACTCGCTCCTCGCCCGGATCGCATCGCCCGGGCCGCAGCCGGTACCGGAACTGCTGATCCGCGGCGGCCGGGTCGTGAACCACGACGGAACCCGCCTGGTGGACGTCCGGATCGTGGGGGAGCGCGTGACCGAGATGGCTGCCGGTCTGCGACCGGGTCCAGACGCGCGGGTCGTCGAGGCGAGCGGACATCTGGTGATGCCTGGAGGCATCGATCCGCACGCGCACCTGCAGGGGAGCTTCGTGGACGACCTCACGACCGGAACCGCCGCGGCGCTCGCCGGGGGGATCACCACCGTGGGCACGTTCGCGTACGGCCAGGACGGGGAGAATGCGGTCGAGGCGATGGATCGCTGGCTCGCCGAGGTACCGCGCAGCGCGATCGGCGACGTGTTCTTCCACGCGTCGAGCTGGCCGCCGACGCCGGAGTTCGCCGCGCTGATGCCCGAGCTCGCGTCCCGCGGCCAGCCGAGCCATAAGATCTTCATGACGCGGGCGGACTTCGGGGCGCACCGTCGGACGTTGATCGACGTGTTGGAGGCGGCGCGCGAGGCCGGCGTGGTCACGCTCGTGCATGCCGAGGACGGTGCCATCCTCGCGTCCGTCCTCGATCGACTCAGGGCCGAAGGCCGCACATCGCTAGACCACTTCGCCGAGAGCCGGCCCGAACTCGCCGAGATCGCGGCCACCCAGGACGCGGTGGCGCTCTGCCGGCATACGGGCGCGCCCATGCACTTCGTGCACCTCTCGTCGCGCGGCGCGCTCGACGCCGCTCGCAATCCCGGGACCCGCGGGCTTCCGCTCACGATCGAGACCCGGCCGCTGTACCTCTACTTCACGGAGGAATGGCTCCGTGGGCCGGAGGGCCCGCTCTACATCGGGCAGCCGCCGCTCCGGACGGCGAGGGACGTGGAAGAGATGTGGGCCGGGCTCGCCGACGGGCGCATCGACATGCTCGCGACCGATCACGCGCCATGGACGCGGGAGCAGAAGATGGATCCGGCGCTCGACGTGGGTCGGCTCCGTCCGGGGGTGAGCGATCTCCGCTTCGTCAGGCCGGTCCTTTTCTCGGAGGGCGTCGGCCGGGGCAGGATCTCGCTCGAGCGCTACGTCGAGGTGACCTCGACCGCGCCCGCCCGGGCGTTCGGTCTCTATCCGGAGCGAGGCGTGATTCGCGAGGGCGCGCTCGGCGACGTGATGATCCTCGACCCGGACCTCGACCATGTCGTGGACGCCTCGGACGATCCTTCGCGGTCCGACTACACGCCCTTCCAGGGATGGGCGCTCACAGGCTGGCCGGTCATGACCATCCGCCGGGGCGAAGTCGTCTACGAAGACGGACGCGTGACGGGCCGACCGGGGAGCGGCAGGCCCGCCATGCGTCAGGCTCGGAG
>JBBDSN010000045.1:0-1575 GCA_040904885.1 Gemmatimonadota bacterium | reverse complement strand
CCGCATCCGAGCCTCGAGAAGATCCTGAAGCCGACCCACGGGGTCATCGTCTATCAGGAGCAGGTGATGCGCATCGCGTCCGAGCTCGCGGGCTTCACGCTCGGCGAGGCGGACGTGCTCCGGAAGGCGGTGGGCAAGAAGGACGCGGCGCTCATCAAGAAGGAGCTCGGCACGTTCACCGAGCGCGCGGTCGAGCGGGGCATCGACAAGTCGATCGCAGTCGACCTGGCCGATCAGATCGAGACGTTCGGCCGTTACGGCTTCAACCGGAGCCATTCGGCGGCGTACTCGCTCATCTCGTACCAGACCGCATGGCTCAAGGCGCACTACCCCGCCGAGTTCATGGCCGCGTTGCTGTCGTCGGTGATCGACAACACGGACAGCGTGGTCAAGTACATCGGCGCGTGCCGCGACCTCCCGCGCTTCGTCACCAAGCTCGACGACCCGGTCGAGGTGCTCCCGCCCGACGTCAACGAGTCGGGATGGAAGTTCACGGTCACGGACGAGAGCAAGATCCGCTTCGGCATGGGGGCGGTGCGGGGCGTGGGGCACAGTGCCGTGAAGTCGATTCTCGACGCCCGGGACGGCGGCCGGTTCACGTCGCTCTTCGACTTCCTCGAGCGCATTGACACCCGGGCGTTGAACAAGCGGAGCTGCGAGGCGCTCATCGCGGCCGGAGCGCTCGACGCGTTCGGGCACCGGGCCCAACTCCTCGCCGGCCTCGACACCGCCTACGGAGAGGTGCAGGCCCGGGCTGCGGAGATCGAGGCGGGCCAAGCCTCGCTGTTCGGTGACGCCTCCTCCCTGCCCCGTGGAGTCCCGTCGCTTCCGAAGATCCCGGAGTGGCCCGAGCCGGAACGGCTCGCCCGCGAGAAGGCCGCGCTGGGCTTCTTCATCTCCGGCCACCCGCTCGACCGCTTCCACGAGGTGGTGCTCGCGTTCGAGGGGGTCGCCTCGGACACCCTGATCGAGAAGGCCGGCCAGACGGTCGAACTTCCCTGCGTCGTCACCCAGGTCGCCCGACAGATCTCTCGGCGCGACAACTCGGAGTGGGGCAAAATCACGGTCGAGGACTTCAACGGCACCGCGACCGTGCTGGCGTTCCGCGAGAACTGGACCGAGTACAAGGATATTCTGCAGCAGGACGCGGTCGTGCTGGTCACCGGCAAGGTGAGTTCACGGGAGCGCGACGAAGAGGACCCGCCCATCTTCCTCGACTCGGCCCGCCCGCTCGAAGAGGTCGCCGAGGCCGGAGAGCTGGCCGTCAAGATCGAATTGGAGCTCGGCTCGAAAGTCACCGACGAGGCGTTCTCGAAGGCGCGGACCGTGCTCGAGTCCCATCCTGGCGCCTCCCAGGTCTGGCTGCAGCTGGGCGAGGACAACGGAGAGCGCGCGCCGCGCCTTCGGTCCCGGTCGCTCAGCGTGACGCCGGATGCCGAAGCCATGGAGGCGCTCCAGAAGATCTTCGGGCGACGCAACGTCCGGCTGGTGCGGCGGGTGCGCCCGGTGTTCGACGACGAAGAGCCCTTCTGGAAGCGCCAGAAGCAGGGGGAGTAGCCCGGCGCCGAGTGCGAC
>JBBDSN010000044.1:5141-9543 GCA_040904885.1 Gemmatimonadota bacterium | reverse complement strand
GGCGTCCTCTCGACGGACGTCGGCCGGGAGGGGAAGATGGAGGGAATCGAGCGGGCTTCCGTGGCCCGCGTGATCGAAGCGTGCCCGCATCCCGCGTGGATCTCGGGCGGCGTCACGACCATGGACGAGCTGGACTATCTCGGCAAGCAGGGCGCGGCGGGCGCGGTCCTGGGCATGGCCCTCTACACGGAGACGCTCGACCCGGCCATGGTGGCGCCAAAGTGGGGCGGACGAGCCACGCCCAAGGACGCCCACGACAGCGGCACCGACATCCGCAGCACCGACGACACCGGCACCCAGGAGAACCGATGAGCAAGCTGAAGCGGGAGACGCGTGAGACGCACATCGTCATGGATGTGAAGCGGGGCACCGGTGAGGCACACGTGCGCGTGGAAGACCGTTTCCTCGGCCACATGGTCGAGACGCTCGCCCGGTATTCCGGACTCGACATCGATCTGGAGGCGACCGGCGACATGCGGCACCACCTCGTCGAGGACGTCGCCATCACGCTCGGTCAGGCGCTTCGTGACGAGGTCCCCGAGCGGGCGACCCGGTACGGCTGGGCCCAGGTGCCCATGGACGAGTCCCTCGTCGAGGCCGCCGTCGACGTCGGCGGCCGCCCCTACTACGTCGGGCCGCTCCCCTCGCGCCTCTACGAGCACTTCCTCCAGTCGTTCGCCGTGAACCTCGGCGCCACGCTCCACGTGCGCGTGATCCGCGGCAAGGACAAGCACCACATGGTCGAGGCCGCCATCAAGGCGACCGGCCTCGCGCTCCGGCAGGCGCTCGTCGAGGGCGACCGGATCTTCAGCACCAAAGGCGCGGTCGCCGTCGAGAGGATGGACTGATGCTCAGACCCCGCGTCATCGTCTGCCTCGACGTGAAGGACGGCCGCGTCGTGAAGGGCACGCAGTTCAAGAACCTCCGCGACGTCGGCGATCCCGTGGCGCTCGCCGAGCGGTACGAGCGCGAGGGGGCCGACGAGATCGTCTTCCTCGACGTGAGCGCCTCGAAGGAGGACCGCGGCACCCTGCTCGACGTCGTGCGCCGGACCGCCGAGCGCCTCTTCATTCCGCTCACGGTCGGGGGCGGCGTGCGCTCCGCCGACGACATCGGCCCGCTCCTCCGGGCCGGCGCGGACAAGATCAGCGTGAACAGCGCCGCCGTACGCGACCCGGAGCTCATCTCGATTGGGGCCAAGCGGTTCGGCAGCCAGTGCGTCGTCGCCAGCATCGACGCCGCCAGGGAAGAGGATGGCCGGTGGCGTTGCTACACCCACGGCGGATCGACGCCCACCGAGCTCGAGGCCGTGGCCTGGGCCGCCGAGTGTGAACGGCTCGGCGCCGGCGAGATCCTGCTCACCTCCATCGATCAGGACGGCGCCCGCAGCGGATACGAGCTCGAGCTCACCCGGGCGGTCGCCGACTCCGTGCCGGTCCCGGTCATCGCGTCCGGCGGAGCCGGCAAAGCCGAGCACTTGAGGGACGCGTTCACGGAAGGGCACGCTTCCGCGGCACTCGTCGCGGGTATACTGCACGACGGCCTCACGACCGTGGGAGCGCTCAAGTCCGCGCTCACGCAGTGGAAGGTCAACGTGCGGCCCGCGGTCAAAGAGTGAGCGACCGAGCGTCGTGGCGATAAGGCTGCCCGTCGCGGCACGCCGCTGGGCTTCTCTGCCCATCCGCGGCGTTCCCGTGCGCATCCGGAGCGGGCCCAACGCCGGCCGCCGCTGGAGTCTCGCCGCGAGCGGCCGGGGCATCTGGTCAGGGGCGTACGAGCGCGAGCGGTTCGAAGCGCTGGCGACCCTGCTCGGCGACAACGACGTCTTCTGGGACGTCGGCGCCCACCGCGGCTACGCCACCCTGCTCGCCGACGACGTCATCGGCCCGGAGGGATCGATCCACGCGTTCGAGCCATCGACCGTGAACCGCGGATACCTCGCTCAGCACCTGCGTTGGAACGGCGCGGACCGGGTCGACGTGCACCGGTCCGCATTGGCCGACTTCGACGGAACGGCAGAGTTCGGCGGGACCGGATCGTCGGTCAGTCACAAGCTCGTGGGGGCGCCACCCGGCGAACCCGCGGCGACCGGAACCGCCGACCCGTCGTCCGCGGGCAGCAGCATCGAATCCGTGCCCGTCCGCACCATCTCGAACCTCGTGGAGGGCGGCGTCCCCGCACCGACCTTCCTCAAGATCGATGTCGAGGGTGAGGAGAGTGGCGTGCTCGCCGGGGCTCGGCAGCTGCTCGACGACCTCGGGAAGGACGGTACCCAGATGCCTGTCATTCTCGTGTCGGTTCATTCAGGCCCCCAGCTCACGGCGTGCCTCGACTTCCTCCGAGGCTTCGACTACCAGGTGCTCGGCTCCTCCAGCATGTCCACCTTCATGCAGATGCCCACCGAGGCTTGGTACGAAGACCCCGACCTGTTCGCCGTGCCCCGCCGCGGCCGCATCGACCTCTCGACCGTGCGCGGCACCGCCTGGTTCCGGGGCGGCCCCGACCTCTCGACGCAAACCAAAGACCGACCATGACCGACCGCACCCTCCGCACCTCCGCCGACCTCGACGCCATCGACTTCGACAAGCAGGACGGCCTCGTTCCCGTCGTCGCCCAGGACGCGTCCAGCGGCGCCGTGCTCATGGTCGCCTATGCCGACCGTGACGCGCTCGAGCGCTCGCTCGAGTCGGGTCGCATGCATTACTGGTCGCGCTCGCGTGGTGAGCTGTGGCGGAAGGGCGACACGTCGGGCCACGTGCAGCACGTGGTGAGCCTCCATGGCGACTGCGACGCGGATACGGTGCTCGCGCTCGTGCGGCAGGAAGGGCCGGCGTGCCATACCGGTGAACCCACGTGCTTCGGGGACCGTGCAACCGCGCCATCCGCCGGCAGCGCCAGCGCGACCGCGGCCAACGCCGCTACTCCCGGCTCCGTCCTCGACCGCCTCGACGCCGTCCTCGCCACCCGCGCCGCCGACCGCCCCGAAGGCAGCTACACCGTGCGCCTGCTGACCGACGAGAACCTCCGGCTCAAGAAGCTCGGCGAGGAGTGCGCCGAGCTCGTGACCGCGCTCGCGAAGGGCGAGTCGGAGCGTATCCCGGAAGAGGCCGCCGACCTCGTCTATCACGTGCTTGTCGCCGCCCGGGCGGCGGGGGTCGGACTTGACGAGATCGCGGCGGTGCTGGAGGCGCGCGCACGCTGAGGCACCTGTACCGCGTCCCGGTCCGCCGACAGCGCCGCCCGGGCGTGACCACCGCCAACACTATCGACTGAACCGGAGCGTCGCGTGGATCCCGAATTACAACGACTGCTGCTGATCACCTTCGTCGCCGCGCTCCTGGCCGACGTGTCGATGGCCTTCGGGGTCGTGCCGTTCTTCTTCCTGAAGGACATGTCCGAGCGCATGGCCGGTACCCTCTCGGCGGCGGCAGCCGGCATGATGGCCGCCGCCAGCCTTGTCCAGCTCGTCGGCGAAGGATTGGAAAAGGCACCCGGCCTCCAAGCCTGGGAAGTGGCGGCGGGGCTGGGGTTCGGAGCCCTTTTCTACGCCGGCGCCGCCAGGTGGGTACAGGCCCACGAGGACTTCGACCTCATGCGCCTTCGCGAGAGCGGGGGCGCGCAGTCCCTCATGATCGTCGCGGCGATGACCGTGCACTCCATTCCCGAGGGCATCGCGATCGGTGTCTCGTTCGGCTCCGGAGAAGAGGGGCTCGGCATCGCGGTCGCCTCCGCCCTCGCCGTGCACAACATCCCCGAAGCCATCGCCATCACCCTGGCGCTCCGGGCCAAGGGCGTCTCGACCTGGCAGTGCATGGGATGGGCGATGTTCACGAGCCTCCCCCAACCGCTCGCCGCGCCCTTCGCAGCATGGCTCATCTGGATCTTCGAGCCGTTGCTCCCGTTCGGCATGGGGTTCGCCGCCGGCGCCATGACGTTCCTGGTGGTCGACGACCTTCTCCCCGACGCGCTGGAGAAGATCGACAGAACCCTTACGGCGACCGCATTCATGGTCGGTGTGGTCGGAATGGTCGTCCTCGGACGGCTCGTGGGCATGTGATGGGGGTCGCCCTCTCACGCGTGCCCCCGACATGAACCAGGAACCGCCGACGCGTCCGTCCGCTGCTGCCCGCTGGCTCTGGATCGCGGCCGGATGGACCGCGCTCGGACTCGGCATCGTCGGGGCCTTTCTCCCCCTCATCCCCACGACACCGCTCGTGCTCGTCGCCGCATGGTGCTTCTCGAAGGGCTCGAAGCGGCTCCACCGGTGTTTGCTCGAGGATCCCAGCTTCGGACCCGTCGTGCGCGACTGGGAGCGGCACCGCGTCATCCGGCTCCGCGCCAAGGTCCTGGCCACGGCCATGATCGTCCCGCTCGTCGGCTACATGGTGCTGTTCAGCGCCGC
>JBBDSN010000044.1:3780-5041 GCA_040904885.1 Gemmatimonadota bacterium | reverse complement strand
ACCAGGAGCAACACCCCGACCGCCGTATTCGAGATCGCCACGTATGCTGCGCGTTCTTCAGCGGATGCCATGTCGACCACATGCGTGGACCGGCCGATGCGCACGCCCTGGTAGGCCACCATCATGAGGAAGAGGAGTCCGGGCAGCACCGCGGGCGCCCGCACCACCTCGGGCAGCGTCCACGCGAGTGCCGCCGTCGCACCGAGCACCACCGCCGCGACCAGGGCCGCCGTCCGCAGCACCCGCCGGCTCGATCCGTCCGAGAGGCGTCCCCACACGTACGCGCTCACCACGGCCGCCGAGGACGACGCGATCACGAACGCGCCCAGATCGCCGAGCGACCGTCCTCCATCCGCGCCCGCCAGCAGCAGGAAGTACGGCGGGGCCAGGGCCGTCGCGAGCAGGAGCGCCCGCACCCCGATGAAGCGCGCGAGCTGCGGATCCGTCCGGATCAGACCGATCTGGCGCACCGCGACCCGCCACGGATCGCCGCCCCCCTCCGTCGCTCCCGCCTCCTCGGCGAGCGTCGCGAACACGGCCGCGGCGACCAACCAGAGGAGCGCGGCGACCACGAGCGCGCCTACGACCATCGGCACCGTGCGCGGCAGCACCCCCACGCTGATCAGCACGCCGAACAGCAACACCAGCGCCGAAGCCGCCGAGCCCGCCGACCCCGTCGCCGTCCCGCGCGTCGACTTCGAGACCGTCTTGCCCAGCACGTCCTTGTAGCTCACCGACGCGCCGCTGCGGAAGAGCGCGAACGCCGCCAAGCACGCCAACACCGCACCGCCCGCCGCTGCCCCGTCGAGCCAGAGCGCCGAAGCCGCCATTCCCAGAACCGCGGCGCCCTGCCCCACAGAAGCCGCCGCCCAGATCCACTTCCGCTTCGGCCGCTGCCGGATCCACGCCGAGATCGCCAGCTGCGGCAGCAGCGAACCCGCCGCGCGGATCGGCACCAGGAGTCCGAGCTGCCACGCCGGAGCCGAGAGCGCCTCGAGGAGCCACGACAGCACCAGCTTCGGATCCGCCAGCCCATCGCCCGTTTTCGTCGCCGTCAGGCTCACCACGTGCTTCACGAAGTTGCCCGGCTGCTCCCGGCACGCCGCGTCCGGGATGTCGCGGCAGACCCGGCCCTCATCCTCGTCGGTGAGGACCTGGTAAGCGCGCGTCGTCAGAGCATGGGTCACGGGCGGCAGGGGGTGCGAGTCGGTTCGGGACGCGTCAAAGCTACCACCGCGGAGCCGGCACCCGAGCGGTCTCA
>JBBDSN010000044.1:0-3680 GCA_040904885.1 Gemmatimonadota bacterium | reverse complement strand
CCTCCGGCAAGCGCCCGTAGCTCGTCGACGCCCACCGGCGGACGGGTCAACCACGGCACGACCGCGATCCTGTCGGTGAGCTCGGTCTTCACACGCTCGATCAGCGGCAGCTCCTCGCGGGCGCGGTACGCCAGCAGCGGATCCGAAGGCTGTGCCGCGGCCAGACTGCGGTTCACCACCCACGCCCAGGGTTCGATCTCGGCACGCCGCAGATCCTCCTGGAGCACGCGTGCCTCTTCCACGGGTGTCGTCTCGGCCAGCGTCGCGATGATCACGTGGGTCAGCTCCGGATCCTGCAGCCGCATGAGCGGCGTCGTGACCCGCCCAGTCGCTCCCCCACCCGCGGTCCGCACCACCTCCCGGTGATACGCCCCCGCCGTGTCGAGCAGGAGGAGCGTGTGACCCGTCGGCGCCGTGTCGAGCACCACCCATCCCCTGCGGGCTTCGTTGACCAGGCGCGAGAACGCGTGGAAGACCGCGACTTCCTCGGTGCACGGCGACTCGAGATCCTCGGCCAGGAGCGCGCGGCCCGCGTCGTCGAGCTTCGGACCCCGCGTCGCCATCACCCGTTCCCGATAGGCCCGGCTCTCCGCCTCCGGATCGATACGGCTCACCGCGATCCCCTCCACGGCATCCGGGAGCGCCGATTCCAGATGCGCAGCAGGGTCGGTGGTCGCCAGATGCACGCGGTGGCCCCGGTCGGCGAGCCCGACCGCGACCGCGGCAGCCAGCGACGTCTTTCCGACGCCGCCCTTCCCCATGAGCATGACCAGCCCCGTGTCGGCAGCGGCCAGCTCGTCGAGCAGCGCCGGAAAAGCCGGAAGCTCCGCCGAAGGCTCGTACGGAGGCACCGCCGGTAGCGCGTCCGAAGACACGTCGTACAACCCACGCAGCGCATCCAACCCGACCAGATTCCGGCGCTGCAGGGGCACCTCCAGGCGCGGCAGGAGGTCGAGCGCCGCGGGCAGGCTCGCCATCACGTTCGTGCCCTCCCGCTCGAGTGCCGCCGCCAGCGGGTCCGTTGGGTCGATCGCCTCGAACAGTCCGTTCACGATCAGCCGCTGATGCGAGATCCCCAGTCCGTCCAGCTCCGTCGCCGTGCGTGCCGCCTCGGCCAGTGACCCGAGATCGGGACGCGCCACCAGATACAGCGTCGTAGCCGCGGGATCGCGCAAAGACTTCAGGGCCGCCTCGAACTGGATCCGCTGATCCTCCTGGCCCGCCGCCGGCCCCAGGCAGGAAGCCCCACCCGGTGAGCGCTCAAGGAAGCCGGTCCACGCCGCCGGGAGCTGCAGCAGTCGCAGCGTATGCCCCGTCGGGGCCGTGTCGAACACCACGTGATCCACGCCGCCAGACCGCTCCGGCGACGCGAGCAGCGCCGTGAAGGCGTCGAACGTGGCGATCTCCGTCGTGCACGCGCCGGACAGCTGCTCCTCGACCTGCCGCAAATCCTCGTCCGACAGCAGATCCCGGAGCGGCTCGATCGCCGTGGCCCGGTATGCTTCCGTAGCCGCTTCCGGGTCGACGTTCACCGCGCGAAGCCCCGGGACGCCGGCGATGTCCACCGGCTCCGAGCCCACGCGGGTGCCCAGGACCTCGGACAGATTCGACGCCGGATCCGTGCTCACGAGCAGCACCGACTTCCCCGCCTCCGCCATCGCCACCGAGAGCGCGCACGCATGCGACGTCTTCCCGACACCGCCCTTGCCCGTAAGGAAGAGATAGCGGGTCGCGCCGTCGATCAGGTCGCCCGGGGTGAGCGTGCGGGACGGAGCCCCTGCGGGGTCCCGCGTTCCGTTCGTGTCGGTCATGCCCGGTCTCCGGTCGGCGCGACCGTCTTCTCGGCGCCTCGCTCGGCGGTCGCCCGCGGGCCCGTCGATCCGCTCTGCGCCGTGCCCCCTACCGCCGCCCCCTCGATCCGCGACGACAGCTCCGAACGCGTAGGATACCGGCCTTCCGTGAACACCTCCCCGTCGATCACGACCAACGGCAAGCAACGGACGCCCTGCGTGCCCAGTCGCTTGCGCACCACCGCGCTCGCAGCGAACGCGCCCGGCTCCTGGCCGAGGTTGAAGCGCACGGCCGAGACCCCATTGGACCGGAGCCAATCGAAATCCGCCGCGAACTCGATCAACGCCGAGTCGGGATCCGGTCCGCACACGCCGGAAGAGCAGCACAGTGCCGGGTCGTAGACTTCGATCTTCATTGGATCTCCTCGAGAACAGGAATCATGGTGCGAGACCCGGAGTATGACGGCTGGGGCCGGAGGTGCTCCCCTTGAACCCTTGTGCCAGTCGACCAAGCACGCGGGCCGGGACATCCGCCTGGACCGTTCATCGTCGAACGCCGATATACAATGATAGCCGATCCCCGGACAGGTGCAACCGCCCATCTCGCCATGGCGTCGCCCGTCCGCGAGGCCGTTTGTGAGGCATGAGAGAATCCCTGCTGGCCGCCGCCCGCGTCATCCTCGCGGAAGACCGCATCGAGATCACGCTGAGCCCCGGCTTCAACCCCGAGGCCCTCGCCGCCGTGAAGGCGCTGCCTGGGCGGAAGTACCTCGACCGGAGGCGGATCTGGACCGCACCGAATGCCCGGGAGGCGCTCGCTTCTTTGCGGACGGCGATCGGCGCCGAGCGGTTGTTGGTGATCGGGGATGAGATCTTGGCTCGGGCCGAGGTCCGTGATTCCCCCGAGCGGGCCAGCGCGGAAGATCGGCCAGCGCCTCGAGGGTCTGCCAGGCAGGCGCGAGTGCCACCTGGTCGCCAGCCAGACTCTGCCGCCGAATCGCAAGAGTCCCGCGGCGTGCCAGATCGATCTCCGCAGCAGCCGCACGAAGCCTCCGAGGACGTGCTCGATCGCGTGCGGGTCGCGCTGACCCTACGCGGCTACAGCGCACGGACCTGCAAGGTCTACCTCGGACAGCTCCGGCGCTTCCTCCAGTGGTGCGGCGACGGCCAGCCCGAGATCCCCGACGACCCCGCCGCGGCCGGTCAGGCCTACATCGTCGAGCTCGTCCGGCGCCGCCGGATCTCGAAGAGCTACCAGAACCAACTCGTGAGCGCCCTGCGCTTCATGTGCGAGTCCGTGCTCGGCATGCCCGCCTTGGCGCTCCGGATTCCCAGGCCCCGCAAGGAGCGGCGACTTCCGGCGGTCCTCAGTCCCGAAGAAGTCGCCCGCATGCTCGCCCGCACCCGAAACCCCAAGCATCGCGCCCTCCTCATGCTCGTCTACTCCGCCGGCCTCCGGGTTGGCGAGGTTGTGCGCCTGCGCACCGCCGATCTCGATGTCGACCGGGGCCTCGTGCGGGTGCGACAGGGCAAGGGCAGCAAGGACCGATACACCCTCCTCGCCCGGCGAGCCGTGGAGGCGGTCCAGCTCTACCGCGATGCCTATCCCACCGAGCCATGGCTCTTCCCCGGCATGGACCCCGCTGAACACCTGACGACCCGATCCGTTCAGCGCATTGTCAAACAAGCCGCCGAGGCCGCCGGCATCGCAAAGGATGTCACCACCCACACCCTCCGACACAGCTTCGCCACCCACCTGCTCGAGGGCGGCACCAATCTGCGCGTGATCCAAGAGCTCCTCGGCCACGAAAGCGCCCGCACAACACAGATCTACACGCATGTGGCGCAGTCGACGCTGGCCGGGGTTCGGAGCCCGCTGGACAACCTCGA
>JBBDSN010000043.1:0-1588 GCA_040904885.1 Gemmatimonadota bacterium | reverse complement strand
AGACGGTGGGCCGCCAGTGTGCATGAAGAAAGTCGTCGCGGCAAGCGTACCCCGGATATGAGGCACGACGATTTTCGCCACGATTCCCGCTATGTGGAACGCACCCCTTGGCCGCACTGGGCCGAAGCCGTCTACTGGGGCGTGCTCGTGCTCGTGAGCTACCCGATCCTCGCCGGGTGGGACACGGACGTGGCGACAGAGCTACGGCTCCCGGTCGCCCTGACGATTCTGGTGACAGGCCTCGCGCTCTGGTGGGTGATCCGCGGACTCACCGTCCGCGTCGACGAGGCGGGCATCTCCATGCACCTCGGCAGGGTCCCGGTGTTGAGCCGCCACGTCCGCTTCGACGAGATCGTCGCCCTCGAGGTCGTCCGTTACCGCCCCTTGCGGGAGTTCGGAGGATGGGGGATCCGCGGCTGGGGCAAGAAGAAGGCGTGGACGGCGCGCGGCGATCAGGCCGTGCGGCTTCAGCTCACGGACGAGCGCGAGCTCTACATCGGGAGCGACGTGCCCCAGCGGCTGGCCGAGCGTGTTCGGACGATCGGGGGAAGGCAGCCCGTTCCCTGAAGTGCTCGTGCGGCCCTCATCAGGTCACCTACTCGACGATACCGAGCTGCCGGCGAAGCCCGAGTTGATCATCCACTTCCCAGAGCTCCACCATCCTTCCTTCCTCGAAGCGCAGAAACATCATCACAGCCATCTCGACGTGTTCACCGGTGGCGTCCACCCCGAGCCACGGCGCTTCGTGCGTTCCGGAGAGGGTCGCTCGAACCGCGACCCGGTCTCCCTCCACCACGACATCGTCGACCGCCATCGTCAAGTCCGGAAAGGCCTTCCGCCACCGGATCACGGCCGAGGTCAACTCCTCCCGGGTGACCACTCTCACGTCGCCTGCGTAATCGAAGCGGACGGTATCTGCGACCGTCTCCGAGAAGACCGTGACGTCCCCTCGGCTCCAGCCATCGCCGAAGATCCGCTCGACGACCTCTCTGAGATCAGGGGCCGACTGGCGTTCTTCCCTCTCACGCGCCAGGAGAACGGCAATCCGGTTTCCGTCATCGTTGGCCGTCACGAGATCCATTCGACCGTCCCGATCGAGATCGCCAGCTGCGAGATCCACCGGGTGCTCACCGGCATCGACCGCCTCGTGGACCGAGAACTCGCCCGATCCATCTCCCAGCAACACCGTCACCCTGCCCCCACCGCTCACGAGCAGATCCAGCGCGCCGTCGCCGTCGTGATCCGCCACCAGGACGGAGCTCGACGGGTGGCCCACGTCGATGTGGTGAACGTCGAACGTCGGATCCCCGGGATCCGCATTGGCCGTCCCGCATGCGGTGAGCCCCGCGAACAGGAGGATTGGGCGCATCAGACCCTCGCCAAGTCAGAAGGGTGCGACAGGTCTCACAACATTCAGGCGTCGCCGGCGTGTCGCAACCTGCCGGGCTTCTCCGTGCTGCGCTGCCAGAGCCTCGGCCCCCGGCATTCGCTCACCGCCGCTCCACCACCATCGCGAACGCCATTCCCCCTGCCGCGCACACCGTGACGAGCCCGAACTCCACGTCCCGCCGCGCCATCTCGTTCAGCA
>JBBDSN010000042.1:0-9620 GCA_040904885.1 Gemmatimonadota bacterium | reverse complement strand
GGAAGCGGCATCCCTCCGGCCAATCGGTGGGCGCGGGCACCGTGCCCCGGATCGGCTGGAGACGCCGGCCCGGCTCGTCCACGGAAGGGAGGGAGTCCAGCAGGCCCCGCGTGTAGGGGTGCCGCGGATCACCGAAGATCTCCTGGACCGTGCCGCGCTCCACCACCTGCCCCGCGTACATGACCACGACCCGGTCGCACACCTCCGCGACCACCCCCAGGTCGTGGGTGATGAGCAGCACCGCCATCCCCCGCCGGGCGCGCAGCTCCGCGAGCAGCTCGAGGATCTGCGCCTGGATGGTCACGTCGAGCGCGGTGGTCGGCTCGTCGGCGATCAACAGGTCGGGCGCGCACGACAGCGCCATCGCGATCATCACCCGCTGCCGCATGCCGCCCGACAGCTCGTGTGGATACTCGTCCACGCGCCGCTCCGCGCCCTCGATGCCGACCTCGTCGAGCAAACGGATCGCCTCCGTCTTCGCGGCGCGCCGCCCGAGCCCCTTGTGCAGCCGGAGCGCTTCCGAGATCTGGTCGCCGATCGCATAGACCGGGTTGAGCGAGCTCATGGGCTCCTGGAAGATCATCGAGATCTCGTTGCCCCTCAGTGCTCGCAACCTACGCGCCTTGGCGCCCACCAGCTCTTCACCCCGGAAACGGATGGAGCTGCCCTCGAGCACGCGCGCCGGAGGGACCGGCAGAAGCCCGAGCACGGAGAGCGACGTCACCGTCTTGCCGCACCCCGACTCGCCCACGATGCCGACCGTTTCGCCGGCGCCCACGTCGAAGGTGACCCCGTCCACCGCGCGCGCCACACCCTGGTCGGTGTCGAACCAGGTGCGAAGGTTCCGCACGGACAGCAACGGCTCGCTCAACGCCGGAGCCTCGGGTCGAGCGCGTCGCGCAGCCCGTCGCCGACCAGGTTGAACGAGAGCACCGTGAACACGATCGCCAGCCCCGGAAACGTCGACAGCCACCACGCGTCGAGCAGGTGGCCCCGGCCCCCGTCGACCATCGTGCCCCACGACGGCGTCGGCGGCTGCACGCCGAGACCCAGGAACGAGAGGCCCGCCTCGAGCACGATCGTGTTGCCGATGCCCAGCGTCGCCGCCACGATCACCGGCGCCAGCGCATTGGGGATCAGATGCCGGAAGATGATGCGCGGGCGCGAGTACCCGAGCGCCACTGCGGCCTGCACGAACTCGCGCTCCTTCAGGCTGAGCACTTCGCCGCGCACGATACGCGCCGTGCTGGGCCAGAGCGTCAGCCCGAGCACGGCCGTGATCAGGAAGATGGAGGGCTCGAAGAGCGCGATGATCGTGATGAGCAGGATGAGCCGCGGAAACGAGATCACCATGTCGACGAAGCGCATGATGACGGTGTCGACGAGGCCGCCCAGGAAGCCCGCCACCGCGCCGAGCGTCGTGCCGATGGTCACGCTGATGGCGACGGCCAGGAAGCCGATCGACAAGGAGATCCGGGCGCCGTAGAGGAGCCGGGACAGCACGTCACGGGCGAACTGGTCGGTGCCGAGGGGATGCGCGCCGGACAGCCCCACGAGCCGCTCGGTGAGCAGGCTGCCCTGGACGACCGGGTCGTACGGCGTGATGAGGGGTGTCACGAGCGCCGTCGCGTAGAGCCCCGCGATCACGATCGAGCCCGCCACCGCGGTCCGGTTGCGCGAGAACGTGCGTACGGCCAGGTCCCACTGGCTCACCGCCACCGCCCGCGCCACGAGCGGCCGGCCCGCGTCCCGCCACGACCAGATCCATGCGACCGAGAGGCCCGCCACCACCACAGCCACGGCGAGCTGCTCGTCCCAGGCGCCGTCCACCGCCGCGCGCACCCGCCCCCAGCGCGCCAGGAGCACCCACCAGGACCCCGCCCATGCCAGGAGCGCGGCGAGCCCCGCCCCCCACCGCCCCGCCAGGAGCTGCGGGGCTCCCGGAAGAACCGCCGACAGCGGCCGCCCCCCCACCACGCCTCTCCGCTCAGTCATAGCGGATGCGCGGATCGACCACCGCGTACAGCACGTCGGCCAGGAGGTTCGCGAGCACGACCATGATCGCGAAGAAGAACGAGCCGGCCATCACCAGGGGGTAATCGCGCGTGTTGATCGCGTCGACGAGCGCCCGGCCCATGCCCGGCCAAGCGAAGATCATCTCGATGAAGACGGTCCCGCTGAACAGCACGGGCACGTAGAGCCCCACCAACGTGATGACCGGAAGGAGCGCGTTGCGCAGCGCGTGCTTGAACACCACGCTCCGCTCGGGCAGCCCCTTCGCCCGGGCCGTGCGCACGAAGTCCTGCCGGACGACCTCGAGCATGCTGCCGCGCATGTAACGCGCAATACCCGCGGTGAGCACGAGAGAGAGCGAGAGGGTCGGCAGGACGAGGTGGCGCACGCGGTCCTTGAATTGATCCCACGGACCGAGGAACTCGTAGCCCGTGCTCGTCATGCCCGAGCCCGGGAACCAGATCGGCCAGTCCCACACGTTCCGCGCCAGGAGGCTGAACATCAGGATCAGCATGAGCGCGAGCCAAAACGACGGCATCGAGTAGAAGAAGAGCAGCACGACGCTCATGGCCGAGTCCATGGCGGAGTACTGCCGCACCGCCTGCAGCGTACCGAGCACGACCCCGACCAGGAACGCCAACCCCAGCGCGCACGCCGACAGGATGAGCGTGTTCGGCAGGAAATCCATCAGGACTTCCGCCACGGGCCGGTTGTAGGTGAACGAGTAGCCGAAGTCGCCCGTGAGCATGGCGCCGACCCACTTCACGTAGCGGATATGGACCGGCTGATCGAGGCCGTAGTTGATGCGCAGCTGCTCGACCACGTCGCCCGTCATGCCGGGCGCGATCATGTAGAGGGTGGGGTCGCCGGGCGCGAGGTTCACCACGAAGAACACGATGGTGGCGACCCCGAGCACCAGCGGGACCGCGCCGATGAGGCGGCGAACGATGTACCGGGTCACGGGCAGCGGCGGTGCGGCGTCACGCCCCCGGGCTCACCTGGACGCCGGGTCGATGTACCAGTTCCTGATGCTCACCCACTCCCCGCGTTGATCCATGACCACGTTGCGCACGCGCCGGTTCACGCCGTCCAGACGCTCGGGGAAATAGAAGAACGTGTAGGGCTGCTCCTCCGCCAGCACCCGCTGATACTCGGCCCAGAGCGGTATGGCCGCTTCCCGGTCCAGCGTCACCGACAACGTGTCGATCAGGCGGTCGATCTCGGGGTTCTGGGTGCCGGCCCAGGCGTACGGCTCATCGATGCGGTCCGAGTGGAAGAGATCCGTGTCGTCGAGCTTGAACTCGGTCACCCACCCGATCACCACGCCGTCGAAGTCGCGGAGGTCGGAGGTGTTGATCTGCTGCAGCAGGGTCCCCCATTCGACCACCTGTGGACGCACCTCGATGCCGATCTCGGAGAGCTGCGCCTGCATGATCTCGGCGACGCTCTGCCGCCGCTGGTTCCCCGCGTTGTACTTCAGGGCGATGGAGAGCGGGAGCCCGTCCTCGTTCTCGCGCACCCCGTCGCCGTCGCGATCGGTCCAGCCCGCTTCCTCGAGGAGTGCCCCGGCGGCCGCCGGATCGTACTCGAGCGAGACCGCCGCGTCCGGATCGTACGCCCAGTGGAACGGCGGCACGCTCGAGTTGGCCACCGTGCCGTATCCCTGCAGAATCGCCTCGACGATCTCCGCGCGGTTCGTGCCCATGGTGATGGCGCGGCGCACCCTGGGGTCGGACAGCTGCGGCCGCCGCGCGTTCCAGGCCACCAACACGTAGTCCCGGAAGGTGAACTCGATGAGCTCCAGCTCCGGCGCGTCGATGATCCGCTGCGCCTGGTCCGGCCGCACCGCGAAGTAGATGTCGACGTTCTCGGTCAACAGCTCGGTGAGCAGCGTCGTCTGCTCCGGGATCACCCGGAAGACGTAGCGGTCGATGAACGGCCGGCCGCCGAGCGCCTGCGGGAAGCCCGGATTGGCGTCGAACACCCACCGGTCCTGTTGCGCATGGGAGCTGAACACGAACGGTCCGTTCCCGACCGGGCACTGCGTGCCGTAGGGGTGCTGGCGGAGCTCCGCCGGAGCGACCTCGCCGAGCAGGTGCTCGGGAAGGATGCCCAGCGTCGTCCAGGCGTCCAGAAACTCCGCGTGCGGCTCGAGCCGGATGCGGACCGTGAAGTCGTCGAGCACCTCGACACCCTCGGGTCCCTTCACGTAGTACGTCCAGAACGCGGTGTTCGGGAACGCCGTCTCCGGGTTGGTGACGGTCCGGTACGTGAACGCCACGTCGTGCGCGTCGGTCTGCTCGCCGTCGTGCCAGAACACGTCCTGGCGAACGTGGAAGGTGAGCTCCGTTCCGTCTTCGGAGACCTCCCACGACTCGGCCAGGTACGGCTGGGGCACGATGTCTTCGTCGTAGTTGATGAGCGGCATCAGGTTCACGAACTCCTGATGCTGCCGCGTCTCGTAGGCCGACGACACCGCCGAGTTCATGCCGTCCGGCAGCTCGCCGATGCTCGCGCCCACCACCGTGCCGCCGTAGCGCGGGTCGTCCGGGGTGGGGTTGGCCGCGTGCGCCTCCGCGATGTACGCCTGGACACGCGGGAACACCTCACGGCAAAACGGATCCGAAGAAGCCGACCGGGCCACCTCGTCTCCGTCGCCGCCGCACGCGGCCGCCATCCCCACCAGGCCCATTGCCAGGAGCTTCTTCATCAGCGTCCCCGTCCTAGAAGGCTACCTACGCGGTCGGCCCGCGTGGCGCACGGACCCGCGGCGCGACCTCAGCGTCGCCAGGTCCAGTCGTCGTTTCCGTACCGTTCCTTCTGGTGGCGGTCCGCCGCGGCCAGGAGCGCGCCGCCGTACCGGCCCGCGTGCCACCGTGCCCCGGCGAAGCGACGCCGGAACCCCTCCTCCACGGCATCCCGGACCTCTCCGACCGTCACCCCGGCGACGAGCCGCACCAGCGGTCGCGCCGCCGACGCCGATCCGAGCGCGGCCTGATCGTCTTCGATCAGGATCGAGCCGTGCTGCAACAAAGCTCCATCCATCCGGACCTGCGCGCTACCCACGAGCTTTCCGCCCGAGGCGACGACTTCCCCCGCCGCCGGCTCGTCGAAGCACGGTCCCGCGTCGGGCCGGAGCGCCGGACCGTCCCCCGCCAGCGTCACGTCCGCGCCGAGCAGGCGCAACCCTTCGACCAACGCCTCGTTCACGGCGCGGTAGACCGCACGTGGTCCGCCCAGGGCGCGCTCGGGAACCACGACGGCGTAGGTCAGCTCCCGGTGGTGGAGCACGGCACGGCCGCCGGTCGGACGGCGCACGTACGCCTCGGCGGCGGCGACCCGCGCGCCCGGCTCGTTGCGGCCGAACGACACGGTCGGCTCGGCCCACTCGTAGAGGCGGAGCGCCGCGGAGCCGTCGGCGGCGGCGTCTGCGCACGCCTCCGCGAGCGCGTGGTCGAGCGCCATGTTGCGGGCGCCCGGCGTCGGGCCGTCCCGGTGGAGGCGCCATTCGGTGAGCTTCACCATGGGCTGTCTCCGTCCCGCAGGCTACTCCGCCTCGGCCCCCGCGTAGGACTCCACCGGCGGGCACGCGCACATCAGGTTCCGGTCGCCGTAGGCGTTGTCCACCCGCCGCACGGACGGCCAGAACTTGTGCGCGAGCGTCCACGGCGCCGGGTAGGCCGCCTGCTGCCGGGAGTAGGGGTGCGTCCACTCGTCCGCGGTCACCATCGCGGCGGTGTGCGGCGCGTTCCCGAGCACGTTGTCGTCCGCGTCGGCAATGCCGAGCTCGATCTGCTCGATCTCCGCGCGGATCGAGACCATCGCGTCGCAGAAGCGGTCGAGCTCCTCCTTCGACTCGGACTCGGTGGGCTCGATCATGAGCGTGCCGGCGACGGGGAACGACACGGTCGGCGCATGGAATCCGTAATCGATCAGGCGCTTCGCGACGTCTTCCTCGGTCACGCCGCTCCGCTTCCTGAGCGGCCGGAGATCGACGATGAATTCGTGGGCGACCCGCCCCTTCTCACCGCGGTAGAGCATGTCGTAGTGCGCCTCGAGCCGCTTCGCCATGTAGTTGGCGCTCAGAATTGCGATCTCCGAAGCCCGCCGCGCGCCCTCCGGCCCGAGCAACGCGATGTACGCCCACGAGATGGGCAGGATGCTCGAGCTCCCCCACGGGGCGGCCGAGACCGGCCCGATCGCGCGCTCGCCCCCGACCTCGTGGAACGGATGGCCCGGCAGGTACGGCGCGAGCTTCTCGTTCACGCAGATCGGCCCCATGCCGGGGCCGCCCCCGCCGTGCGGGATCGCGAACGTCTTGTGCAGGTTGATGTGGCACACGTCGGCGCCGTAGTCGCCCGGCCGGGCGAGGCCCACCTGCGCGTTCAGGTTCGCCCCGTCGAGGTAGACGAGCCCGCCGTGCTGGTGCACCGCTTCGCACACCTCGCGGATGTCCTCCTCGAAGACGCCGTGCGTGGACGGGTACGTGATCATGATCGCCGCGAGCACGTCGGCGTACTCGGTCGCCTTGGCCCGCAGGTCGTCCATGTCGACGGTGCCGTCGTCCGAGCTCTTCACCACCACCACGCGCATCCCCGCCATGACCGCGCTGGCCGGGTTGGTTCCGTGCGCCGACGAGGGGATCAGGCACACCTTCCGGTGCGGCGCCCCGTGGTCGCGGTGGTACGCCCGGATGACGAGCAGCCCGGTGTACTCGCCCTGCGCGCCCGAGTTGGGCTGCAGGGACGTCGCGCTGAACCCGGTGATCTCGGCGAGCCAACGCTCGAGGTCTTCGAAGATCTCGAGGTAGCCGCCGACCTGCTCACGCGGCGCGAACGGGTGGATCTTCCCGATCTCCGGCCAGGTCAGGCCCGCCATCTCGGTCGTCGCGTTCAGCTTCATCGTGCACGAGCCGAGCGGAATCATGCTCGTGTTGAGCGAAAGGTCCTTCGACTCGAGCCGGTGCAGGTACCGGAGCATCTCCGTCTCGGAGTGATACTTGTTGAAGACCTCGTGCTCCATGTAGGCCGAGGTGCGCGCGGCCCATCCGGGCAGCGGCGGCGGCCCGCCCAACTCGGCCAGCGAGCGCGCGGTGAACTCCGCCGCCTCGCCTCCGTTGAACACCTCGAACACGTCGTCGAGGTCCTCGGGCAGCGTCACCTCGTCGACCGCGATGCCGATGGTGCCGTCCCGGAAGTCGCGCAAGTTGATGCCGCGCGCGATCGCCCGCGCGAGCACGGCGCCCGCGTCGTCGTCGGGCCGTACCCGGATCGTGTCGAAGTACGTATCGGTCAGCAGCTCGTGGCCGAGCAGCCCGAGCCCGGCCGACAGCACGCCCGCCCGCGCCCGCACCCGCTCCGCGATGCTCCGGATGCCGTCCGGCCCGTGATACACGGCGTACGCGCCGGCCATGATCGCCAGCAGCACCTGCGCCGTGCAGATGTTCGACGTCGCCCGCTCCCGCCGGATGTGCTGCTCCCGCGTCTGCAGCGCCATGCGCAGCGCCGGCTTCCCGTCGGCGTCGACCGACACGCCGATGATGCGGCCCGGCATCTTCCGCTTGAAGTCCTCGCGCGCGGCCATGAACGCGGCATGCGGACCGCCGAACCCCATCGGCACCCCGAAGCGCTGGCTGTTGCCCACCACGAGGTCCGCGCCCCACGACCCCGGCGGCTCGATGAGCGCGAGCGACAGCAGGTCGGCCGCGGCGATCACGAGCACGCCCGCCTCGTGCGCCTGCTCCACGAAGGGGCGGTAGTCGAGCACCCGGCCATCCGTCGCCGGATACTGGAGGAGCGCCCCGAACACCCGGTCGCCGAATGCCTGCTTGCGGTGATCGCCCACCACGACCTCGACCCCGATCGGTTCCGCCCGCGTCTTGACCACCGCGATGGTCTGCGGGTGGCAGAGCTCCGACACGAAGAACACGTCGCCGTCGTGCTTGTGCTCGCCGTAGGCCAGGTGCATCGCCTCCGCCGCGGCGGTCGCCTCGTCCAGCAGCGAAGCGTTGGCGATCTCCATGCCGGTCAGGTCCATGACCATGGTCTGGAAGTTCAGCAGCGCCTCGAGCCGTCCCTGCGCGATCTCGGCCTGGTAGGGCGTGTACTGCGTGTACCAGCCCGGGTTCTCGAGGATGTTGCGCTGGATGACGCCCGGCACGTGCGTGTCGGCGTACCCCATGCCCAGGTACGATCGGAAGACGCGGTTCTTCGCCGCGACGGTGCGCAGCTTCTCGAGCAGGGCCGCCTCGGGGAGCGCCTCGGGGAGCGCGAGCTGCGTCTCGTGCAGAATGGACGCGGGCACGGTGTCTCGGATCACGTCCTGGAGCGACGCGTAGCCAAGCGTCTCCAGCATCCCGGCGACGTCCGCATCGTCGGGCCCGAGATGGCGGTCCGCGAAGTCAGCGGGCGCGTCAATGCGGGTCATCTGTAGGGTTTTCCTGGAGGCCTCGCGGGAGACGTCAGTCGATGTGGTCGGCGTAGCCGTCGGCGGTAAGGAGGTTTTCGAGGTCGTCGGGGTTCACGATCTTCAGTCGAACCATCCACCCTTCCCCGTACGGGTCGGAGTTCACGAGCGAGGGATCGTCTTCGAGCGCCTCGTTGACGCCCACGATCTCGCCCTGGATGGGGCAGTACAGATCGCTCACGGCCTTCACGGCCTCGATGGTGCCGAACACGTCCATCTTGCTGAACGACGAGCCGCGGTTCGGAAGCTCCACGTAGACGACGTCGCCGAGCTCTCCCTGCGCGTAGTCGGTGACACCGACCGTGTAGACTCCCTCTTCGTCCGTGGCCTTGAGGTACTCGTGCTCTTCGGAGTAGAGAAGATCACTGGGAATATCGGACATGCTGCATCTCCAACTGTGGACCTGTCGGTCGTGCGAAGAGCCTGACGATGATGGCGGCACCGGCGAAGGTCAAGGTCAGCGGGACAGACCCGGGCGGCGGCGGACGAAAAGCCTGGAAATCCGCGCTTTGAGGCCCGCCCCAACGCGGCCCCCAGCCCCGGCTCAGCATTCGGGGTCCGCCCCGCATCCTCATAGAACTGGATCCACAGCCCCCACGGGACCATCTTCGTGGGTGCCCGGCCGCCCGCATCCCGCCGGCTTCCCGACTTTCAGATAGAGCCCAGAGACGCCATGCCCACGTTGCTTACCGAGCCCAGGCCCGCGCTGACCACCCTCTCCGAAGACGAGCGGATGTTCCAGGAAGCGGTGCGCGACTTCGCCCAATCCGAGATCGCTCCCAAGGTCCGGGAGATGGACGAGGCGCAGCAGATGGACGCCGGCATCATCAGCCAGCTCTTCGAGCTCGGGCTCATGGGCATCGAGATTCCGGAGACGTACGGCGGCACGGCCTCAGACTTCTTCACCTCGGTGCTCGTGGTCGAGGAGCTCTCGAAGGTCGATCCGTCCATCGGGGTGCTCGTGGACGTGCAGAACACGCTCTTCATCAACGCCTTCCTCCGTTGGGGGAACGACGACTTGAGGGCGCGCTACTTCCCGCGGCTCGCGACGGACACCGTCGGTGCGTACGCGCTGTCCGAGGCAGGGAGCGGCTCCGACGCGTTCGCGCTCTCCTGCCGCGCCACGCAGGACGGCGACGACT